>NZ_JAXBQT020000022.1:0-29592 GCF_047520755.2 Stenotrophomonas sp. FR010 | reverse complement strand
GGCCGCTGGCCGGCAACCCGCAGCCCTGCAATTCCCTGGGATTGCCGGCCAGCGGCCGGCACTACCATGGTGATGCACGCGGAGTGTCGTTTTGCCGCAGTGGATCACGCCGCTGTGGCGTGCCGGCGCGCTATCGTGCGCTCAGACGGCCTTGCGGATCGGGGGGATGCATGCCGGTAGTGCTGGCGCTGCTGTACGTGCTCTGCCATGGGCTGGCCGTGGCGTTCTGGCCGAGCCCGGCGGGCGTGGGTTCTTTCCTGTTCCTGACCGGCGCACCGCTGCTGGCCGCCGCCGCGTGCCTGCTGCGGGCGCAACGTGACCGCGCCGCTCTGGGCTGGCGTTCTACCGCGATGGCACTGCTGCTGTGGGCCGGTGGCATGACGTTCAACATGGTGGATGCGCTGGGTGCCGGCCGGGCTGACTTCACCCCACGCGTCAGCCTGTTGTTGTACGTGCTGTATGGCGTGCCGCTGGTGTTTATCCTGGCCCGGGCACGCCGCGAGCGCCCGAGCATCAGCCTGATCGACGCGGCGATGGCGGCGCTGCTGGGTGTGCTGTTCTTCGTGCACACCGCATCGTTCGCCGCCCGTGTCGAGGTCGACGCCCATGCCATGTCCAACATGCAGCGCATGTTCGACATCCAGAACCTGTGTATCGCCGCGTTCGCCGTGGTGCGATGGCTGGCCGGCGACGTGCCCGAACGGCGCAGGTTCTTCCGTGCACTGGCGCTGTACGCACTGGCCTATCTGCTGGTGGCCTACTACATCAACCACTACACCTCCGATGATGCATTCGGTGCGTTCAACGACCTGCTGATCGACGTCCCTTTTCTGCTGATCGCCTGCATGGCGCTGGACACGGCGCCGGACACAGGCACCACGGCACACCCGCGGCTGGCGCGGACGGTGCAGGCCGCCGGTCCGATCATCCTGCCGTTGCTGCTGCTGGTGGTCGGCACGCTGGTGGTCGATCATGCGCGGCCGTTGGCCGTCGCGGGCTTCGTCGTAGCCACCCTTGGTTTCGGCCTGCGCAGCGTCCTGCTGCAGACCGATCTGCTGGAGCGTCAGGCGGCGCTGGATCAACTGGCGCGGCAGGATGGCCTCACCGGCGTGGCCAATCGCCGCGAGTTCGACGCGCGGCTGACCTCCGAGTGGAATCGCGCGCGGCGCAGCGGCACCGAGCTGGGCCTGCTGCTGGTGGATATCGACCACTTCAAGGCCTTCAACGACCGGCACGGCCATCCGGCCGGTGATCGTTGCCTGCAGGCGGTGGCCGGGGTGCTGAAGGGCGTCGCAGGTCGCGGCGGTGACAGCGTTGCGCGTTATGGCGGTGAAGAATTCGCTGTCATCGTGCCTGGAAGCCCACTGTCGGGCGTGCTGGCGCTGGCTGAGCGCCTGCGCGAAGCGGTCGAAGCGCTGCCATTGCCGGAAGGCCCGGTCAGCATCAGCGTCGGCGTGGGCTACCTGCACCCACCGGCGCTGGCCAGTGCCGACCAGCTGCTGGCCGATGCCGGCCTGTATGCCGCAAAGCGTGCCGGCCGCAACCGGGTGGTCCTGCATGCGCGCGTGCTGGATGACGAGGGCAACGCGCACGGCACCATGGACTGTTGAGCGGACCAGCCCATGGCGTGCCGCCCGTCCAGGGACATCGCACTGGGTAGTGCCGGCCGCTGGCCGGCATCTCCTCGGTTGCCGGCCAGCGGCCGGCCCTACCACGGCGTGGCCTCAACGCACGTCGCGCAGTTCCCAGTGGTGGCCGGCCAGCAGGCGCAGGCGCTGCTTGAACACGTCACTGTCGATACGGGTGGTGGCGACCAGGTTGATGCGCAGGTCCTTCTGCTCGCCAGTCACGGTGGCGTCCGGATCGGTCACGCCCCACTGCGGTTCCACCGCATCCGGGTCGGGTTGCTTGGCTTTCCAGCGCTCGAACAGCGTGCCGCTGCGCAGGGCGTCCTGCAGCTCTTCGGCGAACCCGGCGGCGCCCTGCGAATGGAAGGACAGGTCAGGGTCGTTGCCGCGGGCTTTGGACGGGTCGGGCAGGCTGATGTGGTACTGCGCGGGCATGAAGTTCTCCTTGAAGTGCGGCAAGACTGGCACAACCGCGGTGGAATCGATGTGCAGATTCCAGCCACGGTCGGCCTTCATTCAAACCGATGTGGCCCATCGGCGAAACCCACCGTGACCGCGCCCTTGCCGACATTGACCATGCCGGTCAGGCTCATCACCGATTCGTACACGGTCACGCCATGGCCGGCGCAGACCTCTTTCAGCTGTGCGTAGCCGGGCAGGGCACGCAGCTCGTCCAGTTCTCCGCCGTAGCTGACGCACACCGTCGGCGTCATCAGCCCCGCACGTACGCGCTGGCCGACCACCGCGAACAGCTTCTGCACGGCGCTGTCGAAGCCCTTGATCTTGGCGACCGGCCCGGTTTCGCCGCGGTAGCCGTGCAGCACCGGCTTGATGTCCAGTGCGCTGCCCAGCGCCGCACTGAGCAGGCCGACGCTGCGGTCGCCCTTGTGCCGGGCGCGCGCACGCATGTAGTACAGATCACGGGTGACCATGTAGCCGTGCACATTGCCGGCCAGTTCTTCCAGCCGCTCGCGGATCTGCTGCACGCTGGCGCCACTGTCACGCAGGCGAACCGCCTCCACCGCAGTCACCGCCTGCGCGGCGAACAGGTTCTGGGTATCGAGCACGCGCAGCGCGAACGGCGAGTTGTAGCCCGCCGCCTGCCGCACCGGCTTGTAGTCGTTGAGGATGGCGAAGCTGGCCTGCAGCGCATTGTCGTGGATCGGGCTGCGGGTCTTGGTGATGGTCATGCAGAACACGTGGTCGTAATCGATCACCAGCTGCTGCAGGAACAGGTCGCGGATCTGGTTGACACTGAAGGGGATGGTCTCCGCCTCGGCGCCGTGCTCGGCCACGTGCGCGTGCAGGAAGCTCAGGGTGGCCTGCTCATCGCGATGATCGGCCAGCACGGCTTCGCCGATCCGCACGGTGATCGGCAGCAGCACGATGTTGTGCTCGGCAATGAAGTCCTGCGGCAGGTCGCAGGCCGAGTCGACGACGATTCCGATGCGCATCCGCGGCTCCCCCTCCAGGGCGGTTGTAGGTTCGGAAACGTGAAATCTATCTCAAATTCCGGCGTGGCGCGCGAGGGAAACGCGCCAGGCCCTGTTCAGCGACTGCGCTGCACGGCCACCGGAAGTTCGGCCAGGCGCTGCCATTCGGGCTGCTGCAGCAGGGCGGGATCGGCCAGCACGGCGGCCATCAACGGATGGGCGTCGTTGCCCCAGAACAGTTCGTCATCGATGGCCAGGGTTGGTACGCCGAACACGCCGGCAGCAATGGCGGCCTCGGTGTTCCTCCGCAGTTGCTCCTTGACCGCGGGGGCCGCGATGGCGCTGGCGACATCCTCGATCCCCAGCCGCGCAGCCGGTTCGCGCAGGGCCTCGGCGCTATCGGCGGCATTGCCGTCGCGCCAGATCCAGTCGAACAGCACGTCCACCGCCTGCACGCTGCCACCGGCGGCCAGGCACAGCCGCAGGGCAGACAACGGGTTGAACGGGTGGCCCGGCGGGAACCGCAGCCGTGTTCCTTCGGCCTGCGCAGTCCACAGCAGCTGGCGGTACATGAAGCGGCGCTTGGCCGGAATCTCGGCCGGCCCGAGGTTGCCCAGGTGATGCAGCACGGCACCGAAGGCGATCGGCACGGTCTGGATCTGTGCGAACTGGGGTAGCTGCTTCAGCTTCTGCCAATGCAGGTAGGAATAGGGCGAGACGAAGTCGAAGTACCAGCGCAGGGTGGCCATGCAGGTTTCCTTGGATAACTGGAGGTCAGGGCTGCGCGTTGCGCTGCAGGTAGCGGTCGCGCAGTTCGGTCTGGCGCGAGCGCATCGGCATCGCCCGGCCGCCCAGCCAGACCTGTTCGGCATAGTGCGCCACGTCCAGCGGGTCGCCCTCCCACAGCACCAGGTCGGCACGCTTGCCCGGCTCGATGCTGCCGATCTGGTCGGCCACGCCGAACGCCTGCGCCGGCACCCGGGTCAGGCCGGCCAGGCCGTCGGCCCAGGGCAAACCGTTGGCCACGGCATTGCCGGCCAGCTGGCGCATCTTGCGGGCGTTGTGCGAGGCGTCGCCACGCTGCACGAACGAGACCGCCACGCCGGAACGTTGCAGGCGTGCCGCGTTTTCCAGCGTGGCGCCGATCTGGTCGAAGCTGGCCGGCAGGTTGGACAACACATCGACGAACACCGGTACCTGTGCGGCGGCCAGTTCCGGCGCCAGCTGCCAGGCCTCGCTGCCTCCGGCGATGGCGATCTTCACCTTTTCGCGGACGGCCCAGCGCAGCAGCTGGCGGATGTCCGCCGCGCGGTCCACCTCTACCACGATGCAGCCCTGGCCGGCCAGGTAGCGGCCCAGCGTGCGGCGCCCGGCCGGCGTCAGCAGCGCATGCGGTGAGTCCGCGGCAACCTGGCCACGCGCCTCGTCCACCATCTGCTGCAGCAGCATCCATTGCGCCGCACGCGAATGCCCGGTCAGCTCCACTGCGGCTGACCCCAGGCGCAGGAACAGCGCGCGCGGCCCGAGGGGATCGGCGCTGCCGTCCAGCCGCATCACGCCACCCTGGCCTGCAACGAAGCCGCCACCGGTGGCCGCCCCCAGAGCGGTGAAGCCGATGCCGTCCAGGCGCGCCACCGGGATCAGCACCGAGGCCGGGTTGTACGCCAGGGTGACATCGAACTCGGGGCGCAACGGTTGTTCGCCGATCTTCAACGTGCTGTCGACCGTGCTCGCTTCACCGGAGACCTCTTCGATGCCGATCTCGGTGATGCCCCCGAACAGCGCCGGTGTCAGCGGGCGGCCATCGGCCTCGACCACGCTGGCCCCGGCCGGGGCGGACAGCCCGCTGCCGACTGCGCGGATGATCCCGCCCTGCACCAGCACATCGGCGTGCTGCAGGCTGCCGCGCGTGCTGGCCGTATGCACGGTCGCGTTGCGCACCAGCAGGTCCTGCGCCTGCGCGGATGCGGAGAGGCAGGCCAGCACCATGACCGTAGCGCCGAGCCATGCCCGGCGACGCTTGTTCAACGCGCCCATCAGTGCACCTCCTGGCCAAGCTGGAAGTCGGAACGTGGCGTGGCCGCAGGTGCGCTGCGGTCGTACAGGCGGCGGCCGTCGATGAAGACCTGCTCGGCCAGCGCGTACGAGCTGAAGGGGTTGCCGTTCCACACCACCACGTCGGCCATCTTGCCGGCCTCCAGGGTGCCGGTCTGGCCTTCAATCCCCAGCGCCCTGGCGGCGTTGGCGGTCATCCAGGTGATGGCGTGTTCGGGGGGGATCTCCGGCATGCGTGCGCGGCGCGCGGCGGCGATCACCTTGGCCGCTTCCTGGTTCAGGCGCTGGATGCCTTCGGGGGAGTCGGAATGGACGATGGCGCAGCTGTTCTTCGGCCGATCGACCAATGCGATGTTCTCCGGAATGCCGTCGAAGGCTTCCATCTTGAAGCCCCACCAGTCGGCCCACAGCGCGCCGCAGACGCCGTCGGCGGCCAGCCGGTCGGCCAGCTTGTAGGCCTCCACGCCGTGGTGGAAGGCGTCCACCTTGAAGCCGAATTCCTTGGCCAGGTCGAGCATGGTGGCCATCTCGTCGGCGCGGTAGCAATGGATGTGCACGCGGATGTCGCCTTCGATCGCGCCGGCCAGCGTGTCCAGCTTGAGATCGCGCTTGCCGCCAGCATCACCGGCGCTGTCGCCCTTGTCGCTGCCGAACCAGCTCCTGCGCTTGGCCGGCTTCGGTTTGTTCTTGGCGATGTAGTCGGCGGCATCGATGAAGGCGGCGCGGTAGCCGGCAACGTTGCCCATCCGCGTGGCCGGAGCGACGCCCTTGCCTCCGCCGTACACCCGCTTCGGGTTCTCGCCGCAGGCCATCTTCAGCCCCCACGGTGCGCCGGGAAACTTCATCGCCTGGTAGGTGATGGCGGGGACGTTCTTCAGGGTCACACCACGGCCACCGACCAGGTTGGCCGAGCCCGGCAGCACCTGCATGCTGGTCACGCCGCCGGCCAGTGCGGTGGCGAAACCCGGGTCCTGCGGCCACACCGAGTGCTCGGCCCAGACGTTGGCGGTGACCGGGGCGGTCATCTCGTTGCCGTCGCTGTGCGCGCCGACGCCCGGGCTGGGGTACACGCCCAGGTGCGAGTGCACGTCGATCAGGCCGGGTGTGACCCACTTGCCCTGCGCATCGATGCGGGTGACACCGGCATCGGCCTGCAGCTGGCGGCCGACGGCAACGATGCGGCCCTCGCGCAGCAGCACGTCGGCGTTGTCCAGGCGCTGGCCGGTGCCGGTCAGCACGGTGGCGTTCTGGATCAGCACCGGTGCATCGGGGTGTGCCTGGTAGGTGCTGGGGTAGGGATCGGCGACGAAGCGCGAGGCGCCCACCGCCGGTGCCGTGCTCAATGAAACCAGCGCCAGTGCCACCCCGGTGCGCAACAACGTCGATGCCATGCAGTTCCCCTCGCCAGAAACATGAATCCACCGACGCTAGCCGGGGCCGGTGTGGCTTGCCAAGTGACCTTGGACAGGGGCGTGGGGGGTAGGAATTTTCTGATGGAGGATTTGTGAAGGAAATATTAACGTTGGATGAAACAATGGGCTGATTACGTCTTGCGCTGACCTGTATCACCAGCTTACGCACCTGCTCCAACGACGGAGCCGGGCCCGTACCTTTCATGGAATCAAGGACGCAACCGATGACTGCTGCAAAGCTCCGCCGTTCGACCGTTTCGCGCCGTTCCTTCCTCCCCTCGCCGCTGGCGTCGGCCATTGTCGGTTCGTTGCTGGTGGCCACCGCACTGCCGGTACTGGCCCAGGACAGTGACGACGCCCTGGCCCGTTACCAGCTGCAGCGCAGCCTGCAGTCGGCGTTCGCCGCGCACAGCGGGATGAGCGACTCCGCTCCCGCGATGATCGCTCCCTCGGTAGCGATTCCGGTGGCGGCGCTGGCTCCCAGCGCCGGTGCTTCCGCGGAGCCGGTCATGGGCAAGCCCGGCGACGCTGCGAGCTGGCGTACCAGTGAATTCGAACTCGACTGGGGCCTGGCTGCGATCAATGCCGACGTGGCCTATGCGCGCGGGCTGACCGGTGCGGGCATCCGCCTGGGCGTGTTCGACAGTGGCACGGGTCTAGACCATCCGGAATTCGCCGGCAAGGACAACCGCAGCATCCGCATCGCCGATCTGATGGCTGACGGCACGCGCTGCACCAACACCACCGCAGTGCGTGGGCCGGCGGCCTGCTTCGCCAGTGATGGCGATGACGTCCAGATCAGCTATGTCGGGTACAACGCCAACGTGCCCGACAACATCCGCAGGATCATCGAGTCGGGCCCCTATGTGCAGCCGGGGATGCAGTTCGAGATCCATGGCACGCACGTTGCTGGCACCATCGCGGCGAACCGGGACGGAAGCGGCATGCACGGTGTGTCCTTCGGTTCGGACCTGACCGTTGGCCGGCTGTTCTCCGACAGCATCCGCGAGTGGCAGCGCACGGCGACTGGCTACTCGGTCGTGACACTGGGCGCGATCGGCCCGAAAGTCAGCGCCTTCCAGGACCTGTATGCCCAGATGAACGCGCAGGGCGTGCGTGCCATCAACCATAGCTGGGGCCTGGTCACGGAACCGACGACAGCGACGGACATGGACGCGATCTACAACGACCCGGACGACCGCCAGTACCTGAACACCTTTGCCGACGGATCGCGTGCGCGCGGGATGATCCAGGTGTGGGCGGCCGGCAATACCAGTTCGGTCATTCCGACGCCTGCGCAGAGCCCCATCGCCGGCCTCTACGCCACGCTGCCGCGCGCATTCGCCGACATCGAGCCGTACTGGTTGAGCGTGGTCAACGTCGGTACCAATCTGACCCTGAGCAATCGTTCCAACAAGTGCGGCCTGAGTGCCAACTGGTGCCTTGCCGCACCGGGTTCGGACATCGTATCGACCGCCTATGGTGATGATTCCAGCCTGGCCGGCAGCGTCGGCATCGACGCCAACGGCAACGTCAGCCTGGACATCCAGCAGCGCGTGCCTACCTATGGCTATGCGCTGCTGAGTGGAACCTCCATGGCCGCGCCCCACGTCACCGGCGCGCTGGGCCTGCTGTTTGAACGCTTCCCCTATCTGGACAGCGCTCAGGTGCGCGATGTGCTGCTGACCACGACCACCGATCTGGGCGCGCCCGGCATCGACGACATCTACGGTTGGGGCCTGTTGAACCTGGCCAAGGCCATCGAGGGTTACGGTTCGCTGCGCGTGGACACCGACGTGGTGATGAACCAGCGTGCCGGTGGCCTGAAAGTGTGGGAAGGCGATGCCTGGGACAACTGGACCAACGACATCGGCGGCCCCGGCAAGCTGACCAAGAGCGGCATCGGCTGGCTGCGCTTGAGCGGCGACAACAGCTTCAACGGTGCGCTGGTGCGCGAGGGCGTGCTGGAACTGGATGGCGTCAATACGCTCACCGGAGCGGTGGACGTGGCCGGCGGCAGCTTCCTGCTCAATGGCACGTTGAAGAACACTGCGTTGAACAGTCAGGGGGGCGCCAGCCATATCAACGCACGCGGTGTGCTGGATGGCTCCGACCTGAACGTCAACGGTGGCGTGGTCATCTTCGACGGCGTGCAGCGCGGCGCCCACACCTCGGTGGCCGCGCAGGGGACGTTCGAATTGAACGGAAGGCTGGAAAACAGCGCGTTGACCAGCCTGGGCAACAGCCGTGTGAATGCAGTCGGGGTACTCGCAGGCTCCGACCTGACCGTCAACGGTGGCGTGCTGTCGTTCAACGGCACGCAGACCGGTGGTCACACCCTCGTTGGCCCGAACGGCACACTGAAGGGCATCGGCCAGCTGGGCGATACCACCGTGGCCGGTATCGTTGCACCGGGCAACTCGATCGGCACGCTGACCATCAACGGCGACTACGTGCAGACCGCCACCGGTGTGTACCAGGCCGAGCTGGCCCCGGGCGGGCACAGTGACCAGTTGCGCGTCACCGGTACCGCCACCCTGGCCGGCACCCTGATCGCCCTGCCGGAAGCGGGCACCTATTACCTGGGTGAGCAGTTCAACTTCATCCGTGCCGACGGCGGAATCCGTGGCCAGTTCGCCACCACCGACTTCAGTGCGTTCTCGCCGTTCCTGAAATTCGGGCTGTCCTATGGCACCGGTGGCGCGCGCATTGAAGTCACCCGTGGCAATCCGCTTGCCAGTGCCGCCAGTACCGACAACCAGCGCGCGGTGGCCACTGTGGCCGACCGGCTGGCGGTCAACCAGGGCCTGCCGCGCCCACTGACCCTGCTGTTCCCTCAACAGGTAGGCGCTGCACTGGACGGCCTCAGCGGCGAGCTGCATGCGGCCACCGCGATGGCCCTGGTCGAGGGCAGCCGCTACGTGCGTGATGCCGCACTGTCGCGCCGCGTCGGTGTACGCGCGCCGGGAGCAGACGGCGACGCCGCCACGGGGGTCTGGGTACAGGCCATCGGTGGCAGCACCACGCTGGACGGCAATGGCAACACCGCACGCACCGAAGCCAACAGCAGCGGCCTGCTGGCAGGCGTGGACCGCGAGATCAACGGCTGGCAGGTGGGCATGCTGGCCGGTACCGGCCGTACCGATGCCAAGCAGCAGGAAGGACGCCGTGCGCGTGCCAAGGTCGACAATACGCACCTGGGGGCCTATGCCAGTCACGACTGGGGCGCCTTCGGCCTGCGGGGGGGCCTGGCCTGGAGCGAGCATGAGGTGAAGAGCACCCGTGAGCTGGCCTTCTCCGGTTACAGCGATACGCTGGCGGCACGCTATGACGGCCGCACCCGCCAGGCGTTCGTCGAGGCGAGCTATCGCTTCGGCGGCCGCGAGGCGGGGCTGGAACCTTACCTGCAGCTCGCACGTGTGGAAGTGGACATGAAGCGCGTCAACGAACGCGGCGGTGCGGCTGCACTGCAGGGTGAGGTGGACGATCTGCGTACCACCGTGGCCACGGCCGGCCTGCGTTTTGACAAGGGCCTGAAGGCTTCGTTCCAGCAGGACAGCTGGCTGCACCTGCGCGGTGGCGTCGGGTACCGTCATGCCAGCGGTGACCGCGACCCGGCGGCCCGCTTCGCCTTTGCCACCGGCAGCGACAGCTTCGTGGTCAGCGGTGCCCCGATGGCTGACAGGACGGTGGTGGCCGAACTGGGGCTGTCGGCATGGTTGACCGCACGCCAGCAGCTGGAGCTGGGCTATAGCGGCCAGTATGGCGACGAAAGCCGTGACCACAGTGCCAACCTGCGCTGGTCGGTGCGCTTCTAAGCCGCCGGTGACCGCAGGGAACCAGGAGGGCGGCCGCAGGGCCGCCCTTCTTCGTTGCCGGCCCAGGTGTGGGTTGGCCCGTGCACGCCTACAATGGCGGCCCCACGCCGTACCGGACCGCCCATGAAGAGCAAGCAGGAAATCGTCGACAACTGGCTGCCGCGCTACACCGGCGTGCCGCTGGACCAGTTCGGCCAGCACATCCTGCTGACCAACTTCGGCGGCTACCTGCACACCTTTTCCGAGCTGACCGGTGCGCCCATCATCGGCCTGGACCGGCCGATGGCCAGTGCCACCATCGACGGCATCACCATGATCAACTTCGGCATGGGCAGCCCCAATGCCGCAATCATCATGGACCTGCTGTCGGCAGTGATGCCCAAGGCGGTACTGTTCCTGGGCAAGTGCGGTGGCCTCAAGCGCAAGAACCAGCTGGGTGACCTGGTGCTGCCGATCGCGGCGATCCGCGGCGAAGGTACGTCGGGCGACTACCTGCCGCCGGAAGTGCCAGCCTTGCCGGCGTTTGCGCTGCAGCGTGCAGTCTCGACCATGATCCGCGACCTCGGCCACGACTACTGGACCGGCACCGTCTACACCACCAACCGCCGGGTCTGGGAGCACGACGAGGCCTTCAAGGAGCGGCTGCGGGCGATGCGCTGCATGGCCATCGACATGGAAACCGCCACGGTGTTCGCGGCCGGTTTCGCCAACCACATTCCCAGTGGCGCGCTGCTGCTGGTGTCGGACCAGCCGATGATCCCCGACGGGGTCAAGACCGAGGCTTCCGATGCCAAGGTCAGCTCCCAGTTCGTGGAAAACCATATCCAGATCGGTATCGAGGCGCTTAAGCTTATCCGGCGCAACGGCAAGTCGGTCCGCCACCTGCGCTTCGATGAATGATGATGATGGCCTGGCGCGGCGCGCCGGCCCTGGGGAGTAGGTGATGGACGTTGCCGCGCAAGTGGTGGATTTCTGGAAAGAAGCGGGCCCTGCGAAGTGGTTCGCCCGCGACGATGCGTTCGACGCGCAGTTCCGCCAGTTGTTCCTGGATGAGCATTTCGCCGCCGCTTCGCGTGGGCGTGAACACTGGCTGGGCAGTGCCGAGGGCGCACTGGCGCTGATGCTGCTGCTGGACCAGTTCCCGCGCAACTGCTTCCGCGGTACTGCCCATTCCTATGCCACCGATGGCCTGGCCCGGCACTACGCCATGCGCGCCATCGAGGAAGGCCTGGACCTGCAGCTGGTGCCGAAGCTGCGCGCCTTCATCTACCTGCCGTTCGAGCACTCCGAGGACCCGTTGGACCAGGACCGTTCGGTGGCGATGTTCGATGTGCTGGGCGACAAGGAATACCTGCAGTACGCCGAGCTGCACCGCGACATCATCCGCCGCTTCGGCCGTTTCCCGCACCGCAACGCAGTGCTGGGGCGCATTCCCTCGCCGGAGGAACTGGACTACCTGGCCGAAGGCGGTTTCGCCGGCTGAAAAAAGGGGACGGAGGGGATTAAGTCGTTTGTGGCATAAACGACTTAATCCCCTCCGTCCCCTTTTTTTGGGGGCCAGATCCGCTTTCCGCAGGAAAGGGCGCTGACCCCGCGCCGTCAATCAGTACTT
Source organism: Stenotrophomonas sp. FR010 (assembly GCF_047520755.2). Taxonomy (NCBI): domain Bacteria; kingdom Pseudomonadati; phylum Pseudomonadota; class Gammaproteobacteria; order Lysobacterales; family Lysobacteraceae; genus Stenotrophomonas; species Stenotrophomonas sp. FR010. The sequence goes on along the minus strand of NZ_JAXBQT020000022.1, from coordinate 17,634 downwards.
CGGCACGCCGTTGTCGACGTCTTCCGACCAGGCGTTGATGCCGCCGGTCACGTTGAACACATTGGTGAAACCCAGGGCGCGGAACTGCTCGGCGGCCTGCGCGCTGCGGCCACCGTGGTGGCACATGAAGGCCAGTGCAGTGTCCTTCGGCAGGGCTTCCAGCGCGGCACGGCCGTTGCCGTCGAAGGTCTTGAACGGCACGCCGACGGCGGCGATCTCACGTTCGTCGGCGGGGCGCACGTCGACCAGGGTGATGTTGCCGGCACGCACCAGGTCGTCGGCATCGCGCACGCTGATTTCCTGCACCGGCTTGGGCGCATTCGGGTTGTCGATGGCCAGGCCCTTGCCGCGGATGTCGTCCACCCAGTCGATGGTGATGCCGTTGGCGCGACGGGCACTGGCCAGGTCGAACTGCACGCGCAGGCCATTGGACTCGGCAGCGATGGCGCCTTCGTCGTGCGGGGCCAGCTGGAAGTTCGGCTGGAAACCGGCGTCGATGGACAGCTGCAGGGCCGCGCCCGGGGCATCGGCCAGCGCGCCCTTGAGCATTTCCACGGCGGCCGGGGTGACGGTGATGCTCGGCGGGGTACGGTCCGGCGCAGCCAGGCCCAGCACGCTGCTCAGCTCGCCGCTGGCGGCCATCTGCAGCACGATGTCGCTGCCGCCGACCAGTTCGCCGTCGATGTACAGCTGCGGGATGGTCGGCCAGTCGCCATAGGCCTTGATGCCTTCACGGATTTCCTGGTCGGCCAGCACGTTGACGTGGGCGAACTCGACGCCCAGGTCCTGCAGGGCGCCCACGGCCTTGGCCGAGAAACCGCACTGCGGCATCGACGGCTGGCCCTTCATGAACAGCACGACGCGGTTGGCGTTGAGGATGGATTCGATGCGCGAACGCAGGGCGGGATCGAGGGACATGGACGTCGGGGTTCCGGGAATTCGAACCATCGATTCTACCCCTCATGGCATCATGGGGGATGAGCAACGCAGGAACATTGCATCGCATTCCGACCCGGCCCTGGCGCTGGCTGCCCTGGCTGGTGGCGTCGCAGCTGCTGGTGATCCTGGTCTGGGCCCTGGCGGGCTGGCACTGGGGGGGGCCGCTGATGGTGGCCAGCCACGCGCTGTTTTTGGTGCCGGTGTTCCTGCCCAACAGTCGCTTCTATGCGCCGGTGCTGAGCCGGTTGCCGGATGCCGGCAACAGCGTCTGGTTGACCATTGATGACGGTCCTGGCCCGGAAACCCGTGCCGTGCTCGACCTGCTGGACCGCCACCAGGCCCATGCCACCTTTTTCCTGGTGGGCGAGCGCGCGCTGGCGCAGCCGGAACTGGTGCAGGAGATCCTGCGCCGCGGCCACGACCTGGGCAACCACAGCCACAGCCATCCGCAGGCGCGCTTCTGGCGGCTGGGCCCGGCGGCGATGCGCGCCGAGATCGAGGGCTGCCAGCACGCGCTGCAGGCGGTAAGCGGTCGCCCGGTGCGCTGGTACCGCTCGGTGGTGGGCATGACCAATCCGTTCGTGGCGCCGGTGCTGCAGCGGCTGGGCCTGGTCCGGGTCGGCTGGAGCGCGCGCGGCTTCGACGGCATCGGTTGCACGGCGCAGGGGGTGCTCGACCGCCTGCTGCCGGATCTGCGACCGGGGGCCATCGTGCTGCTGCATGAGGGGGCCGCCCACGGCCACAACCTGGCAATCATCGAGGGCGTGCTGAAGGCACTGGACGAGCGCGGGCTGAAAGCGCGGCTGCCGGTCCCGTAACGCCGGCCTTGGTGATGTAGAGCAGCCGGGCATGGGCTCGGCTCTACAAGGGGGCGCTACTGTAGCGCCCGAGCCGATGCTCGGGCGGCGGTGCGCAGCACCGGAAAAACGTCGCAGCGCAGCTCTACAGCGCGGGGCGTTGGGCCACCAGCAACCAGCTGTTGAATGGCGTGCGCCCATGCAGGGGACGCGGCGCCGTCACCTGCAATCCGGCCTCGGCCAGTGTCGCTTGCAGCACGTGCGGGTCGGGGTAGTGGCGCGGCCGCGTGCCCATCCAGCCGACCAGCCAGGCCAACCGGTCCGCCACCCGCGTGGTGCGGTCGCGACCATCGCCGGTGGCCAGTGGCGTGCGCAGCAGCAGGCGGCCACCGGCGGCCACCCGCGCGCTGGCCGCACGCAGCAGTGCCAGTTGTGGGCCCGCGTCCAGGTACTGCAACACATCCAGCAACAGGACGTGTCCGGGCTGCGCCGGCAGTGGCGCCTGAACGTCCAGGCAGTCGAAGCGCACAGCGTGCAGGCCGGTGGCGGCACGCTGGGCACGGGTGATCTTGCTGGCATCCACGTCCACGCCGAGGTAGGGGTGGGTGCCGCCGCGCTGGCGCAGCACATGGGCGAACAGCCCCAACCCGCAGCCCAGGTCCAGCACCGGCTGCCCGTCGTCGCGCAGATGCTGCAGCACGCCGTCATACAGAGGGTCGCTGCCGAGCTTGCCGCGGGTGTAGTAGTAGTCGCGACGGCTGCCCCAGGCCCGTGCCGGGCGGAACGCTTCGGCGATCGCGCGGGCCTGCGGGGTGGTCAGCGGTGTGCAGGGCAGGGGCGGGCCGTTCCGTGGCTTACCATCCATCGTATCAGTCCGTTCCACCGAGCAGGCGTGCGGCGACCGGCAGCGCGCGCGCGCTCCACAATGCGTACATCCGCGCCGACGGGTGCAGGCCGTCTTCGGCGATCATTGCCGGGTTGCCGCCCTGGTCACGGCTGATGTCGGTGATGTCGACGAAGGCCACGCCCTGCTGGGTGCTGATCACCTCGGCAGCTGCGTTGAACTCGTCGGTCTCGATCTCGATGGTGGCCAGGTCGCGGCCGCTGCCGGCACCGAACGGCGTCGCGCCCCAGTCGGGGAAGGACAGCACCAGCACGCGCCCGGGGCGGTCCCCGGCAAAGCCGATCGCCCGCTGCAGCAGGGCCTGGAACTGTACGCGGTACTCGTCCAGCGGCCGGCCGCGGTACTGGTTGTTGACGCCGATCAGCAGGCTGACGAAATCGAACGGGCCCTGGGGTGCAGCCGCATCGATGCCGGCGTCCAGCTCGTCGGTGGTCCAGCCGGTGGTGGCGATGGTCTGCGGGTCGGCCAGCGCCACATCCTGCGCACGCAGGGCGGCGGCCAGCTGGTGCGGCCAGCGGCCTTCGACGGCAACGGCTTCTCCGACGGTGTACGAGTCGCCCAGCGCCAGGTAGGACAGCGCCACCGCTCAGGCCACCGAACGGCGCGGCTTCAGCGGCACGACCTTGGTCGCGTCCTCGGCACGCCGGGCCAGCACGCGGTCAATGCGGGCGAACACATCGCGCATCACCGAGGCTTCCGGCAACAGGGTCACGCGGAAATGGTGGCGGTAGGGCACGTTGAAGCTGGAACCCGGTACCACCAGCACGCCTTCGTTGTTCATCAGGTCCAGCGCGAAGGTGTGGTCGTCAAAGCTCTTGGCAGCGGCACCGACCACGGCCGGGAACGCATACAGCGCACCGGCTGGCGCGACCAGCGACAGGTGCTCGCTGGCTTCGCAGGCGTCGATCACCGCACGGCGGGTTTCATACAGGCGGCCACCCGGGGTGCACAGTTCGGAGATGGTGTCCGGGCCGTTCACTGCGGCCTCGATGGCGTACTGGCCCGGCACGTTGGCGCACAGGCGCAGCGCGCCCAGCAGGTCCAGCGCGGCGCGGAAGTCGCCCAGGCGCGCGTCGTCGCCGCTGAGATGGGCCCAGCCCACGCGCCAGCCGCAGGCACGGTGCACCTTGCTCAGGCCGCTGAAGGTCAGGCACGGATGGTCGCCGGCCAGCGGCGCGACCGGTTGGAACACCGCATCGTCGTACAGGATCTGGTCGTAGATCTCATCGACCAGCAGCAGCAGGTTGTGGCGGCGTGCGATCTCGACCACGCGCTCCAGCAGTTCGCGCGGGTAGCTGGCGCCGCTGGGGTTGTTCGGGTTGATCAGCACGATGGCGCGGGTGCGCGAGGACACCAGCGTCTCGATCTCGCTCGGGTCCGGCTGGAAGCCGTTCTCGGCGGCGCAGCGGTAGTACACCGGTCGGCCATCGTTGAGGATGGTGGAGGCCGACCACAGTGGGTAGTCCGGCGACGGCACCAGCACCTCATCGCCCGGATTGAGCAGTGCGCGCAGCGACAGGTCGATCAGCTCGCTGACACCGTTGCCGACGAACACGCGGTCCGGGTGTGCATCCGGTGCGCCGCGGCGGGCGTAGTAATCGGCGATGGCTTCACGCGCCACCGGCAGGCCCTGCTGGTGGGTGTACGGGTCGGTGCGGCCCATGTCGTCGGCGATTGCGCGCTGCAGATGCTCGGGTGCGCGGAAACCGAAGTTGCCCGGGTTGCCGATGTTGAGCTTGATCAGCTTGCGGCCCTGCGCCTCCAGCTCCCGCGCTCGCCGGGCCAGTTCTCCGCGGATCTCGTAGCGCACTTCGGAAAGGCGCTCGCGGATGGCCAGGGGCTTGGGCGAAAGGGTGGACATGGGGGCTGGGCCGTCAAAAGGCATGGGGATTCCATCCTACCGGAATTGCTGCAGTGCATGGCAACGGCTCCGCGCCTGCCATTGCTGGGCTGGCCGGGGGCCGTCACAGGTAGAATGGCGGCGATGACCCAGACCCCCGATTTCATCGCCCTGCAGACCATCGGCTGGCCCTGGCCGGGCCCGGCGCAGCAGGCCGACTGGCAGGCCATGATGGCCGCGCACCCGCAGGCCCGCCCGGCGCGGGTGATCGAGCAGCACCGGACCCATTACGTGGTGGCCGATGGCCCGGATGCGGCGATCAAAGCGGAGTCACTGCCGGAATGGCAGCGCCCGCGCTTCCCCAGCCACGAGCGGCCCGCAGTGGGCGACTGGGTGCTGCTGGACGGCATCCGCATCGTTGCGCTGCTGCCGCGTCGCACCGCGATCAAGCGTGGCGCGGCGGGTGAGCACTACCACCAGCAGGTGATCGCAGCGAACATCGATACGGTGTTCATCGTTTGTGGCCTGGATGCCGACTTCAATCCGCGCCGCATCGAGCGCTACCTGCTGCTGGTCGGCGGTGGCGGCGCCGAACCGGTGGTGGTGCTGACCAAGGCCGACCAGACCGAGTACAGCGAGGATGCGCTGGCGGTGCTGGAAGAACTGGAGATGCAGGGCATCGCGTTGCATGCGATCAACGGCCTGGATGCCGACAGCGTGGCGGTGCTGCGGCCGTGGCTGGGCCCGGGCCGCACGGTGGTGCTGGTGGGTTCCTCCGGTGCCGGCAAATCCACGCTGACCAACACCCTGCTCGGCGAGCAGCGGATGAAGACCAACGCGGTGCGCGCCAACGATTCGCGCGGCCGCCACACCACCACCCATCGCGCGTTGATGCCGCTTCCGACCGGCGCCTGCCTGATCGACACCCCCGGCATGCGCGAGCTGAAACCGACCGGCGAAGAAACGCTGTCCGAAGGTGGCTTCGCCGACATCGAAGCGCTGGCCACGCAGTGCCGTTTCAACGACTGCAAGCACCAGCAGGAACCGGGCTGTGCTGTCCGCGCAGCGATCGACGCTGGCGAGATCGAAGAGAGCCGGCTGCTGAACTATTTCAAGCTGAAGGAAGAAGTGGCTGCCGCTGCCGCCAAGCTGGCGGTGCGCCAGGCCGAGACCGCGCAGGAACGTGGCGGCAGGAAGGGCAAGGGCCAGCAGTTCCGCCCGGCCGGAAAGCCGCGTAGGCGCTGACAGTGCAGCCGAGCGTGGGCTCGGCTCTACAAGAGATGCATCCCGGGACACCCTGTAGCGCCCGAGCCAACGCTCGGGCGGCGGCGCGCAGCGCCGGACATGGCAGGGCGCTATAGTCCGCGCATGGAACCGACCGCGACGCTGGACCGTGAGGTGGCCCACCATGCAGCGCTCGATGCGCGCCTGGTCGAGGCCGTGGGAGGCATCCGCCTGCTGGGGCTGACCAGCTGGCCTGCCACGCTGCAGGCCCCGTTCCTGGACAGCGTGGCACGTGGCCAGCCGGTGCTGCCGAAGGTGGATTACCCACGGCTGGACTTCAGCGAAGAACGTCGCGCGTTGGCTGCGATCGCCGCAGACTGCGATGACAGCCATCCGCTGGGCCACTACGTGCGCCAGTCGGCGCAGAGCTGGGACCTGGCCGCGCAGCTGCTTGAGGGGCTGGGCACTGCCGCCGTCGATACCTGTTCGGTGCAGCTGTTCGGCGCGCCCGAGCAGCCGTTGCCAGGCAATGGCCCGAGCACGCGCGAAGCGGCGCGTCACTTCATCCAGATTGCTGCCGAACTCGATCACGAACTGCTGGCGCCGGAAGAGCAGGTGCCGGTCTCGGCCATTGCCCTGCAGCTGCAGCTGCAGAATGACCTGGATGCGTTCTTCGAATCGCGCATCATCCAGGTGCAGCTCGATCCAGAGCTGGTGTCCAAGGCCGCTGCCGGCCCGACCCGCATCCGCCTGCGTACCAGTGCGCGCTTCAGCGCCTATGACCGCGCTCAGCTGTTCCACCATGAAGCGCTGGTGCATTCGCTGACCGCCTTGAATGGCCGCGAACAACCGGTGCTGCCCAGCCTGGCGTTGTCCTCGCCGCGGGTGACGGCCACCCAGGAAGGGCTGGCTACCTTCGCCGAACAGATCACCGGCAGCATCGACATCGAACGCCTGAAGCGAATCAGTCTGCGCACTGAAGCGATCGCGATGGCCCGCGAAGGCGCCGACTTCATCGAGGTGTTCCGCTACTTCTGCGATGCCGGGCAGAACGCCGAAGAGAGCTTTGCGTCGGCACAGCGCGTGTTCCGTGGGGTGCCGCCCCGTGGTGGCCTGGCCTTCACCAAGGACACGGTGTACCTGCGCGGCCTGGTGTCGGTGCATACCTTCTTCCGCCACATGCTGGCCGAGGACCGCCTGCAGGTCTGCCGCTGGTTGTTCGCGGGCAAGATGAGCCTGGCCGATGCGATCGCGTTCGCACCGTTGTTCGAGGCGGGGGTGCTGAAGCCACCGCGCTGGCTGCCGCATTGGGTGAGCCGGGCGAATGGGCTGGCCGGCATGCTGGCGTTTTCGCTGTTTGCCAACCGGATACGGATGGACCAGCTGGCGCCGGAATGAAATGCGTTGGCGGGATGATGCGCTGGCGCCTCGATTGATATCGCTGGGCGGCGGTGGCGCACCCTGGCCAGGACACGCCGTAAACCCATCCATGGGGGCTCGATCGGCGCATCCATGCGCCTCACGGTCCTGGCCAGGGTGCGCCACCGCCGCCAGACAGTTTCCCGCGCGGGCGGCAGCACATCACCGCGCCGAAGGGATTGCGCTTGAAAAGCTTGAAAAGCAAAGAGCCGGGCAATGCCCGGCTCTTCGCTCTTGCTCTTCTTTGTCCTCCGCACCGTGGCGCGGGAAACCGTCGAGCAGGGTCGGATGGGCCGGCGCAGGACCGTTGGCGCCATGGATGGCCCCATCGAGCCCCCATGGATGGGTTTACGGCGTGTCCTGCGCCGGCCCATCCGGCCCTGCCCCGCAGCGGTAATCAAGACGCCGCGGGGCAACGCTTTCGATTTAGAACTCCGCCGCCACCGTCATGAACAGCTGCCGCGGTGCGCTCGCATGGATCGCATAGCGCGTGCCCTTCGGATCGGTCGGTGCGAACGAGCTCAGCTGGCCGGCGTAGCGCTTGTTGGTCAGGTTGGTCGCATTCAACGACACCCGAACGTTGCGCAGGCCCAGGCCCGGGCCGAAGTCGTAGCCTGCACCGGCGTCGAAGGTGGTCACGCCCGGCACCGACTGGTCGTTGGTGTAGGTGTAGTAGCGCTTGCCGGTGTACTTGGCACGCAGGCTGGCGAAGAAGCCATCGCGGTTCCAGCTGATCTCGCTGGAGGCCATGCGCTGCGGCGTATCCACCGTGATCTTGCCGGCCACCGGCACGATCGCGCCGCCCGAGGTGTAGTCATCCTCGTAGGTGGTCTTGTTCCAGGACAGCGCGTTGTACCACTGCAGGCCGTCGATCGGCTTGAGGATGAAGGTCAGTTCCGCGCCGTGGCTCTTCACCGAACCGACATTGATGAAGCGCGTTACGCACTCCGGACGCGTGCCGACTTCGATGCTGGAACACGGGTTCAGCGACAGCAGGCGGTTGTCGAACTTCACGTTGTAGGCCGCGATCGAGGCCTGGTACTTCTCGCCGAAGGTACGGAAGCCGGCTTCCAGGCTCTTGGACTTCTCCGGCTCCAGGCCGGCGCTGGCTGCGAACGATTCCGGCGACACCTGCAACGGGCCACCGCTGCCGCCACCGACGAAGGCGGCGATGTTCTCGGCGTACGAGGCGAACAGTTCATTGTTGGCGTTGAGCTTGAAGCCCAGGCCCACCTGCGGCAGCACCGACTTCTTGGCGGTCAGCGTGCCCGAAGCGATGCTGGTTTCCACGCCCGGCTGAGCGGTGGCGCGCATGCGGGTGTTCGGGCTCTTGATGCCCACGTCCACGGTCAGGCGCTGGTCGAGGAAGCGCATGCGGTCCTGCACGTAGAACTGGCGCGTGCGGATGTCGAAATCCTGGTTGAACAGCAGGCGGTCCGGGTTCTTCAGGTACAGGTCGTCCAGGAACGGGCCGCTGATGTAGTAGAAGTTGCGCGACACGTTATGGTCGTTCTGCTCGTACCACAGGCCGGCCTCCAGTTCGTGGATGCCCACCGTCCACGACAGCGCGGCGGTCACGCCATCGCGGTTGATCGTGTAGTTGGTGCTGCGGATCGAAATCGGCAGCATCCTGTCGGTGCCCGGGTAGGACGGCTGGCCCGGTGCCCACCAGTGGCCCTGGCCACGGTTGTCGTGGTGGTAGGCCAGCAGCTTCAGGCGACCCTGCTCGCCCAGGCGCAGGTCGGCATCGACCGAATAGAGGTTGTCGTCGCGAAGTGCACGGCTCTGGTAGTACGCATCGTCGATGCTGTTGACGCCGCCGCTGAACCTGCAGCGCGCCTTGTTGTAGGTGCCCGGCGCGCAGTACGCAGCAGCGACGGCGCGGTCCCAGTCCGGTGCGTAGATGTTCCAGTCATAGCCCAGGCCGCGGGCCAGCATGTCCTTGGACAGGTAGGCGTAGTTGGCCTGGCTGGCGCGCGAGGTCGCCACGAACGCACCGAAACGGTGGTCGCCGACATTCCACACGGCCTTGGCGTTGAACTGGCGGGTGGTCTGGTTCTGGTACGGCGCGGCCCACATGTCCTGGTCCTGGTGCACGCCGGACACATAGGCCGAGAAGCCGTTGAGGTCGCCGGTATCCACGCGCAGGTAGCCACGGCGCTGGTTGTTGTCGCCGACGGTGACGCTGGCACGGCCACCGAATTCAGTGGACGGGTCCATCGAGAAATACTGGATGGTGCCGCCCAGGTTGCTGGTCGAAGCCACGCCCAGCGAACCGATGCCCTGCGACAGCTCGGCACCGGCCAGGTTCTCGGCAATGATCGCGCGGGCAATGCTCAGGCCGTTGTAGTTGCCGTAGCTGTTGTCACCCAGCGGGATGCCGTCCAGCGTATAGCCGAGGCGGCTCTTGTCGAAGCCGCGCAGGCTGATGGTCTGCGATTCCTCGTTGGCACCGAAGGCATCGTTGGACTGCACCGACACGCCCGGGAGGCGGTCGAGGATTTTCTGGCCACTGGTGCCCGGCGGCAGCACCTGCTTGTCGACGGTGGTGATGCGCTGCACCTGGCGGGTCTCGCCCTGGCCGATCACGGAGACGGTATCCAGCGTCTGCGCGCTCAGCGCGGCATCGGTGCTGGCGCCGGTATCGGCGGCGGTGGCGGCATGGGCGCTGGCGGCGGAGAGCGCGATCGCCACGGCGATCGTCAGGTGTCGGGTCTGCATGGTGGTCCGTTGCATGGGGGGTGGTCACCGGCACACGTGCGCGGTGCATGGCCACTATGCGAACGGAACATGAAACCTTCTTTACGAGAAACCAACGAACGACGCAGGCCCCCGTGCGTGTCCTGCAACCCGATAGAAAAAGGGGCCGGATCCCCCTCGCGAACGAAGATTCACCGGCCCCGCGCACTCCGTGGGGGAGGGCTCAACCCATGTACAGGCCACCGTTGACCGGATAGTCGGCACCGGTCACGTACGAGGCTTCATCCGAGGCCAGCCACGCGCACAGGCCGGCCACTTCCTCGGGCCGACCCAGCCGGCGCACCGGCACCGAGGCGGCCAGCCGATCCAGTACATCCGGCGGGAAGCTGCTGATCGCCTGGCTGGCGATGTAGCCTGGCGACAGCGTGTTGACGGTGACCCCGCGCGAGGCCACTTCGGCGGCCAGTGCACGGCTGAAACCGTGCATCGCGGCCTTGGCGGTGGCGTAGTTCACCTGGCCGATCTGGCCCTTGTGGGCGCTGACCGAACCGATGTTGATGATGCGGCCCCAGCCGCGCGTGGCCATGCCATCGACCACCTGCTTGGTCAGGTTGAACAGCGCATTGAGGTTGGAGGCGATCACCGCGTTCCAGTCTTCCACCGTCATCTGCCGGAAAAGAAGGTCGCGGCTGCCGCCGGAGTTGTTGACCAGCACGTCCACTTCACCGACTTCTGCACGGACCTTGGCGAACGCGGCGCTGGTCGAGGCCCAGTCGGTGGCGTTGCCTTCGGAGGCGATGAAGTCGAAGCCCTGTTCGCGCTGCTCGCGCAGCCAGTTGGCCTTGCGCGGCGAGCTGGGCGCGCAGCCGGCGACCACGGTGTGGCCGCTGCGGGCCAGGCTCTGGCAGATGGCAGTGCCGACACTGCCCATTCCACTGGTGACGTAAGCGATTCGAAGCGTCATTGCAGAAGGCTCCTTGGCAAAGGGTCAGGCGGCGAGGGGATACAGGCCGAACAGCAGGCTGCCGATCATCAGCAGCATCGAGATGGCAATGGCCCACTTCAGGGTGAACTTCTGGTGGTCGGCGAATTCGACCTTGGCCAGGCCCACCAGCAGGTAGGTGGACGGCACCAGCGGGCTGAGCAGGTGCACCGGCTGGCCGGCCAGCGAGGCGCGCGCCATTTCCACCGGGGTGATGCCGTAGTTGCCGGCGGCCTCGGACAGGATCGGCAGCACGCCGAAGTAGAACGCGTCGTTGGACATGAAGAAGGTGAACGGCATCGACGCCACGGCGGTGATCACCGCCAGGTACGGGCCCCACGACTCCGGAATCACCGCCAGGAAGCTGTGTGACATCGCCTCGACCATGCCGGTGTTGTTGAGGATGCCGGTGAAGATGCCCGCGGCGAAGATCAGCGACACCACCGACAGCACGTTGCCGGCGTGGTTGACCACGCGGCGGCGCTGTTCGGCCAGGTTCGGGTAGTTGATCACCAGGGCGATGGCGAAGCCGACCATGAACAGCACCGGCATCGGCAGCACGCCGATGATCAGCGCGGTCATCAGCGCCACGGTCAGGGCCAGGTTGACCCACAGCAGCTTCGGACGCTTGATGTCCTCGGCGTCTTCCACGGTCGGCAGCGGGTTGCTGTCATCGGACACGCTGTTGTCCATCCAGCTGCCGCCCTTGGGCAGGGTCACCACGCCAAGGCGACGGCGTTCCTTCAGGCCCAGGTACCAGGCCAGCAGCAGCACGCCGGCACAGGCGATCACCATCGACGGGATCAGCGGCACGAACACATCGGCCGGGTCCACGTGCAGCGCGGTGGCCGCGCGTGCGGTCGGGCCGCCCCACGGGGTCAGGTTCATCACGCCGCCGGCCAGGATGGTCACGCAGGTCATGTTCAGCGCGTTCATGCCGAGGCGCTGGTACAGCGGCAGCATCGCCGAGACGGTGATCATGTAGGTGGTCGAACCGTCGCCATCGAGCGAGATCAGCATCGCCAGCACCGCGGTGCCGAGCACGATCTTCATCGGATCGCCCTTGACGAAGCGCAGGATCACCCGTACCAGCGGATCGAACAGGCCGGCGTCGATCATCACCCCGAAGTAGAGGATGGCGAACATCAGCATCACGCCGGTCGGCGCGATCTTCTTGATGCCCTCCAGCATCATCTCGTCGATGCCGGCACCGAAGCCGCCGATCAGCGCGAACAGGATGGGGATGGTGATCAGGGCGACGAGCGGCGACAGGCGTTTGCTCATGATCAAGTACATGAACGTAATGACCATGCCAAAGCCGAGGATGCTCAGCATCATCTGCGGACTCCTTGCAAATACAGGATATGGGGGAGTGGAAGGGGGGCGGTCGGTTTGCCCGGGACAGCTGGCTTAGAAGTCGTACTGCAGGCGGCCGGTGACCGCGCGCGTGCGGTCCACTGTGACCCCGGCCAGGCGATCGCGATTGCGGCTTTCGATCACGTTGAGCATGAAGCGCAGGTTGTCGCGCAGGTACCAGTTGCCACCCAGCGTCCACGCTTCGGTGCTGCCACGGCGCAGGTCCGGCGCGCCATCGAGGTGCTGCGCGCCCCACATTTGGTCGTAACGCAGCGCCACTTCGAAGGCCCCAGCCTTGTGGCGGATGTCCTTGACCCGTGCGAAGCGGCCGGTCTTGCGGTCGTAGGCACGGCTTTCGCCGGTGACGAACCAGCTGAGCATGCCGTAGGCCGCCATCACGTCGCCGCGCTGGGCGCCATCATCGAAGGTGGCGCCACTGAACTCGCCCTGCCACGACAACGGGCCGCGCACCTGCGCGTATTCCAGCGACCACTTGTTGACGTCGGTATCGCGGCCGGCGGAGAAGTCGACCAGGGTCAGGCGGCTGTTGTCGGACAGGTGGCCGGCCGGGCGCGGGCGGATACGCAGGCCGGGCACGCCGTTGGCCCCCGGGTTGTCGTAGGCCTCGCGGGCCAGCGACAGGCCCAGGTGCAGCACGTCACCGTCGCTGGGCGAGGGCGCCCAGGTGACGCGACCACCCGCCGCGCGGCCCTTCACCTGCCAGGCGTCGATGCTCTCCAGGCTGTAGAGGCTGGCCGCCCAGGTGAAGTCACCCGGGTTGGCCTGCCAGGACGCACCCAGGCGGTACAGCGGCGCCAGCGTGGTGCCGGCGTTGCCGCGCTCCAGGAAGCTGCCGTAGTTGGAGCTGGTACGGTCATCCAGCGAGAAGTACTGCTTGAACTGGCCCACGGTCAGCTTGCCGGCCTTGCCGAAGCTGCGCGCCAGGTACACGTCCTTGGCCTCGACGCGGTCGCCGGAGAAATCGGCCTCCAGCTTGTAGTCGACCACGAAGAACCTGCCGGACACGTCCAGCCAGGCACGACGGATCTCGGTGTCATCCTTGTTCGGGGTGCCGCGGTTGTCGTTGTCGAAGGTGGCGAAGTCCAGGTGCAGGCGGCCACCGAGAGTGGCGGTGACCGGGCGGTCGTCTTCGGCAGCGAAGGCCGGCGCCGACAGGGCAGCCAGCGCCATCATGGCGGCAGGACGCCGCCAGGCAAACGTGAATTCCACAAACCCTCCCAGGTGCGCGCCAGGCGCGCGGCAATCGTGGGCACCGGACGGTGCGCGGCCGCAGTCTGGGTCGGGCAAGCTGTCATCGTCCTGTCAGCGGTTTGTGCGGTGCAGCGTAAATCCGGCCGCTGCGCTCACTGGGCCACACCCGGCAAGCGCGGCGGCGGCATGCGGTAGCATTCGGTTCCCCTCCCACCCGTGTGCCCATGCGCCTGCTGCTGGTCGAAGACAACCCGGATCTGGCCGATGCGATCATCCGCCGGATGCGCCGCAGCGGGCACGCTGTGGACTGGCAGGCTGATGGCCTGGCCGCCGCCAGCGTGCTGCGCTACCAGAGCTTCGACCTGGTGGTGCTGGACATCGGCCTGCCCAAGCTCGATGGCCTGCGCGTGCTGGCCGGCATGCGCGAGCGCGGTGACAGCACGCCGGTGCTGATGCTGACCGCGCGCGATGGCATCGAGGATCGCGTGCAGGCGCTGGATGTCGGTGCCGACGATTACCTGGGCAAGCCATTCGATTTCCGCGAGTTCGAAGCGCGCTGCCGCGTGCTGCTGCGGCGTGCGCGTGGCCAGGCCAGCGAAGTGGTGCAGATCGGCGGCTTCCAGTTCGACAACGCTGCGCACCGGGTCAGTCTCGACGGCGAACCGATCGAACTGCCCAACCGCGAGTACCGCCTGCTGGAGATCCTGGTCGGGCGCCTCGGCCAAGTGGTCGGCAAGGATGAGATCGGCAACGGCCTGTTCGGTTTCGATGACGAAGCGGGCCCGAATGCCATCGAGTTGTATGTTGGCCGCCTGAGAAAGAAGCTGGCCGGCGCACCGCTGCGCATCACCACGGTGCGCGGTGTCGGCTATCTGCTGGAAGCCAGCGACGCCAGTGCCGACGCCGATGGCTGACATGCGCGCTGCAACGGCCGCGCCGGGCTCGCTGCGGCGCACGCTGCTGCTCTACCTCGGCGTGCTGCTGGCGGTGTTCGCAGTGGCCCTGCTGTTCGCCGCGCGCGATTACGGCCAGCGCGCCGCCAATCGATCCTACGATCACCTGCTGGTGTCCTCGGCGCTGTCCATTGCCGATTCGGTGGCCCTGGTCGATGGCCAGTGGCAGGTCGATCTGCCGTATGCGGCGTTGGACCTGCTGGCGATGGCACCGGAGGACCGCGTGTTATACAGGGTGGCCGACAACCGCGGCAACCTGATCACCGGCTACGGCGATCTGCCGGCTCCGCCGCGCCGGCCCGGTACCCAGCCGCAGCTGTTCGATGCCACCTACAGCGGCGAAACCGTGCGCTTCGTGGTGGTCAGCCGCAGCTTCGCCGCCGCCTCGGCGCAGGGCGAGGTACAGGTCCAGGTCGGCCAGACCCGGCGTGCGCGTGAAGCGGTCGCGCAGGACATGGTCAATCGCGCGTTGCTGGCGATCGGCGTGCTGTCCGGGCTGCTGCTGGCACTGGTGGCGTTCGGCGTGCATCGCGCATTCCGGCCGCTGGTGCGGGTGGAGCGCGAGCTGTCGCGACGGGAGCCGTCCGACCTGAAGCCGCTGGATGCCCGCGTTCCGCGCGAGATGGACCAGATGGTGGCGGCGCTGAACCGCTTCATGGAACGCCTGTCCAGCAGCAACGAGACACTGCGCGCGTTCATGGCCGAGGCTGCGCACCAGATGCGCACGCCACTGGCTGCATTGCGCGCACAGGCACAGCTGGCGCTGGATGATGACGATCCGGAGGACATGCGGCGCAGCCTGCAGGCGATCGAGCGCAACGCCACCCATATGAGCCGGCTGCTGAACCAGCTGCTCAGCGATGCCAGCGTGATCCATCGTTCGCATCTGCAGCGCTTTGCAGCGGTGGACCTGGCCGAGACCGTGCACCAGGCCTTGCATGAAGCGCTGCCGCAGGCCGGTCCGGCGCCGCGCGTGCAGTTGGCGATGACCGCCGAACCGGCACTGGTGCACGGCGATGCGCTGCTGCTGCGCGAGGCGATCAAGAACCTGGTCGACAACGCACTGAAGTACGGCGGTGACGGCGACTTGCAGATTGCCCTTACCGTGGAAGGCGAGCAGGCCGTGCTGACCATCGCCGACCACGGCGCAGGCATCGCCCCGGCCGATGCCGAGCGCGTATTCGAGCGTTTCGCCCGTGGCGAAGGCGCGCCATCCGGCGGTGCCGGGCTGGGCCTGGCCATCGTCAAGCGCGTGGTCGACAGCCATGGCGGCCGCATTGACCTGAGCAACCGCCCGCAGGGCGGGCTGGTCGCCACCATCCGCCTGCCCCGGAGCAGTCCATGATCCGCTTGTTCGCGACGACTGTTGCGCTGCTGCTGGCCCTGCCGGTGTTGGCCGCGCCCGGCGATGTGCGCCGTTTTCCCGCACAGGGAGCGGCCACCGCGCAGCTGCGCATCCACGGCACCACCGACATCGAAGTGTTCGCGGTGGTCATCGCCGACTACCAGCGCCTTCATCCCGGCACCGAAGTGGTGTACGAGGACATCATCACCCAGGACCTGTACGCGCGTTACCTGCACGACCGTGGCGGGCCGGCATCACCGGACCTGTTGATCTCCAGCGGCATGGACCTGCAGACCAAGCTGGTCAACGATGGCCATGCGCTGCCGCACCGCTCGGCGCAGACCGCGGCGCTGCCGGCGTGGGCGCAATGGCGCAACGAGGCATTCGGCATCAGCTACGAGCCGGTGGTGATGGTCTACAACACCCGCGCACTGCCGGCAGCGAAGGTGCCGCACACGCGCCGCCAGCTGCTGGACCGGCTGCGTGCTGAAGGTGCACCGCTGCGCGGCAAGGTCGGCACCTATGACATCGAGCGCAGCAGTGTCGGCTACCTGCTGGCGACCCAGGACGCGCAGCGCGGCAGCATTGCCGGCGCGCTGCTGGGCGCGCTCGGCGACAACGACGTGGTGCGCGAGGAGCGTACTGGCGTGCTGCTGGACCAGGTGGCCAGTGGCCAGCTGTCGCTGGTCTACAACGTGCTCGGCTCCTACGCGCAGGCACGTGTCGATGCCGGCGCGCCACTGGCCATCATCGAGCCCGAGGACTACACGCTGGTGGTGCTGCGCACCGCGGTGATCCCGCGCACCGGCCCGCACCCGGAAGAAGCGCGGCGCTTCCTCGATTACCTGCTGTCGCCGCGTGGCCAGCAGGTGCTGTCGCGCGAGGCGCGGCTGATGCCGATCGTGACCGGCAACGCACGGGGTGACGATGCGCCCGGCCGCAGCCGCCGTCCGATCCAGCTCGGCCCGGGCCTGCTGGTGTACCTGGACGCGCTCAAGCGTCGCCAGTTCCTCGATGCCTGGCGCAGCAGCGTCGAGCCGGCCGGGCGCTGAGGCGGCGACCTGCCCGTACAATGGCGGTATGAGCGAATACACCATCCTGATCGCCGATGACCACCCGCTGCTGCGTTCGGCGGTGGTGCAGTCCTTGCGGCAGAGCCTGCCGCTGGCGCAGGTGCGCGAGGTGGCCAGCGCCGAGGCATTGGCAGAGGTGCTGGATGCACAACCGGACGTGGACCTGGTGCTGCTCGACCTGACCATGCCCGGCGCACACGGTTTTTCCGCGCTGCTGCACGTGCGCGGCTCGCATCCGGACATCCCGGTGGTGATCCTCTCGTCCAACGACCACCCGCGGGTGATCCGCCGTGCCCAGCAGTTCGGCGCGGCCGGTTTCATCCCGAAGTCGGCCCCGGCCGAGGCCATCGGCGAGGCCGTGCAGACGGTGCTCGACGGCGGCCTGTGGTTCCCGGCGATGGCCGCCGAGCGCTCGGAGGCCGATGCGCTGCTGGCCAGCCGCCTGGCCCAACTGACCCCGCAGCAGTTCCGCGTGCTGCTCTGCCTGGCCGATGGCCTGCTCAACAAGCAGATCGCCTACACGCTGGGGCTGGCTGAGAACACGGTGAAGGTGCATGTCACCGCCATCCTGAAAAAACTCGAGTGCCATAGCCGCACCCAGGCCGCGGTGCTGGTGAAGGCGCTGGAGCCTGAAGGCGACGCCGGCATCGGGCTGTAGTTTCCAGCCAACGGCACAGCCCCTCGTGGGTGGACACGTAGAGCAGTTCATGGGAGAGGCCGGGCAGGTTCCGTGCGCGTCCACCCACGGAAGAGAAAAGAGGATCAAAAGCAAAGGCAGCCTGGCAGGCCGCTTTTTGTAGCAACTGTCTTGTCAGGCGGAGGCCATCTGGGCCTCCGCGTCACGCTTGCGGGCGTTGAGGATCACCAGCATCTTGCGCATCACCGCGACC
>NZ_JAXBQT020000021.1:0-86021 GCF_047520755.2 Stenotrophomonas sp. FR010 | reverse complement strand
CCGGCCGCTGGCCGGCAATACAGGATCTCCCGGTGCTGCCGGCCAGCGGCCGGCACTACCCGATATCCGGCCTACAACCCGTAACGCTCGATCACGTCCAGATGCGGCTGGCGATCCTGGTCACAGGCTTCAGCCAGGCGCAGCCAGCAATGCGGATGCGGCCACGTCGCGGTGTGCTGCTGCAGGAAGCGGTGCAGTGCCAGCGGTGCGTGGTCCTGCGGCTGGGCCACGGTGAACAGCAGGCCGGGCAGCGTACCCTCTTCCACATCGGGGTCGGTGACGGTGTAGTCCGGCCGGCTGTGTGACCACACCTTCCAGCCCTGTGCTTCGGCCGCCTCGACGAAGGCATTCCAGGCCTCTTCGCCCGGGTGCGCGCCATCGATCATCCAGCTGCGGGCGAAGCCGCCGCGCTCCAGCACATGCACCTGCGCATAGGTCGGGATGAAATGCTCGCGTGCTTCCTCCTCCTCTGGTGCCGGATGCACCAGCGCGGCATCGAACACCACCCAGTCGCCCACCTGCTGGGCGCGGTTGGACGGTGCGTTCTCGACGATGCGCGCGGTCACCGGACCGCTGCGACGGGCGTAGTACTCCATCGGCTCGCCGTTTTCTTCGCTGCGGATGATCACCCAGCCCCACGGCTCCTCTACCACGCCGTCCTGGCTGGACAATTCCATGCCAAGCGCCGCCGCCGAGCGGCGCACGGCGTCCCAGTCGCGCGCGGCGCTGGCTGCGCTCATGTGGTCCCAATGCGCGGCATTGGGCTCGTCCAGCAGCTCCACCAGCTGTGCATAACAGGCCTGGGCCTCGCTGAAACGGCCGGTTTCCATGTACATGCGCGCCAGCGTGCCGCGCGCGCCGTGCGAGCCCGGAGACAGCTCCAGAAGCGATCGGGCCGCCTGCTCCAGCGCCGGCCAGTCGGACACGCGGCGTGCACGCTGCACCTCGCACCAGTGCGCGAACACCGGCACGCTGCCGCGATAGAGATCGGCCAGCTGGCGCAGTCCGTCGTCGTCGCCCTGTTCGGCCAGCCAACGCATCAGCGTGTAGGCCGCGGGGCCATCGTGCTGGGTGTGGCCGCGCACGAACCGCCACAGCAGCGACCGCGCCTCGGCCTGCGCGCCGCAGGCATTCAGTGCCGAGGCGGCCATGTCGGCCAGCGCCTCGTCATCGGGCAGCTCGGCATGCGCCTGCAGCAACCACTGCGCTTCGCGCTCGGGATCGCGCGACTGGTTCTGTTCGCCCTGCGCGTCCAGCCATGCCAGCAGCTCGCCCGCCGGCACCGGCAGCGGCGCGACGTCCGGCAATGCCTCGATGCGCGCGGCCAGGCCTGCCACGAGCGCCGCAGCACCCCGATCCTGGCGCAGCTGCGCCAGATGGGTGCGGGCCAGTTCCAGCTGCCGAAGTGCGACCCAGCGCGCGCCACGCTGCAGCGCCAGCTCAAGGCTCAACGCCGCGACTTCGATCAGCAGGCGGTGCGAACCGACCCGTGCGAAGTGCTCGATGATGGTGTTGAAGCGCGTGCCCAGATCCCACGTATTGCGCGCGGGATCACGCTGGCACAGTGCTGCGGCGGTGTTTGCCCACAGCCGCCAGTAGTTCGGGGTCAGCTCGCTCCACGGCACCAGCTGCTGCAGCGCCTCTTCGTCGCGGCCCAGCTGGGCCAGCGCCCAGGCCTTGGACAGGCGACGCGGCACCGTGCAGTTGGCCGGCTCGTACTCTCCGGACGCAGCAACTTCGGCCTCCCGTTTCTCGATCAGCGCCAGTGCCTCATCGGCACGGCCCATGCCCAGCAGGATCTTGATCTGCATCTCCGGGAAGCTGTCGAACACTTCCTTGCCACAGGCTTCCACGGCATCGGCCTGCACCTGCAGGTAATCCAGCGCCGCCTGGCCACGGCCATCATCGAGCAGCGCATCGGCCTTCTCGCAGCTCAGGCACTGGAAACAGGCCCAGCTCGGATCGATGCGGCCAAGGGTTTCGTCGCAGACCTCGATGCGCTCGGGCACCCAGCCCGGGCCGTCGATATTGCCGTAGCAGGCGGCCAGGTCCTGGGTCACGCAGATCGACTGCGGGCATTCCAGGGTGTCCTCGCGGTGCGCGCGCTCGAACAGCGCTACGGCTTCGCCGAGTGCGCTCTCGCCTTCCACGCGGTTGCCGACGCGGTTGCGCAGCGCCCAGTGGCCGACGTAGACGTCGACCCACGGGTTGTCCAGCGCCTTGCCCAGGGCGCGTGCTTCGGGCAGCAGCGCATCGACGCGGTCGATCTGCAGTTCACTGACCTCGTCGGCGAGACGGTTCAGCAGGTGCGCGTTCTGCGCCTGGCCGGCCTGGCGCAGGTCACCCTGCAGCTTTTCGACCCAGTTCCAGATGTCCATGGGGGTAATTGCTCCTGTCTAGCGAAGGCTGGATGAGAAGGTGCGGTGCTCAGCGCAGCATCTGCTGCAGGGCGCCGGCGATGTCGGTGAAGGCGCCGTTGAGGTCCGGGCCGGGCGTAGCGTTCGTTCGTGCCAGCGGGCGGCCCTGCGCGGCGACGATGATTTTCAGCGAGCGCAGCAGGCGCGCCGCAGCCTCAGCCTGTGGGTGGCCCTCGTGCTGGGCGCGCAGCAGTGCCTGCACCGCCGGGTTGTCGAGATTGAGATACAGCCGCGACGGTGCGCGCGATTCGATGCGCGCGGTGAACTGGCGCGCCAGGCGCAGCGCGGCCATCGAGACGCGCTTGTCGTTCTCGTCGTCTTCCAGCCGCTGCTTCAGCTCGGCCTCGCGATCGGGCACCACCACCACCGGCAGCGCCTCCGGGCTGAAACGCGCGGGCAGCAGCTGCTCGCCGTCGCCCAGTTGTTCGCGCAGCCACGCCAGCTGCGCCTCGTCGAGGCTGTCATCACTGCGGAACAGTGCGCGGTTGCCCTGCTCGGTGCCGAGCTCGACCAGGCGCAGGCCCTTGGCCTGGGCCCAGCGCCGCAGGAACGGCACCACCGCGTAGCGATGGCCATGCGCGACCGGTACGCCCATCGCGCGGAACAGCATCTCTTCAAAGCCACCGCCGTTGTCGAGGATGACATGCACGGCACCGCGCGCCGGCAGCGCACTGGCCGGCAGGTCGCCCTGCGAAGTCGGCACCCGCACATGCTCCATCAGCAGTTCGAACAGGCGC
Organism: Stenotrophomonas sp. FR010; assembly: GCF_047520755.2. Lineage (NCBI taxonomy): Bacteria > Pseudomonadati > Pseudomonadota > Gammaproteobacteria > Lysobacterales > Lysobacteraceae > Stenotrophomonas > Stenotrophomonas sp. FR010. The sequence continues at coordinate 82,867 of NZ_JAXBQT020000021.1, read as the reverse complement.
TCATCGCACAGTGCCGCGCCCAGCAGCGCCTCGTTGTGGCGGGTCAGCACGCGCCGCCAGGCTTCCGGTTGCTGCTTCGCAACGTCGGCCAGGCCGTCGATCAGCGCCTCCAGAAGTGCATGCTGCACCGCGCGGTACTGGTCATCGCGCTGCAGGTCTTCGCGGCTGGCGGTGGGCGTCAACCGCGAGGATTCGATCACCCCGCCGATGAAACCGGCCCACGGCGGCAGCAGGTCGCGCGCGTCGTCATCCAGCAGCATCCCACGCACGAACACCGACAGGTTACGGTTGTCGCTGGTGCCATAGGTGGCGCCGTCCTGCACCCACAGCAGGCCAGTGGCATCGCTGTTGCCATCGGCACGCAACGGCACGGTGACGATCGGTTCGAAATCGTGCTCGAACCGCGCGGCGAACTGCAGCGCCTGCCGGCGGGCCTGCACCGGATGCACGGCGACCTCCCCCTGGCCGCGCCACGGCGGCGGCTCGGGATTGAGCGCCTCGCCCGCAGCACCGATGAAGATCGGCTCGGACAGCAACGCGCAGTAGCGGCCCAGCACCTCATGCAGGCGCGCCTCGTTGGCCAGCGGCAGGAAGTCCGGATGCAGCTCCAGCTCCACCTCGGTGCCGACCGCGCGTGCAGGCACTTCGCTGACGGTGTATTGCTCGGCGTTGCTGGACACGTACAGATGGCCCAGATCCGGCGCCTGGTACGAGGTGGTTCGCACACTGACCCGGCGCGCCAGCACGAAGGCCGACAGGAAGCCGAGGCCGAACATGCCGATCAGCCCTTCATCGTCCTCACCGCCCTGGCGCAGGCCACGGGTGTAGCCGACGCCGACGGTGGCCAGGTAATCGTGGATCTCCTGGCGGGTCAGGCCGGCCCCAGTATCGGTGATGCGCAGCACGCCGGCACCGGCATCAACCTGCACCGAAATGCGCGAAGGCACGTCAACACCGGGCTGCTCGATGCGGCGGCGGATGATCGAGTCATGCGCGTTCTGCACCAGCTCACGCAGCGCCACCACCGGGGTGGAATACAGGTGCTTGCCCAGCACCGTCATCAATCCATTGAGATCGACCCCAGCGCGACGGATCTCGGCGTTGGGGGCGGTGAGTGCGGTGTCCTGCATGTAATCGTTTACTCCTGGGCACGGAAAGACGCCAGAGGGCGTCTTCGTCGAGCGGGAAAAACTAGCACAAGGAAGCTGACCGTTGCCGTGATTGACGTTTGTAGGGCCGGCATCACGCCGCGTCGATGGCCTCGGACAGGCGTTCTACCGCGATCACCTCCATGCCTTTCACCGAACCGCCCTTGGGCGCATTGGCCTTGGGCACGATGGCGCGCTTGAAGCCATGGGTGGCGGCCTCGCGCAGGCGGTCTTCGCCATTGGGCACCGGGCGGATCTCGCCGGACAGGCCCACCTCGCCGAAGGCGATGGTCTTCTCCGCCAGCGGCCGATCCTGCAGCGACGACAACACCGCCAGCAGCACCGGTAGATCGGCGGCGGTCTCCTGGACGCGGATGCCACCGACCACATTGACGAACACGTCCTGGTCGCCGACCAGTACACCGCCATGGCGATGCAGCACTGCCAGCAGCATCGCCAGGCGATTCTGCTCCAGGCCGACCGCGACACGGCGCGGGTTCGACAGCGGCGATGCGTCGACCAGCGCCTGTACCTCCACCAGCAGCGGCCGCGTGCCCTCGCGGGTGACCATCACGCAGCTGCCCGGCTGATGGGTGCTGCCGCCGGACAGGAAGATCGCCGAGGGGTTGGAGACCTCCTTCAGGCCCTTGTCGCCCATCGCGAACACACCCAGCTCGTTGACCGCACCGAAGCGGTTCTTGAACGCGCGCAACAGGCGGAAGCGGCTGCCGCTCTCGCCTTCGAAGTACAGCACCGCGTCCACCATGTGCTCCAGCACGCGCGGGCCGGCGATGCCGCCTTCCTTGGTCACATGGCCGACCAGGAACACGGCAGTGCCGGTTTCCTTGGCGAACCGCACCAGCCGCGCCGCGCTCTCCCGCACCTGGCTGACCGAACCGGGCGCAGCGGTCAGGCTCTCGGTCCACAGGGTCTGCACCGAATCGGCCACGATCAGCCGCGGCCCAGCCCTGGAGGCATGCTGCAGGATCGACTCGACCCCGGTCTCGGCCAGCGCATTGACGCCATCCAGCGGCAGCTCCAGGCGATGCGCACGGCCAGCCACCTGCGCCAGCGACTCTTCGCCGGTGACGTACAGCACAGGCAGTTCAGCGGCCATCTTCGCCACCGCCTGCAGCAGCAGCGTCGACTTGCCGATGCCCGGGTCGCCGCCCACCAGCACCACCGCGCCTTCGACCAGGCCGCCGCCCAGCACACGGTCGAACTCGCCGATGCCGGTGGAGACCCGGCGATGCTCGGTCTGCTCCACATCCTTCAGCGCAGTGATCTTCGGCGGATCGATCTTGCCGGCCCAGCCCGCCCGGCGCGAGGCCGGCGCCTTGGCCGCCGCCGCGCTCTCCAGCACGATTTCCGACAACGAGTTCCAGGCGTTGCACTCGGTGCACTGGCCCTGCCACTTGCTGAATTCGGCGCCGCATTCATTGCAGACGTAGGCGGTGCGGGCTTTGGCCATCGGATGATTTCCAGCAACGGGAACAGGCGTGGCAGGATAGCCGAGCCGGGTCGCAGCTGCTGCGACCGCTCAAGTCCTGCCCACCCGCGCCGATAGGGGTCGCGGGCGTGCGCCTTGCGGGCGCCCCCTTCCTCCCCCACTGGATTCAACATGACTGGCAGTTACAGTCAGAGCCTGGTCATCATCTCCCTGCTGGTGGCCATTCTTGCTTCGTACACGGCGCTGGACATGGCCGGGCGCCTGGCCACCGCCGAGGGGCGCGTGGCGCGCTGGTGGCTGGCCGGAGGCGCGGCGGCCATGGGCCTGGGCATCTGGTCCATGCACTTCATCGGCATGCTCGCCTTCGACCTTCCGATCCCGGTGGGCTATGACCTCGGCATCACCCTGTACTCGCTGGCGGTCTCGATCGGTGCCTCGGCCTATGCGCTGTGGCTGGTATCGCGCCCCAGCCTGCCGTGGCGCCGGCTGCTGGCCGGGGCCGTGCTGATGGGCCTGGGCATCGCTACCATGCACTACCTGGGCATGGCTGCGATGCGCATGCAGCCCGGCATCGACTACCACCCGGGCTGGTTTGCCGCCTCCATCGCGGTGGCCATCGGTGCCGCTGGCGCCGCCCTGTGGATCGCCTTCCGCCTGCGCGCAGAGCAGCGCCACACCCTGCGCCTGCGCGCGCTCGCATCGCTGGTGATGGGCCTGGCCATCGTGGGCATGCATTACACCGGCATGGCGGCGGCGCGCTTCCCCGAAGGCAGCCTCTGTGGCGCGGTCGGCAGTGGCGGCATCGACCCGCGCTGGCTGGCGGTGCTGGTGATCGTCACCACCGTGGCCACGCTGGGCATCGCCCTGGTGGCCTCGCTGTTCGACCGGCAGATGCGCGTGCGCACCGGGCTGCTGGCCGATTCGCTGGCGCACGCCAACGACAAGCTGATCCAGGCCGCGCTGCACGATCCCTTGACCCAGCTGCCCAACCGCATGCTGCTGCAGGACCGCATCGAGCAGGCCATCGAGAAGGCGCGGCGCCGCAATCATGCGGTGGCGGTGATGTTCTGCGACCTGGATGGTTTCAAGGCGGTCAATGATGCCTATGGCCATCAGCTTGGCGACCGCCTGCTGGTGGCGGTGGCACAGCGCATCGGCGGCCTGCTGCGCCCGCAGGACACGTTCGCCCGCCTCGGCGGCGACGAGTTCGTGATCGTGCTGGCCATCGACATTCCCGACGATGCGGTCGTGGTGGCCGAGCGCATCATTGCCGCCGCCGGTGAGCCGTTCACGCTGGATGCGGCCGAACTGCAGGTCAGCGCGAGCCTGGGCATCGCCCTGTACCCGGATGATGCCAGCAACGAGCGCGAGCTGATGGCGCACGCCGATGCGGCGATGTACCACACCAAGGAAACCGGGCGGAACGGCTATACCTTCTTCACGCCCTCGATGCAGCTCAGTGCCAATCGCCAGTTGCGCCTGCTGCAGGACCTGCGCAAGGCCATCGCCCGCAACGAACTGATCCTGCATTACCAGCCCAAATTTCCGGCCGCGGGCGCACCGGCCACCGGCGCCGAGGCGCTGCTGCGCTGGCAGCACCCGGAGCTGGGGCTGCTGGCGCCGGATGTGTTCATTCCGATCGCCGAACGCAGCGGCCTGATCCTGCCGATCGGTGACTGGGTACTGGACCAGGCCTGCGCGCAACTGCGGGAATGGCACGATGCCGGGCATGCGGAATGGACAATGGCGGTGAACCTGTCGCCGCTGCAGTTCGCCTCGCCGGCACTGCTGGACAGCGTGCGCGAGGTGCTGGAGCGGCACCGGATCGAACCGGCACGGCTGACCCTGGAGATCACCGAGACCACGGCGATGAAGGACGTCGATGCCAGCTTGGCGATCCTCAGCGACCTGACCGCAATGGGCGTGCACATCGCCATCGATGATTTCGGTACCGGCTACTCCAGCCTGCTGTACCTCAAGCGGATGCCAGCCACCGAACTGAAGATCGACCGTGCGTTCGTGCACGACCTGGAACGCAATGACGAGGACGCCGCCATCGTCTCGTCGATCATCGCGCTGGGCCGCACCCTGCAGCTGCAGGTGGTGGCCGAAGGCGTGGAGACCCAGGCGCAGCGCGAGTACCTGAGCGAGCTCGGCTGCGACCAGCTGCAGGGCTACCATCTGGGCCGGCCGATGGAGGCCGAAGAGTTCCTGCGCCGGGTGGGATGAGGCGAGCGTCTCCTCCACGCACGGGATGGAACCACGGGTAGAGCCGGCCGCTGGCCGGCGTCCCGCAATTGCCGGCCAGCGACCGGCACTACCGGACAACGGAAAACCAGAAAGGCCGCCCGAGGGCGGCCTTTCTGCGCGGCAACGTCGCGAGGACGTCAGTGCATCATGTGCACGTTCATGTTGTGCATGACCCACAGGGTGCCGATCACGATGATGCCGATCACCACGACGGTGAAGGCCGCAGCGTTGACGTTCCAGCGGCTTTCCGAAGAGCGGTCCAGGTGCAGGAAGAACACCAGGTGGACCAGCATCTGCAGCACCGCGGTGACCGCGATCACCACACCGTTGACGGTGCGCGAGAAATCGCCCGACATCACCATCCAGAACGGGATGACGGTCAGCACCACCGCCAGCACGAAGCCGATCAGGTACGACTTCACGCTGCCGTGGCTTTCGCCGCCGGTGCCGTGGTCGTGTGCATGGTTGTCATGTGCCATTACAGCGCTCCATTGAGGTAGACGACGGAGAACACGCCGATCCAGATCAGGTCCAGGAAGTGCCAGAACAGGCTCAGGCACGCCATGCGGGTCTTGTTGGTCGGGGTCAGGCCGTACTTCTTCAGCTGCACGAACATCACCAGCAGCCACAGCAGGCCGGCGCTGACGTGCAGGCCGTGGGTACCGACCAGGGCGAAGAACGCCGACAGGAAGGCACTGCGGTCCGGACCGTAGCCCTGATGGATCAGGTGCTGGAACTCCCACACTTCCATGCACATGAAGCCGAAGCCCAGCAGCCAGGTGATGCCCAGCCACAGGTACATCTGGCCCATCTGCTTGCGGTGCATGGCAATCATGCCCAGGCCGAAGGTCAGCGACGAGGTCAGCAGCAGCGCGGTTTCCCACGCCACGAACGGCAGCTCGAACAAGTCCTTCGCGGTGGGACCGCCATCGGTACCGCCTGCCAGCACCACGTAGGTGGCGAACAGCGAGGCGAAGATGAGGCAGTCGCTCATCAGGTACACCCAGAAACCGAAGACGGTGTTGCCGCCGGTATCGTGGTGCTCGTGGTCGTCATGGCCATGGGCCGCCGCATGCGCGGCGTGCCCGTGGCTCAGGGTCGAGGTATTGGTGCTCATGCCTTCAGCTCCGACTTCACCAGGCCCTGGGCTTCCAGGTGCTTGCGGTGTTCGTTCTCGATGCGTTCCACCTCGGCGGCCGGGACCCAGTAGTCCACGTCCTGGTCGAAGGTGCGGTAGATGAACGTGGCGATCATGCCGACGAAGCCGACGATGGCCAGCCACCAGATGTGCCAGATCATCGCGAAGCCGAACACCAGGCTGAAGGCACCGATGACAACGCCCGTGCCGGTGTTGCGCGGCATGTGGATGTCGGTGTACTTGGCCGGCTTCGGCCAGGCTTCACCCCGCTGCTTGCGCTCCCAGAAATCGTCCAGCTCGGTGACTTCCGGCAGCGTCGCGAAGTTGTAGAAGGCCGGCGGCGAGGAGGTTTCCCACTCCAGCGTACGGGCATCCCACGGGTCGCCGGTCAGGTCGACGGTCTTCTTGCGGTCGCGGATCGTCACGGCCACCTGGATGATCTGGCACAGGATGCCGGCGCCGACGATGAACGCGCCGCAGGCAGCAACCAGCAGCAGCGGCTCGTAGGCCGGGTTCACGGTGCTCTGCAGGCGACGGGTCATGCCCATGAAGCCCAGCACGTACATCGGCATGAAGGTCACGTAGAAGCCGATGAACCAGCACCAGAACGCGCACTTGCCCCAGAACTCATTGAGGCGGAAGCCGAACATCTTCGGCCACCAGTAGGTGATGCCGGCGAACATGCCGAACACCACGCCGCCGATGATGACGTTGTGGAAGTGGGCGATCAGGAACAGGCTGTTGTGCAGCACGAAGTCGATGGCCGGAATCGCCAGCATCACGCCGGTCATGCCGCCGATGACGAAGGTGACCATGAAGCCGATGGTCCACAGCACCGGGGTGGTGAAGTGCACGCGGCCACGGAACATGGTGAACAGCCAGTTGAAGATCTTCACGCCGGTCGGGATCGAGATGATCATCGTCGTGATGCCGAAGAAGGCATTGACGTTGGCACCCGAACCCATGGTGAAGAAGTGGTGCAGCCACACGATGAACGACAGCACGCCGATGCAGGCGGTGGCGTAGACCATGCCCTTGTAGCCGAACAGCGCCTTGCGCGAGAAGGTCGCGATGACTTCGGAGAACACACCGAACGCCGGCAGGACCAGGATGTACACCTCCGGGTGACCCCAGATCCAGATCAGGTTGATGTACAGCATGGCGTTGCCGCCACCGTCATTGGTGAAGAAGTGCGTACCCAGGTAACGGTCCAGGGTCAGCAGCACCAGGGTGATGGTCAGCACCGGGAACGCGGCGACGATCAGCACGTTGGTCACCAGGGCAGTCCAGGTGAACACCGGCATCTGCATCAGCTTCATGCTGGGGGTACGCATCTTCAGGATGGTGATGAAGAAGTTGATACCGCTCAGCGTGGTACCCAGGCCAGCGACCTGTAGACCCCAGATGTAGTAGTCCATGCCGACGCTTGGACTGTATTCGATGCCCGACAACGGCGGGAACGCCAGCCAGCCGGTGGCAGCGAACTCACCGATCCACAGCGACAGCATGATCAGGACCGCACCGGACACGAACAGCCAGAAGCTGAGCGAGTTGACGAACGGGAACGCGACGTCGCGCGCACCGATCTGCAGCGGCACGGCCAGGTTCATCAGGCCGGTGATCAGCGGCATCGCCACGAAGAAGATCATGATCACGCCGTGGGCGGTGAAGATCTGGTCGTAGTGGTGCGGCGGCAGGTAACCCTCGGAACCACCGACGGCGATGGCCTGCTGGGTACGCATCATGATGGCGTCGGAGAAACCGCGCAGCAGCATGACGAAGGCGACGATGAGGTACATCACGCCGATCTTCTTGTGATCCACCGAAGTGAACCACTCCTTCCACAGATAGCCCCACAGCTTGAACTTGGTGATCAGGGCGACGACGCCCAGGCCACCAAGAACCGCGCCGACCAGGGTGGTCAGCACGATCGGATCGTGGGGGATCGACTCAAGAGAGAGTTTTCCCAACATGTTCATTCTCCCGAACCCGCGTGGCCGGCATGGCCTGCGTGTTCGTGTTCGGTGGCATCCAGGTTTTCACCCGATTCCTTGGAATCATGCGCGTCACTCGGGGCGTGGCCCTCGTGCGCTTCATGGGTGGCGGCATCGGCAGCGGCGGCACCAGCATGCGAGTGCTTCATGCCGTAATGCTTGTTGTCGCCCATGTGCTTGGCGATGACCCAGTCGAACAGGCCTTCTTCGGTCTTGCCGAAGTAAGTGACCGGATACCACTCGGCGTTGCGTGCTTCACCCAGGGCCTTGAACGAGGCCTTGTCCAGGGTCTGCTCGCCGGCGCGGACCTGGTCCAGCCACTGGCGGTACTCGGCATCGGTGACCGAGTAGGCGGTGAAGTGCATCTTGGCGAAGCCCGCGCCGCTGTAGTGCGAGGACATGCCCGGGAATTCACCGGTCTCGTTGGCGATCAGGTGGAGCTTGGTCTCCATCGCAGCCATCGAGTAGATCATGCTGCCCAGGTGCGGGATGAAGAATGCATTCATCACCGAATCGGACGTGATCTTGAAGTTCAGCGGCGTGTTGACCGGGAACTTGATTTCGTTGACGACCGCCACCTTCTCTTCCGGATAGATGAACAGCCACTTCCAGTCCAGCGAGATCGCCTCGATGGTGACCGGCTTGACGTCCGAATCCAGCGGACGATACGGGTCCAGTGCGTGCGACGAACGCCAGGTCAGGACCGCCAGCACCAGCACGATCATGCAGGGAATGGACCACACCACCACCTCGATCGCCGTCGAGTGGGACCACTTCGGCTCGTAACGGGCCTTGGTGTTGGAGGCGCGATACTTCCACGCGAACGTCAGGGTCATGATGATGACCGGGATGACGACCAGCAGCATGAGCACGGTGGCCGTGATCAGCAGGGTCTTCTCATCCTGGCCGATCTGGCCCTTCGGACTGAGGATGGCCACGGCATCGCAGCCGGTGAGCATCACCAGCAACGACAGCAGCAGGCCCGGGCGCAACCAGCGCCCAAGGGTTTTCAACGGAATCATCGGTCGATCCAATTGCGAGGGAATGCCGTTCCCCGTCCCTGCCTGTTCCAGCCAAAGCCGGTCCCACCGGTCCGGAAGACAGGCAGGGAGGTGGGGGCGAGTCAGCCTTTCAATTTTAGGCCGTCACCCACCATTTAAGAAAGGCATTGACAATGATCGAGCGCAGGAAAGGCCCGATTCTGGCTGCGACACGTTGTCGCACCGCGCAGGCGCGGCGGGCAAAACAGCCGGGGGCGGCATCCTAGCATCGAGTGGTGGCCGGCGCTCCGCCCTCGTTCGGCAAAGTCATCTGAACCTGTTCAGGCGTGCTGGCAGGTGCCTGGCGTGGGATGCTCGGCGCAGGAGGAAGGCCCGTGGACAAGATCGACTTCAGGAAGCGCGACCGGGCGCTCTATCAGGCCCCGATGGGCCGGTTCGTGACCGTGGACGTACCGCCCCTGCCCTACGTGATGGTCGATGGTCGCGGCGACCCGAACACGGCCCCCGCCTACCTGCAGGCCGTGCAGTGGCTGTATTCGGTGAGCTATGCACTGAAGTTCGCGCTGAAGGCCGAAGGGCGCGATTACGTGGTGCCACCGCTGGAAGCGCTGTGGAGCGCCGAGGACCCGGCCAGCTTCGCCGCGCGGCGCAAGGATGAGTGGGCCTGGACCGTAATGATCCGCACGCCCGAGGGCATCGGCCCCGCACTGTGGCAGGCCGCGATCGGCAAGGCGCGCACGAAGCTGCGGGACGCGCCGCCCAGCCTTCGCCATCAGATCCTTGCCGAGGGCCCCAGCCTGCAGACCTTGCATGTAGGCGCCTACGACGACGAAGGCCCCATCCTGGCGCAGCTGCATGACGAAGTGATGCCCGCACTGGGATACACCTTTGCCGGGTCCCATCATGAGATCTACCTCAGCGACCCACGCAGGACCGAGGCGGCGCGGTTGAAGACCGTGCTGCGGCAGCCGGTGCGGCCGATCGGGCCTGATGAGGATTCCCGCAGATGACACAAGGCACAAGGAATGCCATGCGCCTGATCAGCCGACTGCTGCACTGGACCACCGTGCCCGCCGGGCGCCGCCTGATGGCCGTGCTGGGTGCTGCACTGGTAATCGTGCTGGCCTGCAATCCGGATCTGCTGCCGTTGCTGCCGGTGGTGGATGCGCTGGGGCTGGACGTGCTGATGCTGTTGCTGGGTGCGCAGGTGGTGGCGGTACTGCCTTGGGTGCGGGAGCGGGCCGCGCGCGGGATCAGAGTGCTTGCACGCCTGATGATCGGTGCATTGGCGGGAGCTGCAGGTGGTTATCTCCGGCAGCTGGCGTGGTGGCTGGCGAAGGATGCAGGGATGACGAGGCGTTGATGAAGGCTTGCAGCCTTCAGTGAGGTGGCCATCCAAGGATCACCGGCGGGCGCAAACAAAAAGCCCCAACCAAGGCCGGGGCTTTTCATTGCAACTGGTGCCGGAAACAGGAGTCGAACCTGCGACCTACGCATTACGAATGCGCCGCTCTACCAACTGAGCTATTCCGGCCTAGCTGGGCATTGTAGGACTACAAGCAACATGCGGTCAATGGCCGCGCATCTACCCTCTTCATGGGCCAACAAGCCGCTACCAGCTACTGATAGTGGCTTTCACGGATGACCTTGGAACATCGCTGGTCGAGATCAACATGAAATGACTTCAGTCCACCTTCTGGCAGCAGAACCCTGTCATGGACGTGCTGGACCGAGAAGCCAATATCTGCGGTGCCGGAAGACTCCTCCGCAATCCGATACATCTCCCGTTTCCATCCCCTCGTCTCTTGAACGTAAGTCTCGATTGTTGTCACGCATCGTTCTAGCCCTTCCCACCCCTTCTCGCCTCGGGACTCCTCCGCTGCACAGCCGCCCGCCATCAGCAATGGAAACAGCAGCCCAACTTTCAAGGTGACTAAGCGTTTCATCTGCGCCCCTCAATGATAGGTATGAAAACGCACACCCCTCATGACTTCCAATCATCTCAGCGATGTCTCCACCCGGTTCGCACACACCCGCCCCTCGGCGAAATCCCGCAGGTTCCCCAGCGTGATTGCCGATATCTCCTGCAGCGCCTCTACGGTGAAGAAGCCCTGGTGGCCGGTCACCAGCACGTTGGGGAAGGTCATCAGGCGCTGGAAGGCCTCGTCGTCGATGATCTCGCCGGACAGGTCCTGGAAGAACAGCGCGCTTTCCTGCTCGTAGACGTCGATGGCCAGATGACCCAGCCGCCGTGACTTCAGCGCGCGGATCACCGCATGGGTATCGACCAGCCCGCCGCGCGAGGTGTTGACCAGCATCGCGCCGGTCTTCATCCGCGCAAGCGAGGCGTCGTTGATCAGATGCTGGGTATCGGGTGTCAGCGGGCAATGCAGCGACACGATATCGGCGCGCGCCAGCAGTTCATCCAGCCCAACCATGTCGCCCACGCCGGCGAAGGCCGGCGATGGATACGGGTCATGCCCCAGCACGGTGCAGCCCATGCCGTGGAAGATGCGCGCGGTGGCCAGGCCGATCTTGCCGGTGCCGACGATGCCGACCGTGCGCCCATGCAGAGTGCGGCCGAGCAGGCCATCGAGCATGAAGTTGCCCTCGCGCACGCGATTGTAGGCGCGATGGGTCTGCCGGTTGAGCGTCATCACCAGCGCCAGCGCGTGCTCGGCCACGGCCTCGGGCGAATAGGCAGGAACACGGGCCACGAAAAGATCCAGCGCTTTCGCGGCGACGAGATCCACGTTGTTGAAACCCGCGCAGCGCAGCAGCACGGCGCGCACGCCCAACGCATGCAGGGCGTGCAGAACCGGCGCGTCCAGGCGGTCGTTGACGAACACGCATACCGCGGCGCAGTCCTGTGCCAACGCAGCGGTATGCACGTCCAGCGCGGCATCGAAGTACACGAATGCAAAGCCCTGCCCGGCCGCATCGCGCTGGTTGGCCTCGTCGAGGAAGCGACGATCGTAGGGGCGGGCACTGAAAACGGCGATCTGCATGGACAGGCCTGGCTGGAATTCCCTGCCGACCATACCGCAGCACCTGCCCTGATGGGATGGTCCCGGCGATACGGATATCGCCGGGACCGAATGCCCCTTAGAACCGGTAGCCCAGGCCCAGCATCACGCCGTTCTGGATCTGCCCGTCGCGGCGCTCACCCACGTAGTCGGCCATGATCGACAGGCGCTCGCTGGCGCGACTGGTCACGCCGACGTTCCAGGCCAGCACCTGCTCGCCCACGGCCTGGCTGCTGGCACCAAACAGCAGGTCCGGGGCCGCAGCAAAGCCGGTGCTGTAGCGCGCCTGCGAATCGCCCAGCTCCTTCTGCCAGACCACGCGGGCACGCGGGGTAATGCGCTCACCGTTGTTGCCTTCGAAGGTCTTGAACAGCTGCAGGCCGGCACCCACACGAATGCTCTCCAGGCTGCCGCTGCGGCCCACCAGCGCACCGGCGCCCTGCCCTTCATTGAAACGGGTGGCCGAGGTCCGTGCGTAGTCCACCACCGGCAGCAGCGGCTGGATCACCAGACCCTTTCCAGTGGTGAAGGAGAACGCATGCTCCACCCGTGCCGAGATGGCATCGTTGCTGTACTTCGCGCGCAGAGGCTGCTGCAGCCCATCAATGCCGCCGACACTGCGGCGGGTGTCATGCCGCAGGTCGGTGTAGCGCACGGCAGCCGACAGGTAGCCCCGCGAATAGGTCGCATCCAGGTAGCCGCCCACATCCAGCGCGCGTACGTCGCCACTGAAGCCGGAGCCGTCGCTGGCCTTGGTCGACATGTCGGCGGCGGCCACGCTCACGCCGAGGGTCACGCGGTCATCGGCCACGCGGGTATCGGCACCGATCACGATGCCGCCGACAGTGTGGCTCAGGCCGGCCACACCACCGTCGGCGTCGATGCGGCCATGGCTGGCGAAACCGCGTGCCCACAGGCCATGGCTGCGCCCCGCCACGCCGCTGTCGCCAGCAGCCTCGCCCGCCGGCTCGACCAGATGCATGGCCAGCTGATTGAACAGGCTGCCATGGCGCATGCCTGGCTGCGCCGAGACCGACTGCGCCGCCTGCGAGGCCAGGCCATCGGCATCGCCGCCACTGCGCATCGCTGCCTGGTGCTGCTGCACGACGTTGCCGATGCTGCCGATCAGTGCATTGTCGGCCAGGCGCAGGCTGGCGTGCGCGTCACCGCGCAGGGCGCCAGCCTGCTGTGCGATCACATCACGGTCAGCGAACTGCAGCGCGCCAAGCAACGACTTCAGGCCGCTGTCCTGGCGGGCCGATGCAGCGGCCAGCGCGCGCCCCAGGCCGTCGCCGGAGGTGCCGTTGGTGAACAGGCCCAGCTGGTCGAAGCCTGGATTGGCGGTCAACCACAGGCCATCGGCGGTCTGGTTGACGTTGAAGCTGAGCAGCGAATTGTGGCGCGGGCGGAACACTTCACCGGCCGTGATGCTGGCGCTGTAACCGGCATCGCCCAGCCGCACGGCATCCTGGAAGCCCCCCTGGTAGATCGGTCCTTCCACCAGGTCGCGACGGTAGGTGCCGGCATAGAAGCCCTGGGCGACGTTCAACGCCAGGTGTGCGCCCTGCGCGATCACCAGCGCGCCCTCCTCGGAGCCGCCATCGTAGAAGCTGCCCACGCGCAGGCGGCCACTGCCGGTACCACCGGTTTCGGTAACGTCGAACAGCACCTGCCCGCCGGGCATGATGTTGACGTAGCCGTGGGTCACCAGATCACCACCACGCGGCATCAGCGTGCCGAACACGCGCAGGCGGTTGAAGCCGTCTTCGCGGTAGGACGGGCCGGTGCCATCCAGCAACGCATCGCTGTCGGTGCCGACCGATGCGATATCGCCATGGCCAACCACGATGCTGCCCGGCATCACCCGCAGTTCGGGAGTGCGCAGCGCACCACCCTCCAGTGCGATGGTGCCGTTGTCCACCAGAATGAAATCGGCGCCGGTGGTTTCGGCGGTGCGCCAGGTGGCGCCGTTGCTGACACGGATCACGCCCGCCGAACTGCCCAGGGTGGACGCATCCAGATCGGCCAGCCGCAACTGGCCGCGCAGCTCTTCCTGGAGGTCGGGATCGGCGAGCAGCTGTTGCAGCGACTGCGTGCCGATGCCGTTCGGCCCCCGCGTGGAGACGTTGTACAGGCTCACCGCGTAGTTGATGTAGGTGCTGGCCCAGTCGGTGTTCCAGCGCGCGAAATCGTCGTCGACGAAGGCCTGCAGCTGGCGCGCGGTGCGCAGGTAGCCCGGGTTGATGTCGCCGCTGACGTTGCTGGTGACACGGAGGGTGTCGCCCGGATCGCGATAGCCTGCCGTGTTGATGATGTTGTTGCCGCGGATGTCCTGGCCCGGGAACGACTCCAGCTTGCTGCCGCTGCCATCCGGATCGAAGGTGACCGACGTACCCGTGGTGCGCGCCGGGTCGCGGAATACCAGCAGGCCATTGGGTTGAACCACTTCATACATCGCCTTGTGCAACAGGCCCGCATCCATCCCGCCGCCGTAGTTGCCTGTGTAGATCTGGGTCATGCGCGCTGACGGCGCATAGGTGATCTTGCCGCCACTGCTGGCGGCATGGATCTGCACCGAGTCGACCAGTGGCAGATCGCCGCCGAGGTAACGGTTGAGGCCACCGGACTGCATGATCGAGCAGGACGAGATGCAGTGGCCGGACACGATGGTGTCCAGGCCCTGGGTGCGGATCACCGCCTGCAGCCACTCGCCGGCGATCAGCGCGCCACCATTGGATGTGCGCAGCACGACCTCGCGGATCGGACGGCCTTCAGCCTGTGCCTTGGCCAGCAGCGCGGGCAGCGCCACCACGTCGGCGACGGTCACGCCGCCGCTGAGGAAGACGCGATCGTCCCGCACGTGATAATTCATTGCCATGACGTCATCAACCGCCGCCATGGCGGTGATGCCCATCAGCCCGGCCAGGGCCAGGCTCAACTTCGAATGCTTCATGTGTTCTCTCTCCACCCGCAACACACGGGTCAGGAGTTCAACGTCCGGGCGGCGCAAACTCCCCCAGCGCACCAGCCCCCGAAACATGAATGCATTCACAATGGAATCAGGGGCCATGCACACTCTTCCCCATCCGGTCATCGTCGCGTAAAACTCGAAGACGCACCCGCCACCGAAGCCCGAGGCCAGCCCTGTCCGCCCCCTCTCCTCTGATCCATCGCGCGCCGGACCTGTCCGTGCCGGCGGACGCGTTCATTGCGTTCGTACGGGAAGAGCGCGCGCCGTTGTGCGCTTTCCTGCGCACGCGCGGCGTTGGGCCGGAGGATGCCGAGGACATCGCGCAGGACTGCATGGAGCGGCTGATCCGCTATCGCGCGCACAGTGCCGACGAGCTGCGGTTGCTGCTGTATCGTATCGCCCGCAACCGCCTGGCAGACCGCGGCCGCTCGTCGCAGTCGCGGCCACACCTGTCCCTCGCCGAACACGATGGCGGCGACGAGCCCTCCAGCACGTCGCCCGATCCATTGCGCCAGGCCGAGTCCGGGCAGATGCTGTCCCTGCTGCGGCAGGCCCTGTTCAAGCTGCCCGAGCGCGCGCGCGAGGTGTACCTGCTCAACCGGATCACCGGCATGAGCTATACGCAGATCGCGCGGCACTGTGGAATCACCGCCAAGACCGTGGAAAAACATATCGCCCGCGCCCTGCAGGGCCTGCGCCAGGAACTCGGATCGGATCCGCTGCACAACGACAGGGACAACGGATGAGTCACGCCAGACCCAGGGAAGACACCCTGCTGTTCGAACGCGCCAGCGCCTGGGTGGCGCGGCTGGAGGCTCCGGACTGCACGCCGGGCGAGCGCGAGGCGTTCGAGGACTGGCTGGCCGAAGACCCGGCCCATGTCAGCGCCTGGATCGATGCCGAGACCCTGTTCCAGCGGGGCGAAGAACTGGCCGCCGACCCGTGGCTGCGCACCGCCGCGGCACGTGCGGCGCGGCCGGCGCAGCGTCGCTGGCTGCCGGCAGTGGCCGCCGCCGCAGGCGTCTGCCTGGCCATCGGGATCGGCTGGATGGTCGCCATCGACGGCAACCCCACAGCGCTGCGCTATGCCAACGATTCCCACCAGCCCCGGCAGCAGACGCTGGCCGATGGCAGCGTGGCCACGCTGGATGCGGGCACCACGCTGCACGCCCGATTCGGTTGGCGCCATCGCAACCTGGTGCTGGAACGGGGCCGCCTGCAGCTGCAGGTCGCACCGTCGAGCAAGGCGCTGCAGCTGCGCGCCGGCGACAGCACCATCCGCGACATCGGCACCACCTTCCAGGTGGAGCGCCTGAACGACGGCCTGGTCGAAGTCGCGCTACTGGAAGGTGCGGTGGAAGTCAGCAATGGCGGGGCCCAGCACACCCTGGCACCCGGCCAGCAGCTGCAGGTGCTGCCCTCGGGCCGCTTCCAGCCCGGCCCGGCGCTGTCGTCCAATGCCGCTGCCGAAGGCTGGCTGCAAGGGCAGCTGGTGTTCGATGCCACGCCGCTGTCGATCGTGGTCGAGCGCATGAACCGCTACGGTCGCACGCCGCTGGTGATCGCCGATCCCGAGATCGCCAGCCTGGCCGTGAGTGGCACCTTCCGTGCCGGCGATGCGCAGGAACTGCTGTCGGCGCTGGAACTGGGCTGGTCGGTGGCTGGCCAGACGCGACCGGATGGCGCGCTGGAACTGCGCCGCACGTACTGAGGAGGCCTGCAGTGAAGGCAGTACCGGGCGCGCTGCGGGAGGGGCTGCTCCGCACCCTGTTCTGCTTCGCGCTGAGCTTTGCCGCGCTGCCCTCTGCCGATGCAGCCGAACAGGCCGGCACCCTGGAGGTCGATGTGGGTTCAGGCCCGCTCGCACCTGCCCTGCAGCAATGGGCGCGCCAGAGTGGCATCGCCCTGCTGTTCGATGCGCGTGAACTGGATGGCCTGCGTACGGCCGGCACCCATGGCCATAGCGATGCGGCCGCGGCCCTGAAGGAACTGGTCGCCGGCATGCCGGTGACCATCCTGCGCACGCCTGCCGGTGGATTCGTCGTCCGCCGCACCCGGCCGGCACCGCCATCGCCACCGCCGGTCGCGGCGCGTGCGATGCCCGCGGCACCGTCGCCGGGCAGGGTGCCCGAGACGCCACCGCAGGTCGAGCTGGCGCCGATCCATGTCACCGGCAGCCGGCTGCCGCGCACCTCCGTGCAGACCACGCTGCCGGTGACCATCATCGACCGCGATGACATCCTGCGCAGCGGTTACGGCAGCCTGTTCGACCTGCTGCGGCACTTGCCGGGCATGAACGGCCACCCGGCAATGAGCACCTCGCGCAGTGGCGATTCGCAGTACCTGCCGGTGGGTGCGGCCACCACCACCAGCCTGGACGGCATGGGACCGCGTGCGACCTTGTTCCTGGTCAATGGCCGGCGCCTGCCACGCTATCCGATGGTGTCGCTGGAACAGGGCGGACTCACCGACCTGGGGGGCATCCCGCTCAGCTTCGTCGAGCGCATCGAACTGGTGCGTGGCGGTGCGTCGGCCATCTATGGTGCCGACGCGATGTCCGGCGTGGTCAACATCATCCTGCGTGACCAGGCCGATGGCCCTGAAGCCATGCTGCAGACCGGCCTGAGCGGGCGCGGCGACGCCGGCCAGTATCGCCTGCAGGCGGCCACCGGTGGCGTGCGCGACGGAGGGGACCGCTGGTTCGCTGGCATCGACCTGCATCGCATCGACCACGTGGCCGGCGATCGCCGCGAATGGCATGCGGAAACCTCGCAGTACCTGATCGGCGCGTTCCGCGATGGACGCTACTGGCCGGCAACGCGCTGCGAAGGGCCATTGAAACGGCGCGATGGTGCCTGCTGGTTCGACAGCGCACGCCCGCGTTCGCTGCAACCGGCCTCGGACACCGCCTCGGCCTACCTGCGCTATCGGCATGAGCGCGGCGAAGGTCGCTACGCCTACGCCGAGGCGAGGGCCAGCCACAACCGGCAACGCTTCGACCTCGGCCCGACCGCTGTAGCCATCGGGCTTTATGGGTTCACCTTCAACAGCGTGCTGCGCGAAGCCGGCAACGTGCGTCCGCATGTACGTGCCACCGATGCCGACGTCACCTTCGGCATCGGCCACGACCAAGGCCGCCGCAGCTGGGATGCCGGCATCAGCGCACAGCGCAGCGATGTCACTCTGACGACGTCCGGCACCGTGCGCGCCCAACCACTGCTGCGCGCGGCCGAGACGCTGGATTTCCTGCCCGGCTTCACCTCATTGCCGGCAGAGACCGCCGCGCAGTTGTTCCCGTCGATCCGCAACCGCGGGCGCACCGAGCAGTGGCAGGGCTGGTGGGGCATGCAGCGCGAGTTGATGCCATTGGCCGGCGGTGCTGCACAAGTGGCCACCGGCATCGACCTGCGCCAGGAACGCTGGACGTCGCATCCCGACGCGCTGCTGAGCCAGGGCGACCTGGCGCTGGGCCTGCCACAGGAACAACGCCACCTGTCACGCCGCAGTGGCGGTGCCTACGCCGAACTCGGCCTGCCATTGGCGCGCACGCTGCGTATGGACCTGGCAGCACGCTGGGACCGCGATGGCGGTTACCAGGCTTTCTCGCCCCGCGTGGGCGTACGCTGGAGCCCGACACCGCAGTGGTCATTCCTGCTTGCCACCGGGCGCGGCTACCGGGCCCCCAGCCTGTTCGAGCAACGGCGGCCGCCGGGCTATTTCGGCGCGATCGAACTACCCGCCTCCAGTGCACTGCCCGACTGCGCGCAGAGCAACGGCAACGGACGCTGCAGCGTAACCGTGGACGTGGTGGAGAACGATGCGCTGAAAGCGGAGCGGTCGCGCAGTCATTCCCTGGGTGCGACCTGGACACCGACCGATGCGTTTTCACTGTCGCTGACCCACAACATCGTCGAACTGCGCAATGAAATCCTGGCCCTGCAACCGGCCGATGCGGTGTGGAACCGCAGCACCTGGGAGCTGGACGAGGATGGACGCCTGTACAACCTGCGCCTGTCCTTCGACAACATCGGCCGCACCACGTCGCGCAACCTTGTTCTGCGCGGGGAGTACCACATCGACACCGGCAGCACCGGCCAGTGGCTGTTCTCCGTCGATGCATTGAAACAGCAGGAACTACGCCGCGAGCGTGGCCACGAAGCGACGGTGGACCTGCGTGGCCATGTCACGCCAGCAATGGCCGCCGTGCTCAATGTGCAGTGGCAGAACAGCAACTGGGACATCGCCCTGCGCGGCAACCAGGTGGGACGCACGCGTGCCTGGCTGCCCGGTGCGGAGTGCCCGGAAGAACAGCGCGAGCAGAACCATTGCATGAATCCGCGGCAGCTGCGCTGGAACCTGCATCTGGCAAGGCGGCTGGGGCCGCGCGTGGTCGCCGCGCTGGACGTGCACAACGTGCTCGACACGCAACCGGTGAACTACCTGGTCGGCAATGGCGGCCAGATGCCTGGGCTGGACGATCCACTTGGCCGCTATTTCCTGCTGACCCTGCAGATCCGCTGAGCGTAGTACCCTACGCGCCCTGTTCCATCGGTCCCCCACCACCCCATGAAGGCCTATCTCTGGTTCTGGGGCGCGTTCCTGCTGTTCTTCGCGTTGCCCTTCCCGTGCATCCTCTACTTCGGCACGTCGTGGCCGGTGCCACTGGCCGACCGCAGCGCGCCATGGCTGGCCCTGCTGCTGCTCACGCTGTCGCTGGCCCTGTGGCTCGCGTTGCTGCTCGCCTTCCTGCACTACCTGCTGCTGGGCCCACCGCGCGCGCTGCATCGGGTGCGCACCATTCTGGCCGACGGTGAGCCACGTGAGGCGTTGATCGAACAGGCCGAGCAGACCGGCGTGCACGTGCGCGGCTTCGCGCAGTGGAAGCTGCAACTGGGCTTCCAGAACCTGTCCGGCACGCCGATCAACGAACAGATGCTGGTGGTGGACAGCAAACCGCAGCTGCAGCGTTTCGTGGCCGGCCAGCGCATCGAGGTTCGCCTGAGCCGGATGCCGGGTGCGTTCCCCAATGTGGTGCTGGACGGTGCCCAGCCCGAACTGGATGTCGCCAGCCTCTGGCGCCGCGGCGCCGGCGCGGTCATCGGCATCGTCGTGGTTGCCAGCGCCTACGTGCTCGCCTATCGGCTGCAGAGCGAGGGCCTGGGCTGGACGTTCCTGTCCTTCGGCCACCCACTGCTGGTGTGCCCGCTGGTGTTGTGCGGCTACGCCCTGGGCCTGCGCGTCCTGGGGCGCGTGCTGCATGCCGATGCACGCGGAGACGCGCTGAAGTACCGCGGCATCGGCGTGGATGCGAAGGTGCTGAAGCTGCGCCAGACCGGCACCTACCTCAACGAGCAGCCGCAGGTGGAGTTCCAGCTGGAGTACACCGACCGCGAAGGTGGCATACAGCAGGTGAGCGTGCGCCGCTTCATCCCGTTGATCGAGCTGGCCAACCTTCCACGCGAGCAGGTCACGCTGCTGTACGACCCGGAAGATCGCGGCAACGTTCGCCTGGAGGGTGTATGAAGCAGCCCCCCTCGACGCGACTGGTATTTTCGATGGTGCTGCTGTTGCTGGCCGGCGTCGCCGTTGCCGGCGGGGCACTGCAGACCCTTGCCGAAACGATGGGCCATTCGGTGCAGGATGACCGCGCAACCACGCCGATCACCAGGCCCCCAGCGCGCGAGAGGCCTGCTTCGCTCGCACCGATTCCCGAACCGCGGTCGATGCCGATGCCCGAACGCAGCAACCGCTTGTTCGATGCGGACTACCTGCTGGCCGCCCGCCAGGCACTGGAACAGATGCCAGCCCTGGCCGGGCACCGGTTGATGGTGTTCCACAGCATCCACTTCTACGATGATGGCCGCATCAATCTGGACCTGGTCGATCCGCAGCAACCTACGCACGTGGACAGCTACCACTTCGAGCACGGCCAGTGGCGCAAGGGCGACCCGGTCGATCCGCAGCGCTTCGCGCCCACCATCACCCTGCGCCGCAGCAGCACGGCGCTGGCCAACATCGATTTCGAGGCAGTGCCACGCGTCGCCCAGGCGCTGCAGGCGCAGCGCAACGCGCTGATGGCCACGCCGGGTGACGTCGGCCACGTCTATGTGATCGTGCGCAAGGGTGGCAGGCTGGTGTGGCTGCCGGACGAGGTCGCCGGCGATCGCCAGTCCGCACGACTCTCGTTCGACGCACAGGGCCGTTCCGGCAACGCGAACCGACGATAGTCAACGCAAAAAGGGGACGGAGGGGATTAAGTCGTTTACGCCTTGGTGCCGTCTGCGACTTAATCCCCTCCGTCCCCTTTTTGCTGTTTCACCGAGCGGGCGATGGCGTACTGGGCGCCGTAGTAGGTGGACAGCACCAGCAGGCTGGCCAGTGGCAGGCCGCCGGCGAAGCGGTCCCAGGCCAGCAGCGAATCGCTGGCGACGAACAGCAGCGCACCGACGGCAGCCCAGCGTGCACTGCTGGCTTCCACGGCAGCGGGCTGTGGCCGGCGCCATTGCCGTGCCAAGGCCAACACCGCCATCGAGGCCAGCACCATCACGTACGCCAGCACCGGCATACGCATCGGTGCAGGCAGGTGCGGCCACAGCCCAAGCACATTGAGTACAGCGAACGCGCCGAGCAGGACGCTGGCGGCGAGCAGGCCACGCCCGGCACGCAGGCCCTCACGGAAGGCCACGATGTAGCAGAGGTGCGCCAGCAGGAACGCCACCAGCCCCGGTACGAACGCGTCCATCGGCAGCATCAGCGCGATGTCACCCATGCACGACAGCAGCATGCCGGCCAGCACCGCGCGCCGGTAGGACGGCTGCGCAGGATCACGCACCTGCCAGGCGATGGCAGCGATCAGCAGCGTGGTCGCCGGCTTCGCCAGCCAATGCAGCCAGCGCCCGTCACCGTGCAGGAATGCGCCGATGATGGCGAGGACCGCCATCAGAAGGATCCCGACGTCGCGCACGCGCGCTGTCATCGCGCCTTCCACAGCTCCGCCAGACGGTCAGGCTTGCCGGCAATGCGCTCCAGCACCGGATACTGCAGGCCACCGTGGTAGTCGATGTTCATCGTCTCGATGCGGTCGAACTGCTTCACCAGCAGCACGATCGGCGCCTTGTCCTTGGCCGCCGTCGCCACCGCATCCTTCAAGCGCTGGCTGCTGTACTCGCGCCCGCCAACAGCGATCACCTTCATGCCGGGTGCAAGACCGGCGTTGAAGGCCGCGCTGTCCCAGATCACGTCACCGACCGTGCCGCTGTCGAGCACGGTCGCGCCCAGCGAGTACGCCAGCAACGCCGCCTTGGCGCGTTTCTCCTGTGCCTTGTAGGCGTCGTTCGGGGTATCGCGGTAGACCAGCTTCCAGCCCGCCAGTTCCAGCCCCCCGGTCAACGAACCGTGGCCGTCCAGGCGCCCGCGCAGGAACGTCGCCCAGTCGTAGGGCGCGATGCCGTTCAAGGTCGCCACCACGTCGTCGAAGGTGTACGGGTTGACGTCCCAGTCGCCGTTGCCGACGCCGAAGAACGCACGCGCGAAGTCATCCAGGCTGCGACGGTTGCCGCTCAGCGCGCGCAGCTTGCCCTCCACTTCCAGCCACAGCATCTGGCCACCGGAGTAATAGTCTTCGCTCATCTGGTAGTTGCGGTACGGCAACGTCCGGCGCTGGGCGATGGTCGGGTCGTTGGTGGTGTCCTGCAACGGGCGCCAGGCCAGGCCCGGACGGCCGCGATCATAGGTCGCGGCCACATTGGCCAGCATGTCGCGTGCCTGCGCCGTCGACCACAGCCCCGAGCGTGCCGCCAGCACCTGCCCCCAGAACTGGGTCTGGCCTTCGTACACCCACAGCAGGCTGTCGCCCATCGGCGTGTTGAAGTTGGCGGTGGCCAGGTCAGCGCCACGGCGGTACTTGCCGTTCCAGGAATGGGTGTACTCGTGCGGCAGCAGATCGCGCATCCAGGCGTTGTCGTCCCACTCGGTGAAGTAACCCGGGTCGGCGCTGTTCTCGCTGGAACGGTGATGCTCCAGGCCGATGCCACCAAGACGGTCGGTCAACGCCAGCAGGAATTCATAGTGGTTGTAGTGACGCGCACCGTAGAGCTTGTCGGCCTGCTGCACCAGCGCGCGGTGCAGGGTGATCTGTGCCTCGCTCGGCTTCAGCGACTTGGCCTCGTCGGCAAACACATTGAGGTGCACCGGCACCTTCGCGCCCGGATCGAGATCGATGCGCTGGTAGTGCTCGCCGGCAAACAACGGCGAATCGACCAGATGGTCATACGAGATCGGCTTGAACACCACGGTATCGCCGTCGCGTCGCGCGATTTCCAGCGCAGTGGCAAACGACCAGCCCTTGGGCAGGGTCACGCTGGCCTGCGCCTGCAGGTCGCGTGCATCGACGCCGGCCGGATACAGCGAGTTGGCATTCCACTGCAGGTTGAGCATCTCCGGGGTCATCACCACCCGGCCCTGGCTGCCACCCTGCGAGGACAGGAAATCGAAGTGGGCGACGATCTCGCTGACGCCCTCCGGTACGTTCAGCTTGAAGGCATAGACGTTGTACTGGTCGCGCTGCCAGGCCAGCGGCTTGCCGTTGGCGGTGATACGCAGGCCGGCCAGTTTGTCGATCGGGCCAGTGGGTGAATGGTTGCCGGGAATCCACTGCGGGTACAGCAGGGTCATCGGACCGGCTTTGGCCGGTACGGTGGCGGTCACCTTGAAGATGCGCCGGGCCAGATCGCGCGCATCCACATCGATGCGCAGCAGTCCTGGGGCTGCGGCATCACCCGATGGCGAGGCCTGTGCCAGCGCGGGCGTGGCGGCCAGCGCGAACAGCAACGACATCGCCAGGGCTCGGGTCTTCATCGGCAACTTCCAGCAGCGGAGAATCCTCCGATGCTAGGCCTGTGCGGTGCCCTGCCCCCATGGCCAAAGGTCATGGGCGGTGCGCCCATCAGTGCATGCCAAAGGCGTGCGAACCAAGGTTCGCACCCACCTTGTGCAGTTCTCACCTACCAGAGCCAGGCCGGGTCAGTCGACCAGGCGCAGACGCAGTTCCTTCGGCAGCGCGAACACCATCGATTCCGGCTCGCCGTCCAGCTCGCCCACGCCGGTGGCACCCAGCTCGGCCAGGCGTGCCAGCACGCCATCGACCAGTACCTGCGGCGCCGAGGCGCCGGCGGTCACGCCGATGTGCTGCTTGCCCACCACCCACGCCGGGTCGATCTCGTGCGCACCGTCGATCAGGTACGACTCCACGCCTTCACGGCGGGCCAGTTCGCTCAGACGGTTCGAGTTGGAGCTGTTCGGCGAACCGACCACCAGCACCAGGTCGCAGCGCTTGGCCAGATCGCGTACGGCGTCCTGGCGGTTCTGCGTGGCGTAGCAGATGTCGTCGTTCTTCGGGCCCTGCATCGCCGGGAAACGCTCGCGCAGCGCATCGATGATGCCGCGCGTATCATCCACCGACAGCGTCGTCTGGGTGGTGTAGGCGAAGTTGTCCGGTTGGTTGATCTGCAGCGTGGCGACCTGCTCGACATCCTCGACCAGGTAGATCTGGCCGGTACCGGCTTCGCGGTTCCACTGGCCCATGGTGCCTTCCACTTCCGGGTGACCGGCATGGCCGATCAGCACCACGTCACGGCCGGCACGGCAGTGACGGGCGACTTCGAAGTGGACCTTGGTCACCAGCGGGCAGGTCGCATCGAACACCTTCAGGCCACGACGCTCGGCTTCCTGGCGCACGGCCTGGGACACGCCATGCGCGCTGAAGATCACCGTGTTGTTGTCCGGCACTTCATCGAGCTCCTCGACGAAGATCGCGCCGCGCTGCTTCAGGTCGTCGACCACGAAGCGGTTGTGCACCACTTCATGGCGGACGTAGATGGGCGCGCCCAGCGTTTCGATCGCGCGCTTGACGATCTCGATCGCACGATCGACACCGGCACAGAAACCACGCGGGTTGGCGAGCAGCACATCCATCAGTTCAATCTCCCGGCAGCGGCCGGCTTACGGTTTCGGATTGGCATTATCCGCCTTTTTGGCGGACTTGCCGTCGAACAGGCCAAACAGGGCGATGCCGATGGCACCCACCACGATGGCCGAATCGGCGATGTTGAACGAGGGCCAGGTATAGCTGCCCACGTACCACTGGATGAAATCGACCACGTGACCGTGCACCTGGCGGTCGATCACGTTGCCGATGGCGCCGCCGATGATCAGTGCATACGGCACCGCAGCCTTCCAGTTGCCGCGGGCGGTGCCGCGCAGCCACCAGGCCATCAGCCCGCTGATGGCGATCGCCAGCGCTGTGAAGAAGTACTTCTGCCAACCACCGGCGTCGCTCAGGAAACTGAATGCCGCGCCGGTGTTGTAGGTGCGGTACCAGTTCCAGAAGCCGTCGATGACCACCACTGGCTGGAACTCCGGCAGGCTCGACAGCACCCAGGCCTTGGACCACTGGTCCAGGCCGATGATGGCCGCCGACAGCAGCAGCCAGACCAGGGCGTTCGGATGTGGACGGGGCGCGGCCATCAGAACCAGCTCCGCACTTCGCCGGCGCCGGTCACGTTGCTCACACAACGGCCGCACAGCTCAGGATGGTCGGCGTTGCTGCCGACGTCGGCGCGGTGGTGCCAGCAGCGCACGCACTTGGCCTTGGTGGTCGGCTGGGCGCTGACGAACACCTCGTCGGCGGTCGCCGGGCGCACCTGCACGTCGCCACTGATGAACAGGAAACGCAGTTCATCGGCCAGCGGCTGCCAGCGCGCAGCCTGCTCTTCGCTGGCAGCGATGGTGATCTCCGCCTCCAGTGCAGCACCGATCGCACCGTTGGCGCGCATCGGCTCGAGCACCTTGGCCACCTGCTCGCGCACGGCCAGCAGCTGGTCGAAGTCGGCGGCGTTGAGCTGGGCATCCGCCGGCAGCGGCGCCAGGCCGTCGTACCAGGTGGTGAACAGCACATGGCCGGCATGTTCGCCCGGCAGGTAACCCCACAGCTCGTCGGCGGTGAAGGTCAGGATCGGCGCCACCCAGCGGGTGAACGCTTCAGCGATGTGGTACATCGCGCTCTGCGCCGAACGGCGACCGTCTGAATCGGTCGGCATGGTGTACAGGCGGTCCTTGGTCACGTCCAGGTACAGCGAGCCCAGGTCCACGCTGCAGAAGTTCAGCAGCAGCTGCACGATCTCGGCCATGTTGTAGCCGTCGTAGGCCGCCTTGATCTTCTCCTGCAGCTCCCAGGCGCGATGCACGATCCAGCGGTCCAGCGCGACCATCTGCTCGAGCGGTTGCAGGTGCCGGGCCGGATCGAAACCGTCCAGGTTGCCGAGCAGGAAGCGTGCGGTGTTGCGCAGGCGGCGGTAGGCGTCAGCATTGCGCTTCAGGATTTCCTGCGACAGCGACATCTCGTTGCTGTAGTCGGCCGAGGCGATCCACAGGCGCAGGATGTCCGCGCCCAGCTTGTTCATGATGTCCTGCGGCTCGATGCCGTTGCCCAGCGACTTGGACATCTTGCGGCCGTGCTCGTCCACGGTGAAGCCGTGGGTGAGGCACTGCTTGTACGGCGCGCGCTTGTCGATCGCCACGCCGGTCAGCAGCGAGGACTGGAACCAGCCGCGGTGCTGGTCGGAGCCTTCCAGGTACAGGTCGGCCGGCTTGCCGAAGCCACGCGCGGCGAGCACGCCTTCATGGGTCACGCCCGAATCGAACCAGACGTCGAGGATGTCGGTGACTTTCTCGTAGTCGGCCGCTTCGGCGCCGAGCAGTTCGGCGGCGTCCAGCGAGTACCACACATCGATGCCCTCGGCTTCGACGCGGTCGGCGACCTGCTGCATCAGCTCGACCGAGCGCGGATGGATCTCGCCCGTCTGGCGATGGGTGAACAGTGCGATCGGCACGCCCCAGGTGCGCTGGCGCGAGATGGTCCAGTCCGGGCGACCGTCGACCATGCTCTGGATGCGCGCCTTGCCCCAGGTCGGGAACCAGCCGACAGTGTCGATCGCAGCCAGCGCATCGCTGCGCAGGTTGGCCTTGTCCATCGAAATGAACCACTGCGGAGTGGCGCGGAACACCACCGGCGTCTTGTGGCGCCAGCAATGCGGGTAGCTGTGGCGGATCGGGTGGAAGGCCAGCAGCGCGCCGCTGTCGCGCAGCACGCCGACGATGGCCTCCTGCGCCTTCCACAGATGCTGGCCAGCCAGCACCACCTCACCGGCCGGCGGGGTCGATTCCAGGTACACGCCACGGCCGTCGATCGGGGTCACCTGGCCGGCGTTGTACTTGTCCAGCAGGCCGTACTTCTGGCTGACCACGAAGTCTTCCTGGCCGTGACCGGGGGCGGTGTGCACCGCACCGGTACCGTCCTCGTCGGAGACGTGGTCGCCGTTGAGCAGCGGGATGTCGCGCTCCGGATAGAACGGATGCGCCAGCAGCTGGTTCTCCAGTGCCGCACCGGTGGTTTCACCGTGCAGCACCACGCTCTCGACGCCGTAGCGCTGCAGCGCGCGCTCGGCCAGCGCGGCGGCCAGCACCAGCCATCGGCGCTTGCCGTTGTGGGCCGGGCCCTCGGCCAGCACGTAGTTGATTTCCGCACCCAGCGACACCGCCAGCGAGGCCGGCAGCGTCCACGGCGTGGTGGTCCAGATCGGTACAGCCACTTCGACGTCGGCCGGCACGCCCACGCCGAACGCCTTGCCGATGGCCTGGGCATCGCGCGCGGCGTAGGCCACGTCGATCGCCGGCGATTCCTTTTCCTGGTACTCGATTTCCGCCTCGGCCAGCGCCGAACCGCAGTCAAAGCACCAGTACACCGGCTTGGCGCCACGCACCAGGTGACCGTTGGCGACGACCTTGGCCAGCGCACGGATCTCATTGGCTTCGAAGTCGAAGCTCAGGGTCTTGTACGGGTTGTCCCAATCGCCGGTCACGCCCAGACGCTTGAAGTCCACGCGCTGGATGTTGATCTGCTCTTCGGCGAACTCGCGGCACTTCTGGCGGAATTCGACGGCGTCGAGCTTGGTGCCGACCTTGCCCCACTTCTTTTCGACCGCGATCTCGATCGGCAGGCCATGGCAGTCCCAGCCCGGCACATAGGGCGCATCGAAGCCGGCCAGGTAGCGCGACTTGACGATGATGTCCTTCAGGATCTTGTTGACCGCATGGCCCAGGTGGATGCGGCCGTTGGCGTAGGGCGGGCCGTCATGCAGCACGAACAGCGGGCGGCCGGCGGCGTTGTCACGCAGCTGCTGGTAGAGCCCCTGCGCTTCCCACCGCGCCAGAATGCCCGGCTCGCGCTTGGGCAGGTCGCCGCGCATCGGGAATTCGGTGGCTGGCAGGTTCAGGGTGGTCTTGTAGTCCTGGCTCACGCAGTGGCTCGCAATCTATGTTCGGAAAGGAGGGCGCGCGCCTGTTCGGCGTCGCGGTGCATCTGGTCGGTCAGTGCCGCCAGATCATTGAATTTCTCTTCGTCGCGCAGCTTGGCGACAAACTCCACGTCGATGTGGCGCCCGTACAGGTCGCCCTGGAAATCGAACAGGTGGGCTTCCAGCAGCGGCTCCACGCCGTCCACTGTCGGCCGGGTGCCGAAGCTGGACACCGACGGCCACGGCTGGTCGAACACGCCGTGCACCCAGGTTGCGTAGATGCCCGACAGTGCCGGGGTCTTCGGGAAGCGCAGGTTGGCGGTGGGGAAGCCCAGCGTACGGCCAAGCTGGCGACCGCGCACCACGCGCCCGCTGATCGCATACGGGCGACCGAGCAGATCGTTGGCGCGGGCGAAATCGCCCCCCTGCAGCAGCTGGCGGATGCGGGTGCTGGAGATGCGCTCGCCATGCAGGTCCACCGCTTCAATCTCGCCGGCGCTGAAGCCCAGTTCGGCGCCCATCTCCTGCAGCAGCGCCAGATCACCGCGGCGGCGGTTGCCGAAGCAGAACTCCGGCCCGATCCAGACTTCGCGGGCGCCCAGCCGGTGCACCAGCAACTGGCGCACGAAGGTCTCGGCCGGCATCGCCGCCATCGCGGCATCGAAACGCAGCAGGCCGATCGCATCGACGCCGAGCTCGCGCAGGATCTCGACCTTGCTGCGCGCCAGGGTCAGCCGCGGCGGCGGCGTGCCTTGCGCGAAGAACTCACGCGGCAGCGGTTCGAATGCCACGGCCACTGCGGCCACGCCCAAGGCGCGCGCGCGGGCGACCGCGTGGCGGACCAGCGCACGATGGCCCAGGTGGAGGCCGTCGAATGCACCGATACAGACCACGCTTCCGTTGGGGAACAGCTCCCCGCCCTCGACGCTTCTGAACAGCCTGCTCATCAACTCTCGTTCCGGCCCGACCGGGGCCGCCGCTTCAATGGTGTAACCCTGAAGTATAGCCGCCACGGGCTGCGATCAATGCCCGCGCAGGTCGCGCGGGCGGAAGCCCATCGCCAGCATGGCCACCGCATAGGTCGCGCCGCCGCCGCCGACCAGCAACGCCAGGGCACCGATCCGCTCCCACACACGCATCGCGGAGAAACCCGGCAGCCAGTGCAGCAGGGCCAACAGCACGCCAACCATGGCCGCGCAGGCCAGCACCAGGCGCAGCAGATAGCCGCCCCAGCCTGGCCGGCGCTGGTAGACATCGGTCTTGCCCAGCCAGTACCAGAGCAGGCCCAGGTTCAGGTAACTGGAGAGCGCGCTGGCGATGCCCAGTGCCAGGTGCAGGCCCGGCTGCTTGCCGATCGCCGCCATCACGCCCTGCACCTTCAGCGCGTCGGGCACCATCACCTGGTACAGCACGGCCAGCAGGGCGAAGTTGAACACCATGTTGGCCACCAGCGCCGCCACCCCGGCGCGCACCGGGGTCTTGGTGTCCTGGCGGGCGTAGAAGGCCGGCAGCACCACCTTCAGCAGGGCGAATGCCGGCAGGCCGAAGCTCAGGCCGTACACCGACAGCGCGGTCATGCGGGTGTCGAAGGCGCTGAACTGGCCGTGCTGGAAGATGGTCGCGATCAGCGGCTCGGCCAGCAGCAGCAGGCCCAGCATGGCCGGCACCGAGATCAGCAGGGTCATGCGCAGGCCCCAGTCCAGCGAACGCGAGAAGCCCTCGCGGTCGGTGCTGACATGGTGGCGGGCCAGCGCCGGCAGGATCACCGTGCCCAGGGCCACGCCGAACACGCCCAGCGGCAGCTCCAGGAAGCGGTCGGCCAGCGACAGCCAGGACTGCGAGCCGTCGGTCAGCTTGGCCGCGATCACCGTATCCAGCAGCAGGTTGATCTGCGCCACCGAGGAACCAAACAGGGTCGGCACCATCAGCGTCATGACCTTGCGCACCCCCGGGTGGCGCCAGCCCCAGCGCGGCAGGGTCAGCAGGTTGATGCCCTTCAGCGAGGGCAGCTGGAACAGCAACTGCAGGATGCCGGCGGCCAGCACCGCCCAGCCCAGCGCCAGGATCTGCTTTTCCGGCGTGCCGCCCAGCCGCGGTGCCAGCCACAGCGCGCCGGCGATCATGCACAGGTTGAGAATGACCGGGGTCAGCGCCGGCATGGCAAAGCGCTGGAAGCTGTTCAGCGCACCACCGGCCAGTGCGGTCAGCGAGACGAACAGCAGGAACGGGAAGGTCAGGCGGAACAGGTCGACCAGCAGGCCCTGCTTGACCGGGTCGGTATCAACGCCACTGGAGAAGACCGAGGCCAGCTGCGGCGCGAAGATCAGCGCCAGTGCGGTGACCAGCATCAGCACCCCGCCCAGGGTGCCGGCGGTGCGGGACATCAGTTCGCGCAGCTCGGCGTGGCTGCGGGTTTCCTTCACTTCCGTGAACACCGGCACGAAAGCGGTGGCAAAAGACCCTTCGGCGAACAACCGGCGCAGGAAATTGGGTACCCTGAAGGCGACCCAGAAAGCATCAGTGATGGCGTTGGTGCCGAACGTGGTGGTCACCACGAAGTCCCGGACAAGTCCGAGAACGCGCGAGACCATGGTCATGCTGCTGAACGACAGCAGGCCCCGCAACAACTTGGGTGAACTCACTCAGCGTCCCTCTTGACAATCGACTTGACGTGCATTTCTTACGCCATCATACTAGCTAGCTTGCTGTTCCCATAACACCGATTTTTTCAGGAAACCACCACCGTGGCCAATATCAAGTCCGCCAAGAAGCGCGCCAAGCAGACCGTCGTGCGCAACGCGCGCAACGTGGCTCAGCGCTCGATGCTGCGCACCGCTGTCAAGAAAGTGATCAAGGCGCTGGACGCCAACGATGCCGCCGGCGCCGAAGCCGCCTTCGCCGTTGCCCAGCCGATCCTGGATCGCTTCAGCGCGCGTGGCCTGATCCACAAGAACAAGGCTGCTCGCCACAAGAGCCGCCTGAACGACCGCATCAAGGCCCTCAAGGCCGCCTGATCCGGCGTTGCCGCCCTACCCTGCGGGGTTGGGCTGCAGACAAAAGCCCGGCCCCGGCCGGGTTTTTTGTTGCCTGCGGTCCGGGACTTTTGACACGCCCGGGGTCAGATCCCTTTTCCAGCGGAAAAGGGATCTGACCCCGGCAACAAAAAACCCGGCCAAAGCCGGGTTTTTTGCACGGAGCCACAACGCCATCATTGCGCGTCGCGGGCTTCCTGCTCTTCTTCCTTCTGGCGATCGAAGAAGGCCATGATCCGGCTCATGATCGGGAAGGTGCCTTCGCGACCCAGTGCGGAGACCAGGAACCACGGCTCCTTCCAGCCCAGCTCGGCAACGATCTGCTCGGCCGCGGCCTGCGCCTCGTCTTCGAACATCAGGTCAGCCTTGTTCAGCACCAGCCAGCGCGGCTTTTTCAGCAGTTCCGGATCGTGCTTCCCCAGCTCGCGCTCGATCGCACGCACCTGCTCCACCGGCGAGATGCCGTCCACGCCACCTTCCATCGGCGAGATGTCCACCAGGTGCAGCAGCAGGCGGGTGCGCTGCAGGTGGCGCAGGAACTGCGCGCCCAGGCCGGCGCCATCGGCCGCGCCTTCGATCAGGCCGGGAATGTCGGCGATCACGAAGCTGCGGTGGTTCTCCACCTTCACCACGCCCAGGTTCGGGTACAGCGTGGTGAACGGGTAATCAG
Organism: Stenotrophomonas sp. FR010; assembly: GCF_047520755.2. Classification (NCBI taxonomy): domain Bacteria; kingdom Pseudomonadati; phylum Pseudomonadota; class Gammaproteobacteria; order Lysobacterales; family Lysobacteraceae; genus Stenotrophomonas; species Stenotrophomonas sp. FR010. Next base: position 50,835 of record NZ_JAXBQT020000021.1, on the reverse strand, counting down.
CCACCTTCGGCGTCGCCGCCGAAACGGCGCGGATCAGGGTGCTCTTGCCAGCGTTGGGGAAGCCCAGCAGGCCGACATCGGCCAGCAGCTTCAGCTCCAGCTTCAGCGTGCGCTCCTCGCCCGGCTCGCCCGGCAACGCCTGGCGCGGCGAGCGGTTGGTCGAACTCTTGAAGTGCATGTTGCCCAGGCCGCCGCGACCGCCCTTGGCCACCAGCAGGCGATCGCCGTGCTGGGTCAGGTCGCCGATGACTTCATCGGTGGCCACGTTGATCACCACGGTGCCGACCGGCACGGTGATGGTCAGGTCTTCGCCACCCTTGCCATAGGCCTGGCGGCCCATGCCGTTCTCGCCGCGCTGCGCCTTGAAGATGCGGTCATGGCGGAAGTCGACCAGGGTGTTCAGGTTTTCGTCGGCGCGGATGTACACGCTGCCGCCCGCACCGCCGTCGCCGCCGTCCGGGCCGCCGAGCGGAATGAACTTCTCGCGACGGAAGCCAATGCAGCCGTTGCCGCCGTTGCCGGCGAACACTTCGATTTCTGCTTCGTCTACCAGTTTCATTGTTTCGATGCCTGCGATGGGCGCGGCCTGCTGGCCGCCACCTTGAATGTCATGCCGGCCGTGGGCCGGCAACCCGGCCCAGCCGGTCTTGCTTCAACTCTAACGAAAAGCCCCGCCGAAGCGGGGCTCTTCATGCAGCACTCCCATGCCGGGGCACGGGTGCCGGCGATGCCTGGATCAGGCGTCGGCCGAGACGATGCTGACGGTGCGACGCTTCTTGGCGCCCTTGACCGAGAACTCCACCTTGCCATCCACGAGGGCGAACAGGGTGTGGTCACGGCCCAGGCCAACGCCCGAACCCGGGTGGAACTGGGTGCCGCGCTGACGCACGATGATGTTGCCGGCTTCGATGGCCTGGCCGCCGAAGATCTTGACGCCCAGGTACTTCGGGTTGGAGTCGCGACCGTTGCGCGAGGAGCCTACGCCCTTTTTATGTGCCATGACTGCTTCTCCTGATGCTTAGCCGGCGATGCCGGTGATCTCGATTTCGGTGTAGTACTGACGGTGACCCTGACGCTTCATGTGGTGCTTGCGGCGACGGAACTTGATGATCCGGACCTTGTCAGCACGACCCTGGGACAGGACCTTGGCGGTGACGGCAGCGCCCTTCAGCGCATCGCCCAGCTTCACGCCGTCGCTGTCACCCAGCATCAGGATGTTGTCAAACTTGATCTCGCTGCCGACTTCGACTTCGAGCTTTTCAATGCGGAGCTTTTCGCCCTGCGCCACGCGGTATTGCTTACCGCCGGTGACCAGTACTGCGTACATGACCAGGCCTTCCTCTGTAGTTATTGTGGTCTGAGCTGCCGCCATCGAGGGCGGACAGGAGCGGGATTGTACGCAGATCATCGGGCGCGGGTCAAGTCAACCCCTGGACGGCCTGGGGGGCCCGACAGGCAGGGGTCAGATCCCTTTTCACCCCGTGAAAAGGGATCTGACCCCTGCCTGTCGGCCTGTCTCACAAGGTGAGACACCGGGCTGGCATTGTCGCCCATTGCCCCCATCTGGTCACCTCGGTAGGCTGACCGATTGCCGTTCCCTGCTGGCCCGGCACCCAGCCAACGCCCCCACAACCGGATCCCCCATGGCGATGGATTTCATCCGCATCCGCGGCGCGCGGACGCACAACCTGAAGAACCTCGACCTCGACCTGCCCCGCGACAAGCTGATCGTGATCACCGGCCTGTCCGGCTCGGGCAAGTCCTCGCTGGCGTTCGACACCATCTATGCAGAAGGCCAGCGCCGCTATGTCGAGTCGTTGTCGGCCTATGCGCGCCAGTTCCTGAGCGTGATGGAAAAACCGGACCTGGACCACATCGAGGGCCTGTCCCCGGCGATCTCGATCGAGCAGAAGTCGACCTCGCACAACCCGCGTTCGACGGTCGGCACGATCACCGAGATCTACGACTACCTGCGCCTGCTGTACGCCCGCGTAGGCACCCCGCGCTGCCCAGACCACGGCTACCCGCTGGAAGCGCAGACGGTCAGCCAGATGGTCGACCAGGTGCTGACCCTGGACCCGGAACAGCGCTACATGCTGCTGGCGCCGGTCATCCGCGACCGCAAGGGCGAGCATGCCCAGGTGTTCGACCAGCTGCGCGCGCAGGGCTTCGTGCGCGTGCGCGTGGACGGCGAGCTGCATGAGATCGACGCGGTGCCGCCGCTGGCGCTGCGCCAGAAGCACACCATCGAGGCGGTGATCGACCGCTTCCGCCCGCGCGAGGACATCAAGCAGCGCCTGGCCGAGAGCTTCGAGACCGCGCTGAAGCTGGGCGACGGCATGGCCTCGGTGCAGAGCCTGGACAACACGGAAACCGCGCCGACCCTGTTCTCCTCCAAATACTCCTGCCCGGTCTGCGATTACTCGCTGCCGGAACTGGAGCCGCGCCTGTTCTCGTTCAACGCACCGATGGGCGCCTGCCCCGGCTGCGATGGCCTGGGCATGGCCGAGTTCTTCGATCCCTCGCGCGTGGTGGTGCACCCCGAGCTGTCGCTGGCCGCCGGCGCGGTGCGCGGCTGGGATCGCCGCAACGCCTACTACTTCCAGCTGATCGCTTCGCTGGCCAAGCACTACCGGTTCGACGTCGACGCGGCCTGGAACTCGCTGCCGGACAAGGTGCAGCAGGCCGTGCTGTACGGCAGCGGCGATGAAGCTATCACTTTCACCTACTTCACCGAAGCCGGTGGCCGCACCCAGCGCAAGCATCGCTTCGAGGGCATCATTCCCAACCTCGAGCGCCGCTACAAGGAAACCGAATCGCCGGCGGTGCGCGAAGAGCTGTCCAAGTACATCAGCGAACAACCCTGCCCGGAATGCCATGGCGCGCGCCTGAACAAGGCTGCACGCAATGTGTTCGTGGCCGACCGCCCGCTGCCGGAGCTGGTGGTGCTTCCGATCGACGAGGCGCTGAAGTTCTTCAGCGAGCTGAGCCTGCCGGGCTGGCGCGGCGAGATCGCCGCGAAGATCGTCAAGGAAATCGGCGAACGCCTCGGCTTCCTGGTCGACGTGGGCCTGGATTACCTGACCCTCGAGCGCAAGGCCGACACCCTGTCCGGTGGCGAGGCGCAGCGCATCCGCCTGGCCAGCCAGATCGGCGCCGGCCTGGTCGGCGTGATGTACGTGCTCGACGAACCATCGATCGGCCTGCACCAGCGCGACAACGAACGCCTGCTCGGCACCCTCACCCGCCTGCGCGACCTCGGCAACACGGTGATCGTGGTCGAGCATGACGAGGACGCGATCCGCCTGGCCGACTACGTGCTGGACATCGGCCCGGGCGCGGGCGTGCATGGCGGCGAGATCGTCGGCCAGGGCACCCTGCAGGACATCCTGGAGGCACCGCGCTCGCTGACCGGCCAGTACCTGTCGGGCAAGCGCGCGATCGAGATCCCGGCGCGCCGGCACAAGCCGAACCCGAAGATGACCCTGCACCTGCGCGGGGCCAGCGGCAACAACCTCAAGGGCGTGGACCTGGCGATTCCGTCGGGCCTGCTGACCTGCGTGACCGGTGTGTCCGGCTCCGGCAAGTCGACCCTGATCAACGACACCCTGTTCTCGCTGGCTGCCAACGAGATCAACGGCGCCTCGCACCCGATCGCCCCGTACAAGGAGATCGATGGCCTGGACCTGTTCGACAAGGTGGTGGACATCGACCAGTCGCCGATCGGCCGCACCCCGCGTTCGAACCCGGCCACCTACACCGGCTTGTTCACTCCCCTGCGCGAACTGTTCGCACAGGTGCCCGAAGCGCGTGCACGCGGCTACTCGCCGGGCCGCTTCAGCTTCAATGTGCGTGGTGGCCGCTGCGAGGCCTGCCAGGGCGATGGCCTGATCAAGGTCGAGATGCACTTCCTGCCGGACGTGTACGTGCCGTGCGATGTCTGCCACGGCAAGCGCTACAACCGCGAGACGCTGGAGATCCTGTACAAGGGTTTCAACATCAACGACGTGCTGGAAATGACCGTCGAGGATGCGCTGAAGCTGTTCGAGCCGGTGCCGTCGATCGCACGCAAGCTGGAAACACTGGTCGACGTCGGCCTGAGCTACATCAAGCTGGGCCAGAGCGCGACCACGCTGTCCGGTGGTGAAGCGCAGCGCGTGAAGCTGTCCAAGGAGCTGTCGCGCCGCGATACCGGCCGCACCCTGTACATCCTCGACGAGCCGACCACCGGCCTGCACTTCCACGACATCGAAGCGCTGCTGGGCGTCCTGCACAAGCTGCGCGACGAAGGCAACACGGTGGTGGTGATCGAGCACAACCTGGACGTGATCAAGACCGCCGACTGGATCGTCGATCTGGGTCCGGAGGGTGGCCACCGCGGCGGCACCATCCTGGTCACCGGCACGCCGGAAGACGTGGCGGCCTGCCCGCAGTCGTACACCGGCCAGTTCCTGGCCCGCATGCTGCCTTCCACCAGCGCGCGCCCCGAGCAACCGGCCGCCGTGGCCAACAAGCCCGACGCCCGCCCGCCGCGCAAGGTGAAGCCCGAGAAGCCGGCCAAGGTGGCGAAGAAGGCCGTGGCCGCCAAGAGCGCCGGCAAGGCCAGCAAGAGCACGTCGAAGAAGAAGGACGCCTGATGAGCAGCGAACACAAGATCCTGGCCCGCATCCCGATCAGCGTGCGCTGGCGCGACATGGACAGCATGGGCCACGTCAACAACGCCAAGTACATTTCCTACCTGGAAGAAGCGCGCGTGCGCTGGATGCTGGGCGTGGACGGCGTGTCGATGACCGACCGCATCGCACCGGTGGTGGCCGCGACCAACGTCAATTACCGGCTGCCGATCGTGTGGCCCAACGACATCGTGGTCGAATTGTTCGTCGAGCGCCTGGGCAACAGCAGCGTGACCATCGGCCACCGCATCGTCGACCAGCAGGACGCGTCGAAGCTGTACTCGGATGGCAACGTGGTGGTGGTGTGGATGGATACGCAGACCGGCAAGAGCGCGCCGCTGCCTGAGGCGATCCGCAACGCTTCCACCTGAAGGTAGTGCCGGCCGCTGGCCGGCAACCTCCAGACGCTTCGCGCATGCCGGCCAGCGGCCGGCACTACCGATCCCATTCAAAGGACTGACATGATCCACCAGACTGAACTGCACGACCTGCTGCCCGGCATGGTCCCCTTCCCTACCGATGTCTTCCCCGCCGACCAGACGTGGCTCGGCAAACACCTGCTGCCGCTGCTGAAGATCGACCTCGGTGTGCTGCGCCCGGAACTGGCCGGCCAGGTGGCGACGATGCTGTGCCCGATCGAGCCGTACGACGGCTGCATCGGCGAAACCACCGAAGAACACCACAACGATTTCACCGCCACCAACTGGATCGCCTTCGAGCTGACCGCCGGCAACCAGATGCGCTTCCTCGGCAACGAGGGCTATTTCATCGGCGACGCAGTACAGGACAAGGACGCGCAGGAACACATTGCGCAGATGCGCGACAGCTACGTCAAGGCCCGCGACTACCACGCCATGCATGGCCGCCTCGCCTGCTACTCGCGCTACGGCAAGGGTGAGGCCAGCGAGCGCGATTATCTGGATACGCTGGGGGGACAGGTTTCCTGTGGCAACTGGATCGAAACGGCCGATATTCCGGCCGCTTTCACCCTAGAATTCACCGACGCCGCCAACGACCGGCATGCTCCAGATGATGCCGAACTGGCGATCATCCGCCGCAATGGCCACAAGTTCTTCGCCGTCGCCGAAGTCGCCGGCTACAACTGGTGCGCTGCCGGCGCCGACGCGATCGTGATGCTGTATGAGCCGGTGAGCCGCACGGTGCTGTTCTCCTACGACTGGTCGTAAGACCCTGCGGTAGCGCCGGCCGCTGGCCGGCATTTCCTGTGCTGCCGGCCAGCGGCCGGCACTACCATCCCGCTACGGCGCGGCCTTGCGGACGGTCAACGTCGCGCTCGCTTCGCCACCGCCTTCCAGCTGCAGCCGCAACGGCAGCGCCTGGCCTTCCTTCAGCGCGCCCTTGCCCTGCATCAGCATCAGGTGCAGGCCACCAGGCTTGAGTTCGGCACGCGCGCCGGCTGCCAGCGGCAGGCGCTCGATCGCGCGCATCCGGCTGACGCCATCGACGATCGTGGTCTCGTGCAGCGACACGTCGCCGAAACTACTGCTGGTCGCACCGGTGATCACCACCGCCCTGCTGCAGCCGTTGTGTATCACGCCATAGCCGGCAGTCATCGGCATCGCCGGATTCGGTGGCAACCGCGCCCAGCCCTGCTCCACCGTGACGCAGCGTGATTCCGCAGCCGAAGCCGATGCTGCGGCCGCACACAGCACCCACAGTACGCCAACGAATGGTTTGGTTATCATCGCCCAGGTTCCTTCTTCGCAACGAGACCGCAGCATGACGACGCTCATCGAGGTGATCAACCACGGCCCCATCCGCGAACTGCGCCTGGCGCGGCCGCCGGTCAATGCACTGGACACCGATCTGTGCCGGCAGCTGATCCATGCCATCGAACTGGCCATGGCCGAAGACGCGCACGGCATCGTGCTGTCGGGCAGCGAGCGCATCTTCACCGGTGGAATGGACGTGCCGCACCTGCTCTCGCATGGCGATGACAAGCACAAGCTGCTGGACACTTGGAACGCTTTCTTTGGCGCCGTGCGCACACTGGCCGAGAGCCGCATCCCGGTGGTCGCAGCGATTACCGGCCACGCGCCGGCCGGCGGCTGCGTGCTGGCCCTGTGCTGCGACTACCGGGTAATGGCGCGCAGCGCCGATCCGTCGCGGCCGTATGCCATCGGCCTGAACGAGGTGCAGGTGGGCCTGATCGCGCCGGAGGGCATCCAGCGCCTGCTGCGCCGTGCGGTGGGCGTGCACCGCGCCGGCGTGCTGCTGACCACCGGCTCGCTGGTGCCGGCCGAACAGGCGCTGCAGATCGGCCTGGTCGACGAGCTGGCTGAGGGTGACCTGGTGGTGGCCCGCGCCGTGGCCTGGCTGCAGAACCTGCTCAAGCAGCCTCGGCAGCCGATGCTGCTGACCCGCGCCATCGCTCGCGCCGACCTGCACGAAGCGCTGCACCCGGACCTGATCCAGCTGGACCGTTTCGTCGAGGCCTGGTTCGCCCCGGACGCGCAGAACGCCCTCCAGGCCCTGGCGGCGCGCCTGGGCAAGTAGCGGTTGCCCCGCCCGGGGTCAGATCCCTTTCGCCGGGCGAAAGGGATCTGACCCCTGACCGGTATAATCGGGGCCTTCTCATTGCTGTGGCCACCCCCTTGAACGACACGCCCGAACCCGTCGTCTCCGAGCTGATCGACCTGCTCACGCTGGAGCGGCTGGAGGACAACCTGTTCCGCGGGCAGAGCCGCGACATCGGCACCAAGTACGTGTTCGGTGGGCAGGTGCTGGGCCAGGCACTGGCTGCGGCGCAGGCCACGGTCGACAATGGCCGTCACGTGCACTCGCTGCACGCCTACTTCCTGCGCGCCGGCAACATCGACCACCCGATCGTCTACGACGTGGACCGCACCCGCGATGGCGGCAGCTTCTCGGTGCGACGGGTCACCGCGATCCAGCACGGCAAGGTGATCTTCTTCTGCGCGGCCTCGTTCCAGCAGGCCGAGACCGGCGCCGAGCACCAGCACAAGATGCCTGAGGTGCCGCAGCCGGAAGACATCGAACCGAATCGGCCGCTGCCGGCCGAGGTGCTGGAGCGACTGCCGATCAAGGTGCAGCGCTGGCTGTCGCGTGGCGGCCCGTTCGAGTTCCGCCACGTCTACCCGCGCGACGAACTGAACCCGCCCAAGCGCCCGCCCTACCACCAGGTGTGGCTGCGCCTGAGCGAGCCGGTCGGCGATGCACCGGAGCTGCACCAGGCGCTGCTGGCCTATGCCTCCGACTTCCACCTGCTGGGCACGGCAACCTTCCCGCACGGCATCAGCTACTACCACCCGCACGTGCAGATGGCCTCGCTCGACCACGCAATCTGGTTCCACCGCCCGTTCCGCGCAGACGACTGGCTGCTGTATTCGCTGGACAGCCCCAGCGCGCAGGATTCGCGCGGCCTGGCCCGCGGCCAGTTCTTCACCCGCAACGGCGTGCTGGTGGCCAGCACCGCGCAGGAAGGCCTGATCCGCGTCGTTCCCGACCAGGCCGCGGCCGCTGCCGTGCCGGCCAAGGAGTAAACCCATGCGCCAGATCTTCAGCAGCCAGCGCGTGGAAACCGTCGAGGGTGTGGCCGAGCTCCTGCGCGGGCATGGCATCGAGGTCAAGGTGAGCAACGGGCGCTCCTACAAGACCCGCCGCCGCGGCCAGTTCAGCTATACCGACCTGGGCAACGCCAGTGCCTATCCGGCGGTGTGGATCGTGCGCGCCGACGATCAGCCGCGCGCGCGCGAAATCCTGCGCGAGGCGCGCCTGCTCGACACTACCCGCCGCGACCACCCCACGGCCGAGTTCGCCTTCCGCGACGCGCCTGGAACGGGCAGCGGCGGCCGCAGCTGGGCCTGGCGCATCCGCATCGCCCTGCTGGTGGTGATTGCTGGTGTGGCGTTGGTCATCGGCCTGCGCCATCGTGGTGCCCCGGCACCCGCCCCGCAGGCCCAGCCGCAGCAGGCGCAACCGGCCCCGCAGGCCGCCCCGGAAGAGGACGAAGTCCGGGTCCGCATCCAGCCCTCGAAGTGATTCGCGGGTGAAAAAGGGGACGGAGGGGATTAAGTCGTTTGTGGCACAAACGACTTAATCCCCTCCGTCCCCTTTTTGTCATGAGGATGCCGGCCAGCGGCCGGCACTACCGCACAGAATGCTGGTCACACTTCGCGCGCGGCTCCGTCATGGGACACAATCCCCGCAGGAGAGCCGCCGCCATGACGACGTTCGCCGCATCGATCGACCAGACCCTGGAACGCGAACTGCCCGCCGCCGCCAGCGGTTGCCAGCACGCCTACGGGCGCATCGTGCTGGCCTGCCAGAACACGGTCACCGCCATCGCGCTGGCCATCACCCGGGACCGCCAGGCCAGCGAGGACATCGCCCAGGAGGCCTTTGTGAAGGGCTGGCAGCAGCTGCACCAGCTGCGCAGCGCGACCAGCTTCCTGCCGTGGCTGCGGCAGATCACCCGCAACCTGGCCCGCGACTGGCTGCGCGCCCAGCGTGGCCGTCCACTGACCGGCGAGGCGGCCGAGGTGGCGATGGGGATGGCCGCAGATCCGTCCCCGGGCGCAGCCGATCGCCTGCAGCGGGTGGAGGAAGAAATCGCCGCCGAGGACATCATCTCCACCCTGCCCGCCGACAGCCGCGAAGTCCTGTTGCTGTACTACCGCGAGGGCCAGCGCTCGCAGCAGGTGGCCGACCTGCTCGGGCTCAGCGACGCCGCCGTGCGCAAGCGCCTGTCGCGCGCGCGCGCGCTGGTGCGCGACGGCCTGCTGCAGCGCTTCGGTGAATTCGCCCGCAGCAGCGCACCGAGCGCCGCCTTCGCCACCGCCGTGGTGTCAATGATGCTGGTGGCCGCGCCCGGCACCGCCAGCGCCGCGATCCTGCTCGGCACCGGCGTCGGCATCGGTGGCAGCAAGCTCGGCCTGGGCGGCGCCAGCGTAGCCGGTGGTACCGCAATGGGCACCCTGACCGCCACGCTCGGCCAACTGCATGTGCTGCCAGTGGCAAGCTGGGGGGCGATCCTCGCCGGTGTCGCCGGCGGCGCGATCGGCAGCTACCTCGGTGCACGCTTCCTGATGTCCTATACCGAGACCGAACGCGAACGCGCGCAGGTTCGGCACTTTGTCCGCCTCAACACCGGTACTGGCCTGGTCTGGTGCCTGGCGATGCTGCTGGCGGCACTGTTGCAGGCTCCGATCTGGAGCCAGATGCTGCTGCTGGCATTGGGCCTGGGTGTGGTCAACTACCAGTGCCTGGTGCCGCTGCAACGGGTGATGGCGCCGATGATCGCGCGCGATTCGGCGCGGCGTGGGCGCCGCGGAACCAACTGGAAATTCGAATCCATGTACGGTCGCACCGGCATCATCGGGGCGAACCTGCTGGTGATCGCCCTGGTGGTGTATGTGCTGATGCGCAACGGCCACCTGTAACCGACAACGCCGGCACTGCGCCGGCGTTGTCTCCGATCACCGCATTGACACTCAGCGCTGCGGCTTCGGTGCGCCGCCATCGCGTGGACCGCCCTGGCGCGGGCCGCCGTGCATCGGGCCCTTGGCTGCGTCGAACTCGGCCTTGCTCAGCTGGCCGTCCTTGTTGGTGTCGGCGGCAGCGAACCAGGCATCACGATGCTGCTTCATGCGCAGCTCGCGGTCGGCCTTGTCCAGGTAACCGTCCTTGTTGAGGTCGAGCCGGTCGAAGCGCGCAGCCAGGCGCGGATCGGCCTTGGCCTCGCCGCGGCTGATGCGGCCGTCCTTGTTGACGTCCAGCCTGGCCCAGCGCTCACCGCCGTGGCCACGGCGGCCATGCTGCCAGCGCGGCAGCTCATCGCGCGAGAGCTTGCCGTCCTTGTTCTTGTCCAGCTCGTCGAACTTCGCGGCCAGGCGCGGATTGGCAGCCGCCTCGCTGCGGTCGATCACGCCGTCGCCATTGGTGTCCAGCTTGGCCGGGCGCTGCGCGGGCATGGCCGGGGTGTCGGCGGCCAGCGCGATTCCGGAAGCGGAGGTGCCCAGCAGCAGGGCCAGCAGCAGGGGGGTACGGATCATGAGGTCACTCCTGGGGATGGGAACAGCGTCGGGGTGATCACTTCACCCTCGGGGGACAACAACGCCCGGGCGCGACGTCGGTTGACGCCACTGCCGATTCCATTCATCCGCCGGACAGTCGCCGCCTCTGCGACAGGCTGGGGCTATGCTGTGCCCATGGCGATACATGGCGACAGAGACGACGAACTGCGGCTTTTCCAGACCGGCGAGCACCCCTGCGGGTACTGGTCCGACCGGGTGGCGCGCGACCTGGTGCTGGACCCGCACGATCGCCGGCTGGGTGGCCTGTACCCGCTGGCACTGAGCTGGGGCTTCCGCCGCAGCGGCGACCTGGTCTACCGGCCGCACTGCGCGCACTGCCAGGCCTGCGTGGCGGTCCGGATCCCGGTGGCGCGCTTCGCCCCGGACCGCAGCCAGCGCCGCTGTGCCGCCCGCAATGACGACCTGGAGGTGCGGATCACTGCCGCCACCGCCCGCGACGACCTGTTCGCGCTGTATCACCGCTACCTCACCCACCGCCACGCCAATGGCGGCATGGACGACCACGGCCCGCACGAGTTCGAGCAGTTCCTGATCGGCAGCTGGTCGCACACCCGCTTCATGGAGATGCGCCTGCCCGGCCACGACGGCCAGCCCAGCCAGCTGCTGGGGGTGGCGGTGACCGACGTCACCGAGCATGGCCTGTCGGCGGTCTATACGTTCTTCGACCCGGAACACGCCGCGCGCGGGCTGGGTACCTTCGCAATCCTCCAACAGATCGAGTGGGCGCGCCGCGAGGGGCTGCCGCACGTGTACCTGGGCTACTGGATCCGCGGGCACCAGAAGATGGACTACAAGCGCCGCTTCCATCCCCTTGAGGCCTACGACGGCCGCCGCTGGCACGATTTCGACAACGAACTGGACGGGCGCTGACAAACCGCTGACACCGGGCCGGGTGCAGAATAGGGGGATGAACGCCAAACCCCTGATCCTCGCCATGGCCCTGCTCTGCGGCGCCACCGCCCCCGCCTTTGCCACGTCCCCCGCGATGACTGAGAAGCCGTCCACTGCGCTGCGCCTGGCCACCTACAACACGTCGCTGTACTCCGATGATGCCGGTGGCCTGATCAAGGAACTGGAGGGCGACAGCGAGCACGCACGCAAGATCGCCGCCGTGCTGCAGCAGGTGCGCCCGGACCTGGTGCTGCTGAACGAATTTGATTTCGACGATGCCCATCGCGCCGCCGACCTGTTCCAGAAGCGCTACCTGGAAGTCGCCCAGCCCGGCGGCGGCAAGCCGCTGCACTTTGCCTACCGCTACCTGGCGCCGGTCAACACCGGTGTGCCCAGCGGCCTGGACCTGGACAACAACGGCGTGGTCGGCGGCGAAGGCCGCGGCCGTGGCAATGACGCGTGGGGCTACGGCCTGCACCCGGGCCAGTACGGCATGCTGGTGCTGTCGCGCTACCCGATCGATGAAACCAAGGTGCGCAGCTTCCAGCTGCTGAAGTGGAGTGCGATGCCCGGTGCCATCCGCCCGGTCGATCCGCGTACCGGCCAGAGCTTCTACAACGACCACGTGTGGTCGCAGCTGCGCCTGTCGTCGAAGTCGCATTGGGACGTGCCGGTGAAGACCCCGGCCGGCGTGGTGCACGCGCTGGTTTCGCACCCGACCCCGCCGGTGTTCGATGGCCCGGAAAAGCGCAACGCGGCGCGCAACCATGACGAACTGCGCCTGTGGCAGGAATACCTGTCCAAGGGTGACAAGCCCTGGCTGTGCGACGACAAGGGCCAGTGTGGCGGCCTGGCGCAGGACGCGCGCTTCGTGATCCTTGGCGATCTGAACAACGACCCGGTCGATGGCGATGGCCGCCACGAGGCGATCGTCGAGCTGATCGAGAACGCGCGCGTGCTGCGCTACCCCACCCCGCGCAGCGTCGGCGGTGAGCAGACCAGCTTGGCCTATGCGGCCAAGGGCATCGAACGCAAGGGCGCACCGTTCCACGCCACCGGCGATTTCGGCCCGAAGTCCGGCACCATGCGCCTGGACTACGTGCTTCCCTCGACCGGTTTCGAGTACGTGGGCAGCGGCATCTTCTGGCCGGCCAATGAAAGCCCGGAAGCGAAGATCGCCGACGGCAGCGACCACCACCTGGTGTGGGTGGACGTGCGGTAGAGTCGACTGCACGTTGAGCGTACCGACCAACGGTCGGTACCCACCGGGTTTCGGTAGGCGACGACCGTTGGTCGTCGCTCCTTTTTCAGGGGCGCAGTTCGACGCCGATGGCGTCGGCGGCGTCACGCGCGATGGCGCGTGCTTCGTCGATGGTTTCCGCGCGCGCCAGGGTCACGCCCACGCGGCGATGACCGTGCACGCTCGGCTTGCCGAACAGGCGCACGGCGGTATCCGGTACCTGCAGCGCGGCGGCGACATTGTTGAAGTACGGCACACCCTCGCCGTGTGCCAACAGCGCGCACGACGCCGACGGGCCACTCTGGCGGATCACCGGAATCGGCAAGCCGAGGATCGCGCGCGCGTGCAGCGCGAACTCGCTCAGCTCCTGCGATACCAGCGTCACCAGGCCGGTATCGTGCGGGCGCGGCGACACTTCGCTGAACCACACTTCGTCGCCCTTCACGAACAGCTCGACGCCGAACAGGCCCCAGCCGCCAAGGTCGTCGGTGATCGCACGCGAAATCTCTTCGGCACGCACCAGTGCCGCGCTCGACATCGGCTGCGGCTGCCAGCTTTCGCGGTAGTCGCCGTCCTTCTGCAGATGGCCGATCGGCGCGCAGAACGAGGTGCCACCGGCATGGCGCACGGTCAGCAGGGTGATCTCGTAATCGAAATCGATGAAACCCTCGACGATGCAGCGGCCGGCACCGGCACGGCCACCGGTCTGTGCGTACTCCCAGGCCGGAGCGATGTCCGCTTCGCTGCGCAGCGTGCTCTGGCCCTTGCCCGAGGACGACATCACCGGCTTGACCACGCACGGCAGGCCGATGGCGGCCACGGCAGCGCGGTACTCGGCCTCGGTATCGACGAAGCGGTACGGCGAGGTCGGCAGGCCCAGGGTTTCGGCGGCGAGGCGGCGGATGCCCTCGCGGTCCATGGTCAGGCGCGCGGCGCGTGCGGTCGGGATCACCCGCAGGCCCTGCTCCTGCTCCAGCTGGACCAGGGTCTCGGTATGGATGGCCTCGATCTCCGGCACCACCAGATGTGGCTGCTCCTGGGCGATCAGGGCGCGCAGCGCCATCGCATCGAGCATGTCGATCACGTGCGAGCGGTGGGCGACCTGCATGGCCGGGGCATCGGCGTAGCGGTCAGCGGCGATCACTTCCACGCCCAGCCGCTGCAGCTCGATGGCCACCTCCTTGCCGAGTTCGCCCGAGCCCAGCAGCAGCACGCGGGTGGCGGAGGGGGACAACGGAGTTCCAAGCTTGGCCATGGCGGTTCCAGCAGCGACGTGAAGGCGGGTGGGCATTCTAGCTGGCCGCGCACCCTGACCATGGCATCCGACGAACGGTAGTCGGCAAGTGATATCACTTTGATATCTTCAATTCGAACCCTCAAGGACGTACCGCCATGAAAGAGAAGTCGCTTGCCTCCCTCAACGGCCTGGGCACCCTGGCCGGATCCCTGCTGGTCGCGCTGGCGGGTACCGCACTGTTCGTACTCGGGGCGACGACCAGGACCGGTTCCGGCTCACCGAACCTGCTGCTGATGCTGGCCGGCATGCTGGTGATCTTCGCTGCGGTCTTCATCCTGGCCGGCCTGTACACCATCCAGCCCAACCAGGCGGCGGTGCTGAGCCTGTTCGGCAAGTACGTCGGCACCGTCAAGGACAACGGCCTGCGCTGGAACAACCCCTTCTATGCCAAGCGCCGGGTCAGCCAGCGCGTGCGCAACTTCGAGAGCGGCAAGCTGAAGGTCAACGAGCTGGACGGCAGCCCAATCGAGATCGCTGCGGTCATCGTCTGGCAGGTGGTCGATGCCTCCGAGGCCGTCTACAACGTGGACGACTACGAAAGCTTCGTGCACATCCAGTCCGAATCGGCGTTGCGCGCGATGGCCACCAGCTATCCCTACGACCAGCACGAGGAGGGACAGCTGGCGCTGCGCAGCCATGCCAGCGAGATCTCCCAGCACCTGAAGAACGAGCTGGCCGAACGCCTGGCCGACGCTGGCGTGCAGGTGATCGACGCACGCATCAGCCACCTCGCCTACGCCGCCGAAATCGCCCAGGCGATGCTGCAGCGGCAGCAGGCCAACGCAGTGATCGCTGCACGCACGCGCATCGTGGCCGGTGCGGTCGGCATGGTTGAAATGGCCCTGGCCGAACTGCAGAAGAACGGCGTGGTGCAGCTGGATGAGGAACGCAAGGCGCACATGGTCAGCAACCTGCTGACCGTGCTGTGCTCGGACCGCGGCACCCAGCCGATCGTCAACGCCGGTTCGCTGTACTGAACCACCCTCGCAACGGGGCGCCCCACCGCCCCGCCAGGAGCTTGCATGAGTGAGAAGAAAGCCTACCCGCTGCGCATCAATGCCGACGTCCTGGCCGCCGCGCAACGCTGGGCTGACGACGAGCTGCGCAGCCTCAACGCGCAGATCGAGTATGTGCTGCGCGACGCCCTGCGCAAGGCAGGACGCCTGCCGAAACCCACGCCATCTTCGGAGGACAAGGAATGAGCAAGCGTTGGAGCTACCAGACGATCGAGGTCAAGACGTCCATGATGGGCCTGCTCAAGGCCGAGGACATCCAGAGCGAACTGAGCCGCCAGGGCCAACTGGGCTGGGAGCTGGTCAACATCATCATCCCCGCACCGATGCGCCCGGCGATGCTGGTGTTCAAGAAGGAGGCCTGAGCCATGGGCGCCAGCGATCCGAAACAGTACGAGGTGGCCGAGAGCTCGCCGTTGCGCGTGCTGTGGATCGTGCTGCCCCTGCTCGCCGCCTTCGTGGCCTGCTTGTATGCGCAGCTGTACAAGACGCCGGCCAGTGCCCCCTGGATCGAAGTAACGCTGTCGCCGCCCTGGTTCCGGATGGGCGGCAGTGCCGCCTGGAGTCTGCTGGTGATCGCGGTACTCGGCATCGGGTTGGGCGCAGCATTCTTCCGTCGCCGGGTGGAACTGGCCGACAACGTGCTGGATGTGCGCTCGACGATGTACCGCCGCCGCGTTGCGGTGGCGCAGCTGCGGCTGGACCAGGCCGAGGTGGTCGACCTGCAGCGTGACCCCCGCTATGGCATCCGCTTCAAGACCAACGGCTACGCAATGCCGGGCTTCTATTCCGGCCACTTTCGCCTGCAGGGCGGTGCCAAGGGCTTCGCGCTGGTCACCAACCGCGCGCGCGTCCTCGCCCTGCCGGTCCGCGATGGCAGCACCCTGCTGCTCAGTCTCGATCGGCCACAGGCGCTGCTGGAAGCACTGCGCAAGGTGGCCGTGCCGGGCCCGCGGCAGTAAGCTGCGGCGATGCAACGACGCCTGCCCCTGCTGATCAATACCGAAGCCATCGAACTGTGGCCCGCAGACCTGCTGCGTGCGCGCAGCAATCTCGACGCGCGCGTGCTGTCACGAGCGAACTGGGTGCTGCGGCGCAAATGCGATGGCCGTTACCTGGCGGCGGTGGTGGAACACGGCGTGCACGCCATGGTGCCGCGCCTGGCGCGCGAGCCCGGGGCCGAGGAAGCACTGGCCTTGCTGGATGCAGCCGCGGCCCGGCCATTCGGTGCAAATCTGGAAGCGCAGTGGCTGCCCCTCGCCGGGCTGCAGCAGCGCCTGCAGCAGCTCGGCCTGGATGCCCAGCGCTATGTCGACGACAGCGGCCTGCCGCTGGAACCCGAACCGTGCCTGCTGCACTTCGCTGGGCGCGACCGCTTCGCCCGCCCGCTGTGGCTGCGCCGCGGCGCTGCACAGGGCTGGCGGCGGATGCGCCTGCATGCAGCGCGCGATGGCATCGCACTGGATGCAATCTCTGGCTTCCGCAGCCATGCCTACCAGCTGGGCATCTTCGAACGGAAACGGGCGCGCGGGCTGAGCGTGACGGAGATCCTGAAGGTGAATGCCGCGCCGGGGTTCAGTGAACACCACAGCGGCCACGCGCTGGACATCGGCACGCCGGGCGATGCCCCGGCCGAGGAATCATTTGAAGCCACCGACGCGTTCGCCTGGCTGCAGGCCCATGCCGCTGGGCACGGCTTCCGGTTGAGCTACCCGCGTGACAACCCGCACGGCATCGTCTACGAACCGTGGCACTGGTGCTGGAAACCGGCCAACGGCTGAGCCCCTCGTGACGGTCGCAGGGCGAAATTCATGGAGCTGTCCGGGCGGATTCCGCGCGCGCCCACCACGAGATGGAACAAGAAGGCAAAGACAGAAGCCGGTCGCTTCGCTCGAAGCCTCTATAAGGGATCAGCGCGCGGCTGTTGGGTCCGCCTTCAAGCGAGCCGAGCACCGCAGGTCCGGTGAGGGCGAAGAGGTGCGTGCGATTCTGTAGAGCCGAGCCACGCTCGGCTGCTCTCCGCACCGCCCCTCGACGGGCCGAGGAGCGCAGGGGACCGATGCACAGCACCGGCTCGCGGCCGGCGGCGCGTTTCTTTGGGTTACTTTTCTTTTCGCGCGAAAAGAAAAGTAACGCCCATGAACCATCACGATCGCATCGGCATGGATCGGAGCGACAGCCCTGCGACCCTCACCGCCTCAACGCATTGATCGCCAGCAACACCCATCCGGCCATCATGCTGGTGCCACCGATCGGCGCCATCCGTGTCGGCCACTGCCACAACGCCCCACCCACCAGGCTGCCGGAAAACAGCAGGACCCCCAGCAGCAGCACGTACAGCGCCAGGTGTGCGATCGCCCCCTGCGCGCGCGGCCCAAGCGCCACCAGCACCGCGCCATGCGCGAACGCATACAGCGCCGCCATGTTCAGATGCTGCTGCGCCAACGGGTCGGCTACGCCATGCGATGCATAAGCAGACAGGCCGATCGAGGCGGCAGCCAACAGCGCCCCCAGGCAGGCCAGCAGGGAAGGCTTACGTGCGCGACGTTCCAGATTGAACATGAGGGCTCCTTGCGAAGCGCCCCTTGCCGGGCGCCGGATGAAAAAAAAACGCGCCGCAATGAGCGGCGCGTTTTCGTGTCCAACACTACATGGGTCAGCGGGGGATTACTTGACGGCCCAGTAGATGTCGTAGGTACCTTCCGGGGTGAACGACTTGTCGATGCCGTCCTTCCAGGTTTCGTACGGACGGTCGATGACTTCGTTGCCCGAGGTCACGGCCCAGGCACGCAGGCCGTTGCGCGCCACGTCCAGACCCGCCATGTGGCCGGTGTAGGCCGCATGCGCCGAACGGTGCGGAGCAACGTGCACGTACTTGACCGGAGCGCCGCCGTCGATCTTGACGGTCAGCTCGTCGGCAGCAGCACCTTCAGCACCCTTCTTCTTCACCGGCTGGGCGATGTCGAAAGCGTACTTCTCCTGGCCGAAGTCGGTGGTGATGATGCGGAACGGACCGGCAGCTTCAAGGCCATTGGCCTCCATCACGCGCTTGATCCACTCCTGGTTGTCCTTGATGGACTTGGTGATGGTGTCCTGACCGCGGTCCACGTTGCCGGCGTTGACCACCAGCAGGTTCTCGGCCGGCACTTCAACGATGGCCAGGTCGGTCAGCGGGGCTTCCGGCGTGCGGTAGTCCACGTTCGGCACGGTTGCGAGCATGTTGGCCATGCGCGACAGACCCATCTTGATGTCATCGCCGATCTGGCGGCTGACATACAGGCCGGCGTAACGGCCGAACAGGTCGAAGCCGTACTTCACCGAGTAGTCCTGGGTGATCTTGACGTTGCGACCGCCCTTGCCGGTCGGCTCCAGGTTGAAGGTGGTGACCTTGTCGTGACCCTTGGTGGCGTCCTCGATGGCGATCACAACACGCTTGTTCTCTTCGGCTTCGGTGATCTTCCAGGAACCGGTACCCAGGTCCTTGGAGGTGAAGTCGAGGGTGGCACCGACACCCGAGGCCGGGCCGGACAGCTTCAGATCAACGGCGGGATCGCGCAGTACCAGCGGGTTCCAGTCCTTGAAGCGGCGCAGGCTGCTGACCGTGTCGTACACGATCGTCATCTTGCGGTTGGTCTCGATGCTTTCGGTGATGTGACGCTCGCCCGGCAGACATACGCCAATGATGACGAACAGGCCAGCCACGATCCCCAAGGCGATCAGGAACTCGATAATACGGGTCATTCAGAGAGTCTCCGGGGCCGATCCCACGGCCGGGTTGATTGAAGCGAAGCGCCAATCCTAGCAGGCTTCGCGGGCATTGTTTATCGGGATTGGCGCACCGGTTTCCCTGCCGGCTGCGTATTTGTATGGACAAAGGATTCGAAGGGTAACGCATACCGCTACCCGGCAAGTAGGGGGCAACCTTGGCGGAAACCCCCGACCACGACCCAAGTCTTTGTACTTGAAAGATTTTTTCTCAGACCAGCTGGAGTTCGAACGCCTTCAATACGGCACGCGTACGGTCGCGCACACCCAGCTTGGAAAGGATGTTGGACACGTGGTTCTTGATGGTGCCCTCGGCGACGCCCAGCGAATTGGCGATCTCCTTGTTGGAGAAGCCACTGGCCATCAGCCGCAGGATCTCGGTCTCGCGGTCGGTCAGCGGGTCCGGGCGGTCCAGGCTGACGAATTCATTGCGCATGTGCTCCAGGCCGGACAGCAGGCGCTGGGTTACCGCCGGCTGCACCAGCGATCCCCCGTCGGCCACGGTGCGGATGGCACCGACCAGCTGTGCCAGGGTGACGTCCTTGAGCAGGTAGCCCTTGGCACCGGCCTTGAGCCCGGCCAGCACCAGCTGGTCGTCGTCGAAGGTGGTGAGGATGATGGTCGGCGGCAGCTGTTCCTGCCGCGACAGCACCTGCAGGGCCTCCAGCCCCGACATCACCGGCATGCGCATGTCCATCAGCACCACGTCGGGGCGTACCTGGGGGATCAGCTCGACCGCCTGCCGGCCGTCGCCGGCCTCGGCCACCACCTCGATGCCGTCGTCGAGCGCCAGCAGGGAGCGGATTCCCTGCCGCACCAGGGTTTGGTCGTCGACCAGGCAGACGCGAATCATCAACGCACTCCTTCAGGAACCTTGGTAAGGGCCGCCACCAGCACCGTTGCCGGCACCGTCGCCCGCAGCCGGAAACCCTCACCGGGGCGGGTTTCGATCTGCAGCTGGCCACCACATTGTTGCAGGCGCTCGCGCATGCCGCGCAAGCCATTGCCCACATTGACCATATCCGCGCCGACGCCGTCGTCGCGCGCCTCGACCACCACCCGATCGGGGGCTTCACGGTACACCCTGATCCACAGGTGGCGGGCACTGGCATGGCGCACCGCGTTGGTGATGATCTCCTGGGTGCAGCGCAGCAGTACGTGGGCCCGCTGCGGGTCCTCCACGTTCAGCGGATCCTCGATCTCCAGCTGGATGTCCAGCGAGGGCACGTTCTCGGTCAGCGGGCGCAGCGCCGCAGCCAGATCGATCGCGCCGGTCTCGCGCAGCTGCCTCACCACCTCGCGCACATTGCCCAGCAGTAGCTTGGCCAGCGCGTGCGAGCGCTTCACGTGATCGAGGGCCTGGCCCTCGGCCAGGTGCCCGGCGACCTCCAGGTTCAGGGTCAGCGCGGTCAGCTGGTGGCCCAGCAGGTCATGCAGTTCGCGCGAAATGCGGGTGCGCTCGTTGACCCGCGCGCTCTCGGCCAGCAGGGCGCGGGTGGCGCGCAATTCCGAATTAAGCCGGCGCTGCTCGTCGCGGGCCTCGGTCTGCTGCCGCGCGACCAGGCTGGTCACGAAGATGAACATGGAGAAGCCGCCGTACAGCAGCGACTGCATCACCGCTTCGAACAGCGGGAAGCGCAGCAGCAGGTAATAGACCGGAGCCACGGCCAGCTGGCTGACCAGCAGCCACAGCACCCCCAGCCGTACCGACAGCATCCACGGAATGACCCCGGCGGCCACCATCATCAGGATGCTGCCCAGGCCCGACCCGCTGAGGAAGCTGACCCCCAGCGCCGAGACCGTCAGCAACAGCAGCAGGCCGCGGTCCAGCCAGCTGGTGTGGCTGTCGCTGCGCAGGATGCGGGTCAGCCAGTAGTAGGCCGTGCCGAAGGACAAGTAGGCGACGAACAGCAGGATCGCCCAGCCGCCCATGTCAGCGCGGCTGTGCAGGTTCTCGAACTGCGAGTACGCCAGCGGCAGGCCGACCATGACCCAGGTGAACAGGCCGGCCAGGCGGAGGACGCGGGTATGGCTGAGGACTCCCAACATGCCAGCACTCTACGGGCCCGGCCTGCGTCGCGCACTCCCACGGAAGTCATGCCTCCGCAGTCGCCTGTTCATGCCGCAGCCCACCCCGGGCATGCAATAATCGTGCGCAGGGTCCCTTGATGGACCAACCGCGTTACCCCACGGAGTCACAATGTCGATTGTCATCCGCGACGTGCGCGAGCACGAGCTCGATTCCGTCCTGGCTTTGAACAACAATGCTGGCCTGGCCATCCTTCCCCTGGATGCGGCCCGCCTGCACCTGTTCTATGAGACCGCTGAATACTTCCGCGTCGCCGAGCGCGACGGCAACCTGGCCGGCTTCCTGATCGGCTTTGGCAGCGACAGCCAGCACGACAGCAGCAATTTCGCCTGGTTCAAGCAGCAGCTGGACACCCCGTTCTTCTATATCGACCGCATCGTGGTCGCCAGCCGCCGTCGTGGCGGCGGCGTCGGCCGTGCGTTCTATGCCGACGCGCAGAGCTTCGCCGAACTGCGCTACCCGCAGATGACCTGCGAAGTCTTCCTCGACCATGGCGCCGATGCCGCCCTGCTCTTCCACGGCAGCTTCGGCTTCCGCGAGCTGGGCCAGAACACGATGCCGCAGGTCGATGTGCGCGCCAGCATGCTGGCCAAGGAACTGTGCAGCTACCCCTGGGTCAAGGAGACCTACGGCGGCAAGCTGCCGGATGTGGCATGGACACGCGCACGGCAGCTGCCGGCGCAGGCACAGCGGCCGACGGGGACCTGAGCGTGGCGGTGAATTTCGATTACGAACAGGCCGGTGAACTGAAGATCGGCCAGGTGGGCATCGCCAACCTGCGCATCCGTACCCTTGATGTCGAACGCCTCGTGCAGGAAATGCGCGAGCGCGTGACCCGCGCCCCGAAGCTGTTCGGCCGCGCCGCGGTGATCCTCGACTTCGGCGGCCTGAGCCAGGTGCCGGATGTGGCCACCGCGCAGGCGCTGGTCGATGGCCTGCGCAGCGCCGGCGTGCTGCCGGTGGCGCTGGCCTATGGCACCAGCGCGATCGATCTGCTCTCGCAGCAGCTCGGCCTGCCGCTGCTGGCCAAGTTCCGAGCGCAGTACGAGCGTGCCGAGGCCGAACCGGCCCCGCCGCCGCCTGCACCGGAGCCGCGCCGCGCAGCCCGTGCCGAACCGAAGCCGGCCCCGGCAACGCCGGTGGCCAAGGTGGCCGACGCGGCTGCACCAAAGCCGGGCCGCATGCAGCTGGGCAACGTGCGTTCGGGCCAGCAGCTGTACGCGGAGAACTGCGACCTGACCGTGATGGCCACCGTCGGCGCCGGCGCCGAGGTCATTGCCGATGGCAGCATCCACATCTACGGCACCCTGCGCGGCCGCGCGCTGGCAGGGGCCCAGGGCAACACTGCGGCACGCATTTTCTGCCGTGATTTCCATGCGGAACTGGTCGCCATTGCCGGCCATTACAAGGTACTGGACGATGTCCCGGACAACCTGCGCGGCAAGGCCGTGCAGGTCTGGCTGGAACAGGACCAGATCAAGATCGCTGCGCTGGACTAACGCAGCCCCAAACAGAATCATCAGGAGAAGTCCTTTGGCTGAAATCATCGTAGTCACCTCCGGCAAGGGCGGCGTCGGCAAGACCACTTCCAGCGCGAGCCTGGCCTGCGGCCTGGCGCGGCGCGGCAAGAAGGTGGCGGTGATCGACTTCGACGTCGGCCTGCGCAACCTCGACCTGATCATGGGCTGCGAACGCCGCGTGGTGTATGACTTCGTCAATGTCGTGCACGGCGAAGCCACCCTCAAGCAGGCCCTGATCAAGGACAAGCGCTTTGACAACCTGTACGTGCTGGCCGCCTCGCAGACCCGCGACAAGGACGCACTGACCCAGGAAGGCGTGGGCAAGGTCCTGAAGGACCTGGCCGCCGACGGTTTCGACTACATCATCTGCGACTCCCCGGCCGGCATCGAGAAGGGTGCCTTCCTGGCGATGTATTTCGCCGATCGTGCGGTGGTGGTGGTGAACCCGGAAGTGTCGTCGGTGCGCGACTCCGACCGCATCATCGGCCTGCTCGACTCGAAGACCCACAAGGCCGAGTCCGGCCAGGACGTGCCGGCCTTCCTGCTGCTGACCCGCTACACCCCGCTGCGCGTGGAAAGCGGCGAGATGCTGAGCATCGCCGACGTCGAGGAAGTGCTCGGCCTGAAGGCGATCGGCGTGATTCCGGAATCGGGCGACGTGCTCAACGCCTCCAACAAGGGCGAGCCGGTCATCCTGGATGTCGAATCCGCTGCCGGCCAGGCCTATGAAGACGCCGTCGCGCGCATCCTCGGCGAAGAACGCCCGATGCGCTTCACCAACGTCGAGAAGAAGGGCTTCTTCAGCAAGCTGTTCGGAGGGTAAGCATGGGCCTGTTTGATTTCCTCAAAGCGAAGAAGACCACCGCCGAAACCGCCAAGAACCGCCTGCAGATCATCATCGCGCAGGAACGCAGCCACCGTGGTGGCCCGGACTACCTGCCGCTGCTGCAGCGCGAGCTGCTGGAAGTGATCAAGAAGTACGTGAACATCGACGTCGATGCGGTGAAGGTCGACCTGGTAAAGGATGGCCAGCACGACGTGCTGGACATTTCCGTGGCGCTGCCCGAAGGCCCGGACAAACCCTGATCCCCTGCCCCGCCCGTGCCTGCATGGGCGGGGCTGTCTGACCCGCATGACCGATACTACAACCGCCGTGGACATCACCTGCGTGGGCGACATCGCCTTCGCCGACGCGCAGCGCCTGCTCGCCGCGCATGGCCTTCGGCTGCACCACGTGGCGCCCGGCGAACCGATTCCCGGCAGTTACTGGGGCGAGCCAGAGGCCGGCATCATCGCCAGCAACGTGTACGTACGCGATGACACGCCCGTGCACTCGATGCTGCATGAGGCCTGCCACCTGATCGTACTGCCGCCGGAACCGCGTGCGCAGGTGCACACCGATGCCACCGACTCGGTGGCCGAGGAAGACGCGACCTGCTACCTGCAGATCGTGCTGGCCGGGCAGCTGCCCGGTGTCGGCAGCCAGCGGCTGATGGCCGACATGGATGCGTGGGGATATACGTATCGGCTGGGATCTACGAAAGCGTGGTTCGAACAGGACGCCGAAGACGCGAAGGCGTGGTTGATCGAACGCGGATTGCTGCAGGCGGCGTAACCGCCGCTGGTGGGTGCGGACCTTGGTGCGCACCATTCATGCATGGCGTGGATCTACTGTAGAGCCGAGCCCATGCTCGGCTGCTCTTCGCTGTTACCTGCACAAATGCAACCGAGCGCGGGCTCGGCTCTACAGGATCTGCCCCATCGCCCCGTGCACAATCACCCCTGCCCGGCCAGCGTCCGCAAGGTAATGCCGACGATGTAGGCCAGGTACGTGCCGGTGGCATAACCCATCGTTCCCAGCAGCACGCCGACCGGCGCCAGGGCCGGATGGAACGCCGCGGCCACCACCGGCGCCGAGGCTGGGCCACCAATGTTCGACTGCGAACCGATGGCGAAATAGAAGAACGGCACCTTCAGCAGCTTGCCCAGGCACCACAGCAGCACGATGTGCACGCTGATCCAGATGATGCCCAGCAGGAACAGCCACGGGCGGTCCAGCAGCGCCAGCAGATCCATCTGCATGCCGATGCAGGCGATCAGGAAGTACAGCAGCAGCGAGCCCAGGCGCGATGCGCCCGCGCCTTCCAGGTTGCGCGCACGGGTGAAACTCAGGCTGAGGCCGAGCGTGGTCGACAGCACCACCACCCACACGAACGGCGCGTCCAGGCTGAACTGCGCAGCCCAGCTGACATTCGCCTTGAACCACGCCGCCAGCGGTGCGCCAATGGCGTGAGCCAGGCCGACACCGCCGAAGGCCACCGCCACGATCAGCATCAGGTCGGTCAGGCTGGGAATGCGTTCGTGTTCGGCCTGGAAGCGCGCGATGCGCTCCTTCAGCTCATCGATGGCCGAGGTATCGGCGCCACTGCGCGCGTCGATCTTCGCCGCGCGCCCGGCCAGGAAGATCAGCGCGGCCATCCATACGTAGCCGACCCCGACGTCGACCACCGCGAACTGTCCGAAGGTGGTCGCATTGACGTCGAACACTTCACGCATCGCCAGCATGTTGGCGCCGCCGCCGATCCAGCTGCCCGCCAGCGCGGCCATGCCGGCCCAGGTGTCTCCGGCCACGGTTTCCGGATGCACGGCACGCATCAGCAGGAACGCCACCACCGCACCGAGCATGATGCTGGCCGAGGCACCCAGGTACATCAGCACCAGCTTCGGGCCAAGCCGCAGGATGCCCTTGATGTCGACCGCAAGGGTCAGCAGGATCAGCGCCGCCGGCAGCAGGATGTCGCGCGCGATCGGGTTGTAGAGCCGGGTGTTCTGCCCGTCGATCAGGCCCACAGTGTTGTAGATGCCGGGAATCAGGTAACACAGCAGCAGTGCCGGCACGAAGGTGTAGACGCGCTTCCACAGGCCCTGCTCTCGCGAGGCGGTCCAGAACACGGCGCCAAGGGTGGCGGCAATCAAACCGAAGACGACGATGTCGTTCTGGATCAGGGCAGTCGAAGGCATGCAGGCGCTCTGGTAGAGCCGGCCGCTGGCCGGCTGCTGTTGGCGGCAGATCCGGAAGGTGCACCGACCAACGGTCGGCACCCACCGGTAAAGCAGAGGGTGAAACAAAAGCGCCGCCCCGAAGGGCGGCGCTGCAATCATCAATTGCCGATGTGCTGCTTCAGCCAGGCATTGACGGTGTCATGCCACAGGATGCTGTTGTTCGGCTTCAGCACCCAGTGGTTTTCATCCGGGAAGTACAGGAACTTCGATTCGATGCCCTGGCGCTGGGCGGCGGTGAATGCGGCCAGGCCCTGCTCGACCGGAATGCGGAAGTCCTGCTGGCCGTGGATGACCAGGATCGGCTTCTTCCAGTCCGCCACGTGGTTGACCGGGTTGAACTTCTCGTAGTTGGCGGCCTTCTGGTACGGCGTGCCGCCCTGTTCCCACTCGGTGAACCACAGTTCTTCGGTGGCGTAGCCCATCATGCGCTGGTCGAACACGCCGTCGTGGTTGACCAGGCACTTGAACGGGCCGTTCCAGTTGCCGGCGATCCAGTTGACCATGAAGCCGCCGTAGCTGGCGCCCAGCGCGCAGGCCTTGTCACCGTTGAGGAAGGCGTACTTCTTCAGCGCCGCATCCCAGCCCTTCTGCAGGTCTTCCAGCGGGCGGTCGCCCCAGTGCTGGCTGATCGCATCGGTGAATGCCTGGCCATAGCCGGTGGAGCCGTGGAAGTCGATCATCACCACCGCGTAGCCCTGGCCCGCGTAGGTCTGCGGGTTCCAGCGGTAGCTCCAGCCATTGCCGAAGCTGCCCTGCGGGCCGCCGTGGATCAGGAACGCCACCGGGTAGGACTTGCCTTCCTGGTAGTTGTGCGGCTTGACCACGTAGCCGTGCACGGTGTCGTTGTTCCAGCCCTTGAACTCGAACTGCTCGTAGTCGCCGAAGGACACGTCCTTCAGCACCTCGCCTGCGGCCGGGGTCAGCGCGCGCAGTTCGCCGATGGCTTCGCCCGTGGCCGGCAGCAGGCCGACCAGCACCTGGTCGTTGCTCTTCAGGCTGTTGCGGGTGATCGCCACGCTGTTGCCGGCCACGTCGACCGCGGTCACGCTGCCGTCGCCGATCAGCTTGGTGGCCTTGCCGCTGGCCACGTCGATCTGGAACAGCGGGTGTTCGCCGAGATCATCGGCAGTGGTGTAGATGCTGGCGCCGTCGGCGGACAGGGTGATGCCACCGGCCGAACGATCCCACTGCGGGGCAATCTCGCGGGTCTTGCCGCTGGCAACGTCCATCGCCATCAGGCCGAAGCGGTCGGCCTCGAAGCCCGGGCGCTTCATCGCGCGGTAGAACAGCGTCTTGCCGTCGGCACTGAACACCGGGCCGGCATCCCAGGCCGGGTTGGAGGCCGTCAGGTTGACCGGCGCCTGCTTGCCGGCGGCGTCGAAGCGGTACAGGTCGAAGTTGGTCGACCACGGCTCCTGCTTGCCGGCCACGCGGATGCTGGCCACCACGCTGGCGCCGTCCGGCGACCAAACGAAGTCGTCATTGCCGCCGAACGGCTTGGACGGCGCATCACCATCGATGGTCGCGCTCAGCGCCGAAGCGCCCTTGACTGCACCGGCCTTGGCTGCCGGCAGCGGAGCGACGAACAGGGTGTTGCGGCGACCGTCGTTCCAGGTGTCCCAATGGCGCACGAACAGCGAATCCCACACCTGGCCGCTGGCTTTGGCGTCCTTCTTTTCCTTCAGCTTCTTCTCGGTGCAGGCCAGGTCCGAGGCGCAGGCCTGGAACACGCCGGCGCTGAACAACACGCGGTCGTCCTGCGGCGACACACGGTAGCTGTCCACGTCGACCGGGAAGTCGGTCAGCTGGCGCGGGGTGCCGCCGCTGATCGGCTGCGCGTACAGCTGCTGGCTGCCGTTCCTGGCACTGAGGAAATACACGGTCTGGCCATCGGCCGACAGCGAAGCGGAATTGACGTTCCAGCCGGCCGGGGTGATCTGCTTCGGCGGCGCTGCGTCGCGGGTGCGCAGGTTGCGCGCGTACAGCGCGGTGGAGGCTTTCAGATTGGCATCCACGCTGCGCTTGGCGAACACCACGGTGCCGCCGTCAGCGGTCAATACCGGCGCGGAGACGCGGTCCATGGCCACCATGTCGCGGACTTCCAGGCCACGGGCAGCGGCGACGCTGGGCAGGGCGGCCAGCAGGCTCAGTGGCAGCAGGGCATGACGCAGTTTCATCGGGGTCTCCGCAGGACGGCAAAAAACCGATGGTAGGCCCGCATGGCCGGGGCTGCCAAGGCCATCGGTCATGGCTGCAGGCGGGCAATCGCCAGAAACAGCAGACCCCGCCGAAGCGGGGTTTTGCGGTAGTGCCGGCCGCTGGCCGGCAACACTAAGGCCCTTGGAGGTTCCGTGGTTGCCGGCCAGCGGCCGGCACTACCCATTGAACCCAGGGTCAGAGCCCGCCGCTTACGCCTTGGCGTACTTGCCGGTGCGGTAGATCAGCCAGCCGACCAGGAACAGCACGGCCAAGCCGATCCACTGTGCGCCCGGCAGGTGGAACGGCACCGCCAGCACGTCGGCACGGCTGCTGATCACGATCGGAATCGCGATGGCGATGCCCATCAGCGCCTCACCGGTGATCAGGCCGGCGGCAAACAGCACGCCCGGCTTGTGCACGCGGTCGCGGCCTTCTTCGTCATCGGCGCGCACCTTGTGGAAGCGCTCGACCAGATGGGCGATCAGGCCGCCGAGGAAGATCGGCACCATCAGTTCCAGCGGCAGGTAGATGCCGATGGCGGCAGCCAGCACCGGCACGCGGAAGCGCGCGTTGCGCGACTTCAGCCAGCTGTCGAAGGCGATGATGGCAGCGCCGACCACAGCACCGATGCCGATGAAGGTCCACGGCAGTTCACCACCGAACAGGCCCTTGGCCACCGAGGCCATCAGGTTGGCCTGCGGCGCAGCCAGCGCGTTCGGGTGCAGCTCGGACTTCACGCCGATGCCGTAGGCAGTGGCCAGCAGGTTCAGTACCGGGGCCATGATCAGCGCGCACGAGAACGCACCGATGCCCAGCATCAGCTGCTGCTTCCACGGGGTGGCACCGACGATGTAACCGGCCTTGAGGTCCTGCAGGTTGTCACCACCGACCGCAGCGGCACAGCACACCACCGCACCAATCATGATCGCGGCCACCGCGCCCAGCGGCGCCCCGCCGGCACCGACCGGCTTGAGGCCGTCAGCGCCCAGCAGCACGACCAGCACGGCCGAGGCGAACAGGATGGTGGAGATGGTGATGCCCGAGACCGGGTTGTTGGACGAACCGATCAGGCCGGCCAGGTAGGCCGAGACCGAGACGAATAGGAAGCCGGCGACGATCATGATGAGGGTCATCGGGATCGACACGTGCCACTGGCCGACGATGGCCTGATACAGGGCCAGCAGCGGCAGCACGAACGCCACCAGGGCGACCAGCATCCACTTCATCGGCAGGTCGCGCTCGGTATGCGCCAGCACGGGGCCACCACTCTTGCGGGCCGCGGCGAAACCGCTCTTGACGCCGTTGAGCAGCGACTTGCGCAGCGAGATCAGGGTCCAGATGCCACCGATCAGCATCGCACCAACGCCCAGGTAGCGCATCTTCGCGCCCCAGATGGCGAACGCGGCCTCGGTGGAGGAAGCCGCAGCAACCGACGCGGCCAATGCCGGATCGGTGTTCATGAAGAACGCCTGGTAGATCGGAATGGCGATGTGCCAGGTCAGGATCGAGCCGGATACCACCACGATGCCGACGTTGAGGCCGACGATGTAGCCCACGCCCAGCAGTGCAGGCGACAGGTTGGTGCCGATGAAGGCGGTGACCTTGGAGCTGCCGACATAGGCCGAGGTGGCCCAGGCGTCCGGGATCAGGCGCATGCCGCTCTCCGCAGCCAGCTTGACGAAGGCGCCGATCACCGCCGACAGGCCCAGGATCTTCAGGCCCGGACCCGGGTTCTCACCGGCCTTGAGCACTTCCGCCGCCGCCTTGCCTTCCGGGAACGGCAGCGGGTCTTCAACGATCATCGAACGGCGCAGCGGCACCGAGAACAGCACGCCCAGCAGGCCGCCCAGGCCGGCGATGCCCAGCACCCACCAGTACTTGAAGTCCGGCCAGTAGCCCATGATCACCAGCGCCGGGATGGTGAAGATCACACCGGCGGCGATCGATGAACCGGCCGAGGCACCGGTCTGCACGATGTTGTTTTCAAGGATGGAGCCACCGCCCAGCAGGCGCAGCACGCCCATGGAAATCACCGCGGCGGGAATGGCGGTGGCGATGGTCAGGCCTGCGAACAGGCCGAGGTAGGCGTTGGCGGCCGACAGCACCACCGCCAGCACGGTGGCCAGGGCCACTGCGCGGAAGGTGAGCTGCTTGGGCGCAGCGTCGTGGTTCATGGAAGCCCCTGCTGGCAAAAAATCCCTGTCACGCTAGCGTTCAGGGCAGATCAAGTCCAGCGTGCCAAAGGATGGGGGCGTGCGCTGCAGCGCAACGGGCCAACACGTGGCCCGGCAATCGACCGACCCGGCAAAGTCCGGATGGGCGCGCCGCAAATGATATGTTATATCTTAATGCTACCTTGTTCTTACTGCATCGCATGCCCCCTTCCCCCTCCCCTCGCCTGGCCTCCATCGACCAGCTGCGCGGCACCGTGATGCTGCTGATGCTGCTGGACCACGTGCGCGAGACCTTCTTCCTGCAGCACCAGGTGAGCGACCCGATGGATGCAGCGACAGTCTCTCCTGCGCTGTTCGCCTGCCGCCTGCTGGCCCACCTGTGCGCACCCGTGTTCGTCCTCTTGACCGGCCTGTCGGCCTGGCTGTACGGCCAGCGCCAGGCGGATCCGCGCCGGGCCACGGCCGCGTTCCTGCTCAAGCGCGGCCTGTTCCTGGTGGTACTGGAGCTGACCCTGGTGAACTTCGCCTGGACCTTCCAGCTGCCGCCGGACACACTGTACCTGCAGGTGATCTGGGCCATCGGGCTGAGCATGATCGCGCTGGCCGGGCTGCTTTGGCTGCCACGCCCGGCCCTGCTGATGCTGGCAATCGCGGTGGTGGCCGCGCACAACCTGTTCGACGGCATGCGGGTGCAAGGCGATGGCCTGCTGGCGGTGCTGTGGAAAGTGCTGCATCAGCGCGGCTGGATCGAGGCTGGCGCGCTGCGCCTGCGTACCTCCTATCCGGTGCTGCCGTGGATCGGGGTGATCGCACTGGGTTATCTGATGGGGCCCTGGTTCGCCCGCGAGCGCGCGCCGGAGCAGCGCCAGCGCTGGCTGCTGTGGACAGGCGTCGGCGCGCTGGCCCTGTTCGCATTGCTGCGGTTCGCCAACCAGTATGGGGATGCTCCCTGGTCGTACCAGACCACTACGCTGCGCACGTGGTTGAGCATCTTCAATGTCACCAAATACCCGCCGTCCTTGCAGTTCCTGCTGCTGACCCTGGGGGTGGGAATGTTGCTGCTGCGGCTGTACGAATGGCCGCCGCTGGCGCGGGCACTGCAGCCGCTGGCCGATATCGGCGCTGCGCCGATGTTCTTCTACCTGCTGCACCTGTATGTGCTGAAGGGGCTGTACCTGGGCGCGCTGGCAATCTGGGGTCCGACACACGGTGACCTGTACGCGCTGGATTCGGTCGCCGGCCTGCTGCTGGTGGCCTGTGTGCTGGCGGTGGTGCTGTACCCGCCGACGCAGGCCTTCGCGCGGTTCAAGGCGCGAAGGCGCGATCTGCCGTGGTTGCGATACCTGTGATCGCCCAGGCCAGTCCGGCAATCCATGGCGTGGATCTACTGAAAGCGGATCAGGCCACAGGCCTATAATTCCGCGATGAATTCCACCGCTATCGCTTCCGACGATTTCCTGGGCCATCCCAAGGGCGTCTACGTCTGCTTCTTCACTGAAATGTGGGAGCGCTTCTCCTTCTACGGCATGAAGGCGCTGCTGCTGCTGTACCTGACCAAGTACCACCTGTTCGGCGACAAGGCCGGCCTGGACCTGCTCGGTGCCTATGGCGGCCTGGTGTACTGCATCCCGGTGTTCGGTGGCATGCTGGCCGACCGCTGGCTGGGCATGCGCCGGGCAGTGCTGTTCGGCGGCATCCTGCTGGTGCTCGGCCACCTCGGCATGGCCTTCGAGGGCCACGCCGCGTACCGGGTGAACGGCGAAGTGGTGCGCGACACCTCCGCACTGGCGGTGACCTACCTGTCCCTGGCGCTGATCATCATGGGCGTCGGCTTCCTGAAGCCGAACATCTCCACCATCGTCGGCAAGCTGTACGCCAAGGACGACCCCCGTCGCGACTCGGGCTTCTCGCTGTTCTACGCCGGCATCAACCTCGGCGCGCTGTTCTCTTCGCTGGTGTGTGGCTTCCTCGGTGAGGCCTATGGCTGGAAGTATGGGTTCGGTGCTGCCGGCATCGGCATGCTGGCCGGCCTGGCGATGTTCCTATGGGGCCAGAAGTACCTGCAGGGCCATGCCGAACCGCCGCAACCGGCCGCGCTGAAGCAGAAGGTGCTGGGACTGCCGCGCGAATGGCTCATCTATCTGTGCGCGGTGCTGGGTGTGCTGCCGGTGGCGTGGCTGATGTGGGCTGCCGGCAACGGCGCGTTCGCGCTGGGCGGTGAAATCAGCCTGGCGCTGATGCTGATGCTGGTGGTGCTCGGCGGCGTGCTGGTCTGGTTCGCCTGGTTCACCGGCAGCAAGTGCACGCCGGTGCAGCGCCAGCAGATGATCGCGCTGATGGTACTGATCTTCCTGGCGCTGGTGTTCTTCACCATGTACGAGCAGTCCTACGGCTCGTGGGTGACCTTCACCGACCGCCTGTTGACCAAGGACATCGTGCCCTCGCTGGTGATCACCGGCGGCACGCCGCTGCCGTGGTCGATCCTCTCGCTGCTGCTGGCACCGCTGGGCTTCGTGATCAGCGCGCGGCTGTCCGAGCGCCGCCCGGGCTCGTCTGCACCGCGCACGTTCTTCGCCGCCATCGTCGTGCTGATGCTGGTGCTGCTGGTGCGCGACTGCTTGGTGATCCCGCAGACCGCCGGCTCGCTGACCTATCTCGGCGGCCTGTTCCTGGTGCTGCTGGCGCCGGCCTTCGCCGCGCTGTGGACGTGGATGGACCGCCGCGGCTGGGAGCCGGGCAAGCCGGTGAAGTCGGCCTGGGGCCTGGTGATCGGCGCACTGTCGTTCTTGCCGCTGGCACTGGCCGCGCAGCAGGTGGGCGCCACGGGCGAGATGGCCAGCGTGTGGTGGCTGGTGCTGGCCTACTTCCTGCTCGCCAGCGGCGAGATGTGCCTGTCGCCGGTCGGCTTGTCGGCAGTGACCCAGCTGGCCGTGCCGCGGGTGATGAGCCTGATGATGGGCACCTGGTTCCTGGCCACCGCATTCTCGGAGACGCTGGCGGCGCTGTTCGGCAAGCTGGCCGCGATCGAGGTGCCGGAAGGCGAATCGCTGGACATGGTGGCCGCAGCCGGCGCCTACGCGCACCTGTTCTGGCTGCTGATGTGGATCGGCCTGGGTTGCGCCCTGGCGGCCTTCATCGCCGCACCGCTGCTGAAGAAGATGATGCACGGGGTGAAGTAAACCCCGCGCTTGCGGAAAACCAGGGCGGCGGAACGTTCATCCGCCGCCCTGTCAGCTCAGGGCGCCTTGTCCTTGCCGGTCGCAGGCGCGGCCGTCGCGGTCTTGCCACCCAGGCTGCGCGCCAGGAAGGCCAGCAACTTGTCGTAGTACTCGCTGCGATGGGCCTCGGTGTAGAAGCCGTGGCCTTCGGTCTTGTAGTACAGGCTTTCCACCGGCGTGCCGGCGCGCTTGAGCGCCGCTTCCATGCGTTCGGTGTGCTGGATCGGCGCGCGCTTGTCTTCGCCACCGGCGGCCAGGAACACCGGCACCTTGATCCGTTCGGCCAGGTTCACCGGCGACACCGCACCCAGCTTGGCCGGATCCCCCAGCCATTCGCGCAGATAGGTCACGCCTGAACCCCGGTCCTGGATGTCGCCGCGGGTGTACATCATCGGCAGGTCGTAAACCCCGACATAGCCCGCCGCGCACTGATACAACCCGGGTTCACGGGCGGCACCCATCATCGCCGAGTAGGCCCCGTAGCTGGCGCCGTAGATACAGATGCGACGGCCGTCGGCGATGCCTTCGCTGATTGCCCAGCGGGTGGCATCGGTGACATCGTCCTGCATTGCCGCGCCCCACTGCTGCGCACCGGCCTGGGTGTGGGCCCGGCCGTAGTTGCCCGAACCACGGAAGTTGACCTGCAGCACGGCATAACCGGCCGCGGCCAGCATCTGCGTTTCGCGGTCGTACTGGCCGGAATCGAAGATGTCGAACGGGCCGCCATGCGGCATCACCACCATCGGCAGGTTGCGCCCGTCGCTGCCGGCCGGCAGGGTCAGGAAGCCATGCAGCGGCAGCCCGTCGCGCGCCTTCAGTGCAATCGGCTTCACGCTGGCACTACGGTCCACGTCGATCCAGTCGCTACGGCTGATCAGGTGATCGGCCTTGCGCGCCACCGTGTCGTACACGTAGAAATCGCCCGGGTTCGAGCCCGACCAGGTTTCCACCAGCACGACACGGCCATCGCGGGTGCTGGAGGTGATGTAGACGGGCCCTCCGAAGGCCGCTTCCAGGCTGCGGTACAGGCGCGCCTCCGGCGACTTCTCGTCGAAGAACCGGGTACGCGGCGTATCGCCCAGATACAGCGCGCCCACCGGCACGTGGGTGCCGGGCCGATGGATGATGCGATACGGATTGACCACCTCGTCGCGCAGCAGCGTGGCACGCTCGCCGGTCTGCGGATTCCAGCTGACGATCGCATCCGGGCCCTGGGCCTGCTCGACGTTGAGGTAGGCCAGGCTGTCATCGGCCGAGAAGCCGAGGGCGGTTTCGATGCGCTTGCTGACCGCCTCGTCGTTGATCAGCTTCCAGGTGTCGCCGCTGCGTTCGCGGAAATACAGCTTGTTGATGTTGTCGCTGCCCGAGCCGTGCACGAAGCGGACCTCGCCGGCGCCATCGGTGGTGAATTCGCCGCGCCGTACCGGCGAAGATGCCACCCGCGCACGGCGGCCGGTGGTCACATCCATGCGATCGACGCGGGTAAACGGGTCCTCGGCCAGCGGCCATACGGTCACCAGCACGTTGCGCTCGTCGCCCGGCAGGTCGTCGGCCAGGAAGGCGGCGACCGCCTCAACCTTCTTCGGCTGGATGCGGGTTCCCGGGCCGTTGCTCTCCACGCGGTAGCCCACCAGCAGTTCGCCGCGATTGCCGTTGGCATCGATGGCGTAGAGTTCGCCGGTGGGATTGGGCTGGTCGAGCGAGCCCCACTTCTGGGCCAGGCCGATCAACAGGCGCTCGTTGCTGACCCAGTCGAATTCCTGCGCGTGGTTGCGGCTGGGTGGCCGGAAACTGCCGACCATCTGCTTATCCTTCAACCGCAGCACGGCGATCGCGGTGGCGTCCTCCAGCGGCACCGTTGCCGCCACGTACTCGCCCCCCGGCGAGATCTTGATATCGGTGAAGGTCTCCCGGCGCAGGTACTGCGTCAGGTCCACCGCCCCCGCGCTGCCTGCGGCAACGCCCCCGATGACGGCCAGTGCGGCCGCCAGAATCGTCTTGTGCATCCTTCCCCTGCTCCTGTGGACACCTTGTCCTGGTGGCCGATTCTAGGCAGGGCCATGCGTTTTCCGCCAGAGCCGGAAAAGACGACGGCACCGTTGACGGTGCCGTCGTTGCCACTACCTTGGAGAGAGAGTCAGGACGTGGGTTCGGGGGGCGTACGCCGGGTCAATGGACCCCGCGCACCGCCAACATGAGGGCCAGGATGCTGAGGATCACGGCGATGGTGCCGTCGAGCACGCGCCAGGTGCTGGGCTTGGTGAAGAGCGGCGCCAGCAGGCGTGCCCCGAGGCCCTGCGCGGTCAGCCACAGGCAGCTGGCGGTGACCACGCCGGCGGCGAAGGCCATGCGGGCGTTGCCGAAGTTCTCGGCGATCGAGCCGATCACCATCATGTCCAGCCAGAAGTGCGGATTGATCAGCGAGAAGCCGACCGCGGCCATCAGCACCGCGCGGCGGCTGCCGTCGTCGCTGTCAGCCTCGCCCATGCCACCGCCACCCGCGATCGCACGGCGTGCCGACTTCATCGCATACCAGGCCAGGAAGGCCACGCCGGTCCACAGCACGGCGCTGGTCAGCCACGGCAGCGCCGAGGTGAGCGTGCGCAGGCCGGCCACGCTGGCGAAGATGAAGATGGCATCGATGGCCGCGCAGGTGGCGACCACCGGCACGATGTGCTTGCGCAGGATGCCCTGGCGCAGAATGAAGGCGCTCTGGGCGCCGACCACGGCGAACAGGCCGATGCCGGTGGCTGCACCAGAGAACCAGGCACCGAGGCCGGTGCTGGCGGAGATGACCGAGAACATGGGATTCACTGCCTTGTATTGCTTGGGGGGGACGGTGCCTCGCGAAGGCGGACAGCACCGGAACGGGCGCCATTGTCGCGCCGCAACATGAAAAAGACGAGCTAAACTTCCTAAATCAACATTAGCGGAGCTTAATTCGATGCGTATCGACCATGCCCAGCTGCGCGCCCTGGCCGCGGTGATCCGCGAAGGCAGCTTCGACCGCGCCGCGCAGTCGCTGAATGTCACGCCCTCGGCCATCTCGCAGCGGGTCAAGGCATTGGAGGACCGGATCGGCCGCCTGCTGGTCAAGCGCGGCACGCCGGCCACCGCCACCGCCGAGGGGCAGCTGCTGGTGCAGCTGGCCGAGCAGACCGCCCTGCTCGAACACGATGCGCTGCACCGGATGGGCCTGGCCGATGAGGATCTGCCCCAGGCCAGCATCCCGGTGGCGGTGAACCACGACAGCCTGGAAACCTGGTTTCCGCAGGCGGCCCACCAGTTCGCGCAGAGCACCGGCACCACCTTGGACCTGCGTGTGGAAGACCAGGACCACACGGTGGAGCTGCTGCGCCAGGGCACGGTGCTGGGCGCAGTGACCACCCTGGACGAGCCGGTGCAGGGCTGCCAGATCCATGCGCTGGGCAGCATCCGCTATGCAGCGACCTGCACCCCCGAATTCCGCGAACGCCACTTCGCCAAAGGCGTGACCGCGCAGGCACTGGCGCAGGCCCCGGTGCTGGTGTTCAACCGCAAGGACGAAATGCAGTCGCGCTTCGCCCGGCGCATGGCCGGCGACGACCTGCCCAGCACCGCACCGACCTGGTGGATTCCCTCCACCCGGGCCTTCGTGCAGGCCAACCTCGGCGGACTGGGCTGGACCATGAACCCGCTGCCGCTGGTCAAGCGCCACCTGGACGCAGGCCGCCTGGTCTACGTGCGCCAGCGCGCGTGGGAAGACGTGCCGCTGTACTGGCAACACTGGAAAGGCGACGTGCAGACCATGGCTCTTCTGACCCGCGCGGTGCTGGATGCGTCCTCGGCGCTGATCCGGCGCAAGCGCTGAGCTGCACAGCGACAAGGGCGTGGAGGGATCAAGTCGCTTCCGCCGTGCAGGCCGTATGGCCTGATACGACTTGATCCCCGGCGTCCCCTTTTTCGGCGCGTGACCGGGGTCCGTTCCGGGGCGCCCGGTTGTGCCAGCATCGCAGCACCCGACACGGAGCGCCGCGATGCAGACCGATCCGCTGTTCCTGCACATCCGGGTGGTGATGGGCATCATCCTCGGCCTGTCGATTACCACCGTGCTCAAGGGCCTGGCGCAGATCATCGAGCATCCGCAGCGCCGCGGCTGCTCGGCCCTGCACCTGGGCTGGGTGGCGTGGACGCTGATATCGCTGGTGACCTTCTGGTGGTGGGAGTTCCGCCTCATCGAGGTGCACCGCTGGACGTTTGAAACCTACCTGTTCGTGATCGTGTACTGCGCGACCTGGTTCCTGCTGTGCGCGCTGCTGTTTCCCGACGACCTGCGCGAATACGGCAGCTACGGGAACTATCTCATGCAGCGCCGGCGCTGGATCTTCAGCGTGATTGCTGCACTGACCCTGCTCGACCTGGTCGATACCGCCATCAAGGGCAGCAGCCGCTGGAAGCTGCTGGGAGCCGCGTACCCGTTGCATGCCGTGTTGATGCTGGCGGTGGCGGTGCTCGGCTGGCGACTGCGCAGCCAACGCACACAGCTGCGCCTGGTGCTGGCAACGCTGGCGTACCAGATCGGCTATTTCGCCGTGGAATACTTCACCGTCGGCAGTGACTGACCCGGCTGCCTGCACTCCCGGGAAACGCCTTCGACGCCCCGCGGCCGGGCGGCATCGGCATCCGCAGGGACGGCCGCGTCGCCGGGCATGGCCTGGCGCTATGGTAGAGGACCGCCGACCGGATGCTGCGTTGCATCAAAAACGGACCGGATCCGGTTAGAATCGCACCTGGATGCGGCAAGGCGTTGTTTCTTCACGCCCTTTCCCTGCCCCACGCGCATCCTGACCCCTTCCCCTCCGCCAACGATCCCGCCCCCATGAAGAAATTTGGCAAGGCTCTTCTCGCCCTGCTCGTGCTGCTGTTGCTGGCCGCCGCGCTGTTCCTGTACTGGCCGCTGACCCAGCGCTCGGTGCCCGCCGCCAGCAACGACAAGCCCGTCGATGTGGTGCTGGTCGGCGCCGGCATCATGAGCATTACCCTGGCCACCTACCTGCAGGAACTGCAGCCGGACTGGAAGATCCAGGTCTACGAACGCCTCGACGGCGTCGCCGGTGAAAGCTCCGACGGCTGGAACAACGCCGGCACCGGCCATTCGGCGTTCGCCGAACTGAACTACACCCCGGAACTGCCCGATGGCAGCATCGAGACCAAGCGCGCGGTCGGCATCGCCGAATCGTTCGAGGTCTCGCGCCAGTTCTGGTCGCACCAGGTGAAGGAAGGCCGGCTGAGCCAGCCCAGCGACTTCATCAACCCGACGCCGCACATGAGCTTCGTCTGGGGCGATGACAACATCGCCTACCTGCACAAGCGCCAGCAGGCGCTGGTGAAGAACCCGCTGTTCTACGGCATGCAGTACTCGGAAGATCCGGCACAGATCAAGCAGTGGGCGCCGCTGCTGATGGAAGGCCGCGACCCGAAGCAGAAGGTGGCCGCGACCTGGATGCCGCTCGGTACCGACGTCAACTTCGGTGTGATCACCCGCCAGCTGACCGCCGGCCTGCAGCGCAGCCCGAACTTCAGCCTGCACCTGAACCATGAAGTGACCGCGCTGCGGCAGAACGCCGACAAGAGCTGGAACGTGACGGTGAAGGATCTCAAGGCCGGCACCGAAACCACCACCCACACCCGCTTCGTCTTCATCGGTGCCGGCGGCGCCGCGCTGAAGCTGCTGCAGATGTCCGGCATTCCGGAGTCGAAGGACTATGCCGGCTTCCCGGTCGGTGGCCAGTTCCTCGCCTTCCAGGGCCAGGACGTGACCTCGCGCCATGGCGTGAAAGCCTACGGCATGGCCGAGACCGGTTCGCCGCCGATGTCGGTGCCGCACCTGGATGCGCGCAAGCTGGACGGCAAACCGGTGGTCCTGTTCGGGCCGTTTGCGCTGTACAGCACCAAGTTCCTCAAGCACGGCTCGTGGTGGGACCTGTATTCCTCGGTGACCCACAACAACGTTGGCCCGATGCTGGAAGTGGGCAAGGACAACCTGGACCTGGTGCAGTACCTGATGGGCCAGGCGCGCCTGAACGATGCCGACCGCCAGGCCGAACTGGTCAAGTACTTCCCCAATGCCAAGCCGGGTGACTGGAAGCTGGTCACCGCCGGCCAGCGCGTGCAGATCATCAAGCGCGATCCGCTGAAGGGCCCGGTGCTGCAGTTCGGTACCGAGATCGTGACCGACAAGGACCACACCATCGCCGCACTGCTCGGCGCGTCGCCGGGCGCGTCGACCTCGCCGCCGATCATGCTGGACCTGATGGCCAAGGCCTTCCCGGACCAGATGAAG
The DNA here is from genome assembly GCF_047520755.2 of Stenotrophomonas sp. FR010. Taxonomy (NCBI): domain Bacteria; kingdom Pseudomonadati; phylum Pseudomonadota; class Gammaproteobacteria; order Lysobacterales; family Lysobacteraceae; genus Stenotrophomonas; species Stenotrophomonas sp. FR010. The sequence continues at coordinate 11,294 of NZ_JAXBQT020000021.1, read as the reverse complement.
GCCGGTTGGGAAACCCGCCTGCGCGAGATCGTGCCGTCGTATGGGCGCAAGCTCAACGACAGCCCGGCGCTGGTGAACGAGATCCGTACGCTGACCAGCCAGACCCTGCACCTGCCGTACCTGGAGGTGCCGGTGGATGCGAACGCGGCGGTGCCGGCTCCGGCCGCTGCGGCTCCGGCTCCGGCTCCGGCGAAGGAAAAGCGCAATGCCAATGAGGAACTGCAGGCGCTGTAAGCCCGCGCGTTCCTTCGATGCAGACGGACGGCCACCTTCGGGTGGCCGTTTGCGTCTGGGCGGGCTACCGCCTGTAGAGCCGAGCCTGCGCTCGGCTGCTCTTCGCGGCTGCCAACAGCCGAGCATGGGCTCGGCTCTACAGGAAGCCTGCCGGATGCCGGAAAGCCCCTACGCAACGACGCGAATTGTAATGTTGTTAAGACTTATTTACATTTGCACCCCGCGCAGTGACCTCGCGCCTTAGCAGACGGACCTGACCGTGCCCGAAGCCGCCGCCCCGGGTGCTGGACGACTGTTGCCGCCCTTCCCCCGTTTCCAAGCCTCGAGCCCACCATGCCCCTGCCTGTCCGTAACCGCCTGCCCCGCCGCGCGCTGCTGCCGGCTGCCCTGCTTTCGTCGCTGACCCTGCTGGTCACGCCCGCCGCGTTCGCCGCCACCGATGCCGCCGCCGATGCCAAGACCCTGGACCGGGTCAGCGTCCGGGCCGAGCGGTCCGCTCCGCCGGCCAGTACCACGCGCCTGCCGATCACCCTGCAGGAAACCCCGCAGTCGGCCACCGCGATCAGCCTGCAGCGCCTGCAGGACGAATCACTGTTCAGCATCAACGATGTGATGCGCAACGTGACCGGCGTCAGCGTGTCCTTCTATGACACGCAGCGCCCGCTGTACTACGCGCGTGGCTTCGCCATCACCGACTTCCAGGTCGACGGCATTCCCACCTACAGCGGCTCCACCAACCAGGAATACGACACCGCCTTCTACGACCGCATCGAAGTGATCCGCGGTGCCAACGGCCTGCTCAGCGGCGCCGGCGTGCCGTCGGCCACGGTCAACCTGCTGCGCAAGCGCCCCGGCAAGGAATTCGACGCGTCGTTCGCGGTCAGCGCGGGCAGCTGGGACTACCGCCGCATGGAAGCCGATGTCACCGCGCCTCTGACCGATGACGGCCGTTTCCGCAGCCGCGTGGTCGCCGCCTACACCGATCGTGGCCTGTATTACGACCGTTACGACGAGAACAAGATGGCCGGCATGGCGGTGCTGGAAGGCGATGTCACCGACAGCACCACCCTCACCCTCGGCTACCAGACCCAGGACAACAACCCGACCGGTTCGACCTGGGGCACCGTGCCGTTCTTCGACAGCCAGGGCAATTTCGCCCATCTGCCGCGCTCGACCAACCTGTCGCCGAAGTGGAGCTACTGGAAGCGCGAGAGCAACACCGCCTTCGCCAACCTGGAACAGCGCTTCGGCGACAACTGGCTGCTGAAGATCAACACCGCCTACACCCGCGGCAACGTGCAGAACGTGCGCCTGTACGGCACCGGCAACCCGGACCCGGTGACCGGCTCGGGCATCTTCCTGCGTGCGGCCGCCGGTGATTCGAAAGACACCCGCCGCAATGTCGATGCTTACCTGACCGGCAGCTTCCCGCTGTTCGGCCGCGACCACGACCTCACGGTCGGTGCCCAGTGGTCGGATCTGGAAGGGACCACGAACACCGTGGCGCTGAACTTCCCGAGCGACTGGGCAACGTGTGTCAGCGCCACGGGTGCACGCGAGCGCTGCTACTACATCCCCAACGTATACAGCTGGAACGGCGATATCTCCGAGGTGACCTACCGCCGCACCGGCGCGCGCCGCGTGGCCAAGACCACGCAGAGTGGCGTCTATCTGGCCACGCGCCTGCACCTGGCCGATCCGCTGTCGCTGATCGCCGGTGCACGCCTGAGCCGGTGGGAAACCCTCACCCGCTCCTACAACGCCGCCGGCGCCTATACCGGCACCAGCGGTGCGTACAAGGTGAGCGATGAAGTCACTCCGTACGTGGGCCTGGTCTACGAGATCACCCCGAACGTGTCGGCCTATGCCAGCTACACCGAGATCTTCAATCCGCAGAACTACAAGGACCGCAACGAGAACCTGCTGGCACCGGTGCAGGGCTCGAACCTGGAAGCGGGCCTCAAGACGCAGTGGTTCGATGGCCGCCTGACCGCAAATGCCGCTGTGTTCGAGGCCAAGCAGGACAACTACGCGGTGCGTGACATGGGCGTGCCGGAGGGTTCGCTCAGCGACGGCAGCTCGGCCTACATCGGCGTCAACGGTACCAAGGCGCGTGGCTGGGAGATGGATATCAACGGCGAAATCCTGCCGGGCTGGACGGTCAATGCCGGCTACACCCACGTCAAGGTCACCCGCGCCGCCACCGACCTGCTGTACGCCAACCCGCCCAAGGACCTGCTGCAGCTCAACACGCAACTGCAGCTGCGCGGTGCGCTGGAACGCCTGAGCATCGGCGGTGGCCTGCAGTGGCAGAGCAAGGTACAGGGCTACAACATCGCCTACCCGCTCGGCGGCACGGTGACGGTGAACCAGCCGGCGTATTCGCTGGTGCAGTTCAACGCCAACTACCGCATCAGCGACAACTGGACCGCGACGCTGAGCGTGCGCAACGCGCTGGACAAGACCTACTGGGCCAACCTGGACTACAACAACTTCGGCGAGCCGCGCTTCGTGTCGGCCAGCCTGCGCTGGAAGTTCTGAGCCACCTGCGAACCGGTGGGTGCCGACCGTTGGTCGGCACACCCCACACCCTGAATGGGCCCGCCTCCGTGCGGGCCCTTCTCTTTGCTGCACTGCAGGTTGTACCCACTTCGTAATTATGCCGTAATTATCCCAACACCCGTCGGAAGCCGGTCAATGAACCCGAGCTGGGATACGTTGGAACGCAGTCGCCAGGCCCGCCTGGAACGTGCCGCGCCGTGGGCCCGGGGACGCGAGGTCGCCAGCAGCGACGTCGGCGAGTTGCTGCACGCAGTGCTGGAGCCAGGCGACAAGGTCTGCCTGGAGGGCAACAACCAGAAGCAGGCAGATTTCCTCGCCCAGGCGCTGGCCGACCTCGACCCCGCCCGCGTGCATGACCTGCACATGGTGCAGTCGGTCCTCTCACTGCCCTCGCACCTGGACGTATTCGAGCGTGGCATCGCCTCGAAACTGGATTTCTCGTTCTCCGGCCCGCAATCGGTGCGACTGGCCAACCTGGTGGCCGAAGGGCGCATCCAGATCGGTGCCATCCACACCTACCTGGAACTGTTCGGCCGCTACTTCATCGACCTTACGCCGCGCGTAGCGCTGGTCGCCGCGCAGGCCGCCGACCGCCACGGCAACCTCTATACCGGGCCGAATACCGAAGACACTCCGGTGATCGTCGAAGCCACCGCCTTCGGTGGCGGCATCGTCATCGCCCAGGTCAACGAGATCGTCGACAGCCTCCCCCGCGTCGATATTCCTGCGGACTGGGTCAACTTCGTGGTGCAGGCGCCGAAGCCGAACCATATCGAGCCGTTGTTCACCCGCGACCCTGCGCAGATCTCCGAGATCCAGGTGCTGATGGCAATGATGGCCATCAAGGGCATCTACGCCGAGTACGGCGTGAATCGTTTGAATCACGGCATCGGCTTCGATACCGCCGCCATCGAACTGCTGCTCCCCACCTACGCCGAATCGCTCGGTCTGAAGGGAAAGATCTGCCAGCACTGGGCGTTGAACCCACACCCGGCACTGATTCCGGCGATCGAATCGGGCTTCGTCAGATCGGTGCATTCGTTCGGTTCGGAACTGGGCATGGAGAAATACATTGCCGCGCGGGGCGATGTGTTTTTCACCGGCGCCGACGGCTCGATGCGTTCCAACCGCGCGTTCTCGCAGACCGCAGGCCTGTATGCCTGCGACATGTTCATCGGTTCCACCCTGCAGATCGACCTGCAGGGCAACAGTTCCACTGCCACCCGCGACCGCATCGCCGGCTTTGGCGGCGCACCGAACATGGGCTCGGACGCGCGCGGCCGCCGCCATGCCAGCGAGGCCTGGATCAAGGCCGGCCAGCAGGCCGCACGCCCGGGCGAGATGCCACGCGGGCGCAAGCTGGTGGTGCAGATGGTGGAAACCTTCCGCGAGCACATGGCCCCGGCATTCGTTGACCGCCTCGACGCCTGGGAACTGGCCGAACGCGCGAACATGCCGCTGCCGCCAGTGATGATCTACGGCGACGACGTCAGCCATGTGCTGACCGAGGAAGGCATCGCCAACCTGCTGCTGTGCCGCAATCCCGAGGAGCGCGAACAGGCGATCCGTGGCGTGGCCGGCTATACCGCCGTGGGCATCGGGCGCGACCGCGCGATGGTGGAGAACCTGCGCGACCGCGGCGTGATCCGCCGTCCCGGTGACCTCGGCATCTCCGTGCGCGATGCCAGCCGTGACTTGCTGGCGGCGCGTTCGGTGAAGGACCTGGTGCGCTGGTCCGGCGGTCTGTACGACCCGCCCAAGCGCTTCCGCAACTGGTAAGGGGCTGAGCATGGAAACCCTCGACTATCGATTCGAAGGCCGCACCGACGTGCCGTTCGCGCGCAATGCGGTGCTGGTGGGCGTGCTGGCGTCGGGCAACCTGGAAATCCTGCTGGAACCGGCGGCGCAGCAGGGCGCGATGACGGTGCGCGTCATCACCGCCGCGCAGGGCTTCGGCAGCATCTGGCAGGCGGTGATCAACGACTTCGCACAGCGTCATCCGCTGCGCGATGTGCGCGTCTCGATCAACGACGCCGGTGCGACCCCGGCCGTGGTCAGCCTGCGCCTGGACCAGGCCGTGGAAACCCTGCTGGCCGGAGGCGCGCCATGAACCACGTACAGCGCCACAGCTATTACGAAGCCAATGCGCGCGAGCGCATCGCCGGGCTGGTCGACGCCGGCTCGTTCCACGAGTTCCTCGGCCCGGCGCGACGGATGATGAGTCCGCACCTGGCCCAGCTCGATCAGCCGGCCGCGTTCGACGATGGCATCGTCGTCGGCGAGGCCAGGCTGCAGGGCAAACACGTGCTGCTGGCCGCACAACAGGGTGAATTCATGGGCGGAGGCGTGGGCGAAGTACATGGCGCCAAGCTGACTGGGCTGCTGCGCCGTGCGGCGCACACCCGCCCTGACGGCGTGCTGCTGCTGCTCGATACCGGCGGCGTGCGGCTGCACGAAGCCAATGCGGGTCTGATTGCGATCTCCGAGATCATGCGCGCCACCCTGGACGCGCGTGCAGCGGGCGTGCCGGTGATCGCGCTGATCGGCAGCGGCAACGGCGCCTTCGGTGGCATGGGCATCGTTGCCCGCTGCTGCACCACGGTCATCATGTCCGAGCAAGGCCGGATGTCGCTGTCCGGACCGGAGGTGATCGAAACCGTTCGCGGCGTGGAAGAGTTCGACTCACGCGATCGCGCGCTGGTCTGGCGTGTGACCGGTGGCAAGCACCGCTATCTGATCGACCAGGCACAGGTGCTGGTACCCGACGCCATCGAAGCCTTCGCGCAGGCCGCAAGCAATGCGCTGCAACCCGATGCCACCAGCACGGATACCGATGCTGCGCTGGCCGCGCTGCAGGAACGCCATGCGGCGTTGAAAGCCCGAATGCAGGCCTGGGGCGACTGCCGCGATGGGCTGGAAATCTGGGCCCGCCAAGGCATCGCCGAACCCGAACGACTGCCGTTGCTGGACACCGACGCCTTCCTTGCCGCCACCGCCGCCCGGAGGCTGCCATGAGCGCACCGCTGCAGTCTCTGCTCGATGCCTTGTTCCCGCGTGGCCATCGTATCGACATCCAGGATTCGGTGCTGACCGGTACCGCCACCACCGACGATGGCGAGGTGACCGTGATCGGCACCACCGATCGCATCGAGGTTGGCGTCGACCATGCATTGGCGCTGGCCGGGACCGTGCTTGCCAGCACCGCCGCACACCCGCAGCGGTCGATCGTGATGCTGGCGGACACTGCCGGCCAGCGCCTGGCGCGGCGCGATGAGCTGCTGGGCATCAACGGCTACTTCGCGCATCTCGCGCAGGCTCTCGACCTGGCCCGCCGCCGTGGCGCGCGTCTGGTCACCCTGGTCTACGGCGAATCGGTGAGCGGCGGATTCCTGTCCTTCGGCCTGATGGCCGACCACATCCATGCCCTGCCCGATGCACAGGTACGGGTGATGGACCTGCGCGCGATGGCCCGGGTAACCAAGCAACCGCTGGAGAAGCTGCAGGCACTCAGCCAGAGCTCGCCGGTATTTGCGCCGGGCGTGGCCAACTACGTGGCGATGGGTGCGGTGGAATCGCTGTGGGATGGCGATCTCGCCCAGCACCTGCTGCGGGCCCTGCGCACACCCAGCGACGGCGATGCACGCGCGGCGCTGGCTGCACAGCGCGGCGGTCGTGCACTGGCGGCGGATGTTGCAGATGCGGTGGCCCGCAGCGATGCCTGATCAGCCCGCACGCCACATGCTGGTCTGGCTGTCGGCCCACGCCGACTGGCGGGCCGACGTGGCTGCGCAGGAACCGCGCCTGGCAGCGTGGTTCGCGCAGGGTCTGCCGGCCATGGTGGCGCGCCGCGCCGCGGATGACCCCGACCCGCGCCTGCGCTTGGGCGTGCCGCTGCCACCGGGCGAAGGCAAGCTGCGCCTTGCGCTGCGCGTGCCGCAGCAGGATGTGCAGCGCCTGCAATTGCCGCCCGCACTGGACGCGGTACTCACCCGGGGCGTGCCAACCGACTGGCAGAGGGCCCTGCACGCACTGGCGAGCGTTGCACCGGCACGCGTGTTCGGCGCCTTCGCCTGGCAGCACCTCAGCGGCCTGCCCTATGTGCACGCATGCTCGGACATCGACCTGCTGTGGCAGGTTGAGAGCCGTACGCAGGCCGATGCGCTTGCCGCACGCCTGAACGCCTGGGAGCACGCGCATGCCCGCCGGGTCGATGGTGAACTGTGCCTGCCTGATGGCGGCGCGGTGAACTGGCGCGAGTTTGCCGGTGACAGCCGCCAGGTGCTGGTGAAGCGCCTGGAGGGTGCTGCACTGGACGTCCGCGAGCGCCTGTTCGAGACTGCCGGAGCGGCGGCGTGAGCGCGGTCTTCCAGTCCCGGCTGCAGGATGCAAACGCGATCGACAGCGCGCGTCTGGGCCGCTTGGCCATCACCAGCCTGCATGCCGAACTGGCCTGCGCGCCCAAGCCAGGGCTGGTCACCCCCTTCGATACCGGCAGCCATGACGACATGGACGCCGGTACGTTCCTGCGCAGCCTGTTCGCGCTGCGCCACTTCTTCACCGCGATTGCCGACGCCGGTGCCGCTGACGCGCCGTTCGCCATCCTGCGCGCGCAAGGCATTGCTGCCGAGCACGCGATGCTGCGTGCCACTGCCGGCATCAATACCCATCGCGGTGCCATCTTCAGCCTGGGCCTGCTGGTGGCCGCTGCCGCACGCTGCCGTCGCCAGCAGGGCCACGCCGCGCCCGCTGAGCAGGTGTGCCTGGCCGTACAGCACTGGGCGGATGCGTTCGCCGTGGCGCCGCTGGATGCCTCCAGCCCCGGCCAGCGCGCGCGCCTGCGGCATGGCGTGCCGGGCGTGCGCGAACAGGCCGCCGCCGGTTACCCCATGCTGCGCGAGCTGGCCATACCGACCCTGCGTCATGCCCTGCACAGTGGATTGCCGCGTGATGCAGCGATGTGCCAGACCCTGATGCAGCTGGTCGCGCAGGTGGACGATCTCAACCTGCTGCACCGTGGCGGCGCAGAGGGCCTGGCCTGGGCGCAGCAGCAGGCGCGCCGCTTCATCGAGGCGGGCGGTGCCTTCGCGCCTGGCTGGCAGGCACACCTGCACGACATCGGCGAGGGCTTCGTCGCGCGCCGCCTGAGCCCGGGTGGCAGCGCCGACCTGCTGGCCTGCAGCTGGTTCCTGCTGCTGCAGGAGGGCGCATGAGCCTTGCCCTGCTCTGCCCCGGGCAAGGTGCGCAGCATGCGGCGATGTTCGACCGCGTGCGCGATCTGCAGGCCGCGCGCGACGTACTGGAGACCGCCAGCGCAGTGCTTGGACGCGATGTGTTCGCGGCGGCCGCTGACGAATCGCGCTTCGGCAATGCACTCGCGCAGCCCCTGCTGTGTGCAGCCAGCCTCGCGCACTGGCAGGGACTTCGCGAAGCAGTGCCAGCACCGGTGCTGGTGGCCGGCTACAGCATCGGTGAACTGGCGGCGCATGTGGTTGCCGGCAGCGTTGATGCGAGCACCTGCCTGAGCCTGGCCGCGCAGCGCGCGCGGCTGATGGATGCCGCCAGCCCTGCCGATGCAGGCATGCAGGCCGTGCTGGGGCTGGAGCGCCATACCCTGCAGCCGCTGTGTGATGCACACGGCGCACATGTGGCCATCGCCAACGGCCGCGATCACTTCATCGTCGGCGGCACGCAGACCGCTCTGCAGGCGCTGGCCGATGACGCTCGCGCGCAGGGTGCGGAGATCCGCCCGCTGCCGGTGCATGTGCCCGCGCATACGCCGCTGCTCCGCTCTGCTGTCGCACCGTTCGCCGCCGCACTCGATGCCTCGGCGCTGCAGGGCCCACGCCTGCCGCTGCTGGCCGGCATCGATGCGCGTCCGGTGCGGGATCGCGCAACGGCGGTCCACACGCTGTCGTTGCAACTGGCGCAGACCATCGAGTGGGCGCAGGTGATGCGCCAGGCCTACGAGCGCGGTGCGCGGGTGTTCCTGCAGCTGGGCCCGGGCAATGCCTTGGCCCGCATGGTCGCGTCCGATTATCCGTGCTGCGAGGTGCGCGCGGTAGAAGAGTTCCAGAGCCTGGCCGGCGCCGCGGCATGGGTCCGCAGCGCGCTGGAACGGCTTCAGTAACGGGTTCGAGCAGTACGTATCACGCAATACGCCGTACGTCGCCTTACCCCGGGATGGCGGGTCTCCATCCGCGCTGTACGTGAGCCACGTGTCTGGGAGGGCGCATGAGTCCACAAATCGCAACGATCATCGGTCTGGTGATCATGTTCATCGTCGCCACGGCGATGCCGATCAACATGGGTGCCGTCGCCTTCGCGCTGGCCTTCATCATCGGTGGGCTGTGGGTTGACATGGGCGGCAAGGAGGTCCTGGCCGGATTCCCCGGCGATCTGTTCCTGACCCTGGTCGGCATCACCTACCTGTTCGCCATCGCGCAGAAGAACGGCACCATCGACCTGCTGGTGCACTGGGCTGTGAAAGCCGTGCGCGGCCATATCGTGGCCATTCCGTGGGTGATGTTCGTGATCACCGCGGTGCTCACCGCGTTCGGTGCGCTGGGCCCGGCGGCGGTCGCGATCATCGGCCCGGTCGCGCTGCGCTTTGCCAAGCAGTACAACATCAACCCGCTGATGATGGGCCTGCTGGTCATCCATGGTGCGCAGGCCGGCGGCTTCTCGCCCATCAGCGTGTACGGCAGCATCACCAACGGCGTGGTGCAGAAGGCTGGGCTGGAAGTGACCGAGATGGCAGTGTTCCTGACCAGCCTGGGCTTCAACTTCATGATGGCGACGATCTGCTTCTTCGCCTTCGGTGGCATCGCCCTGCTGCGTCGCGGCTCGATCACCGCGGCAGGAACGATCGGCAATGCCGAACTGGCGATGGCCGGTGGCCCGCAGGCGTCGTCGCGCCAGTTCGCGATCGAAGGCCATGGCGCGCTGGTCGCAGCAGGCGGCGGCACGCTCAGCAATGATCCGGCGGCACTGGATGCGGTGGGCCTGACCCGCGAACGGTTGTTCACCCTGATCGGCCTGCTCGGCCTGGGCGTGGCCGCGCTGATCTACAACCTCAACGTCGGCCTGGTCTCGATCACCGTGGCGGTGGCGCTGGCGCTGCTGTCGCCACAAAGCCAGAAGGGCGCGGTCGATGGCATCAGCTGGTCCACCGTGCTGCTGATCTGTGGCGTGGTGACCTACATCGGCGTGCTGGAACATGCCGGCGCGGTGGACTTCATCGGCAATGGCGTGTCCGACATCGGCATTCCGCTGCTCGGCGCGCTGCTGGTCTGCTACGTCGGCGGCATCGTCTCCGCATTCGCCTCGTCGGCCGCAGTGCTGGGCGCCACGATTCCGCTGGCGGTTCCGTTCCTGATGCAGGGTCACCTCAGCGCCGCCGGCGTGATCTGCGCGCTGGCGGTGTCGTCCACCATCGTCGATGTCAGCCCGTTCTCCACCAATGGCGCACTGGTGGTGGCCTCGGCAGCCAAGGAGGAACGCGAGACCCTGTTCCGCCGCTTCCTGGTCTACAGCGGACTGGTGGTGGCGCTTGGACCGCTGCTGGCCTGGCTGGTATTCGTGGTGCCGGGCTGGATGTAACTACCCAACGGTAGTGCCGGCCGCTGGCCGGCAATCCCATGAAGCCATCCAGCGATCATGGGTTGCCGGCCAGCGGCCGGCACTACCTGGCGGTACACTTCCTCCATGGCCATTGCCCCTGCCCCGCGGTCACCGAAGAAGCGCGCACCTCTGTATGAAGAGGTGGCCGACCACGTGCGCGAGCGCATCTACGACTATCGGCTGCCGCCGGGCGAGTGGATCGACGAGCCCGCGCTGTGCGAAGAACTGGGCATCAGCCGCACGCCGCTGCGCGAGGCGTTGAAGCTGCTGGCCGCCGAAGGCCTGGTACAGATCGACGCAGGTCGTGGCAGCCGGGTCACCCGGTTGACGCTGGAAGACCTCAACCAGCTGTTCCCGGTAATGGCCATGCTGGAAGGCCGTTGCGCGCATGAGGCGGTGCAGCACATCGACGATGCCGGTGTGCAACAACTGGAGGCCCTGCATGCGGCGATGGAAGCGGCGGCGGCCGAGGGCAACATTGCCGAGTACTATCGCAACAACTACCTGATCCACGAAACCGTGCAGCATTACGCGGGCAATCCGTGGCTGATCCGCATCACCCACGACCTGCACCGCATCCTGAAGATGCATCGCGGCCGCCAGCTGCTGACCCCGGGCCGCACGGCGCAGTCGCTGGCCGAACACCGCGAGTTGATGGAGTGCTTCCGCCGCCGCGATGCGCAGGCTGCCGAACGCACCATGGAGCGCCATCTGCTCAGCCAGGGCCAGGCATTGGCCGCCTATGTGGCAGCGGGCGGGCTGTTGAACGTGCCAGCGCCCTTGCCGACCAAAGGCGGCGGTTGAGCGGATGAGGTTGCCGGCCAGCGGCCGGCAGATCGGCAGAGCGTCGTGGTGGGAAACAGTGTCAAGGCGTGAGT
>NZ_JAXBQT020000020.1:0-89737 GCF_047520755.2 Stenotrophomonas sp. FR010 | reverse complement strand
CACGCCGCAACGGCGAGCTCTAAGGCCCGGCACTACCGATCTCCGGTGGATCCACGCCATGCGTGGATGCCTTTCCCCGGGCACCTAAAGTCCCCCCCAGCGGGGCCGATATCGAGCCTGACACCGGGACTTCCGGCAGAACCAGGACCCCTCGATGAACGACAAGACCAGCTCCGCCGCCAGCACCGGTGGCGAATTCCTCAGCTTCACGCTTGGTGACGAGCACTACGGCGTGGACATCCTCAAGGTGCAGGAAATCCGTGGCTATGATGCGGTTACCCGCGTGCCGGATGCCCCGGACTACATCAAGGGCGTGATCAACCTGCGCGGCACCATCGTCCCGGTGATCGACCTGCGCCTGAAACTGCGCCTGGACAACGCCCGCTACGACGCCTTCACCGTGATGATCGTGCTGAACGTGGAAGACCGCGTGGTCGGCATCGTCGTCGACAGCGTCTCCGACGTGATCCCGCTGTCGGCCGAGCAGATCCGCCCGACCCCGGAATTCGGCGCCGCCGTCGATACCCGCTTCATCTCCGGCATCGGTACCCACGACGATCGCATGCTGATCCTGCTGGACATCGAGACCCTGCTCGACAGCGCCGACATGGGCCAGGCCAGCCTCGCCGAAGACGTCGCCGCCTGAGCAACCGGAACTGCTTCACGTTCCAGTCACAAAACCCTTCAGTTCCCTTCGGCGGTGCCGATAGGGGGACAGAAGCCGGCCGCGCAGGAGCGCGCAGGACCGGCCCGATCGTTACCATCCCCGGAGATACCCTCGATGAAGTCCCTGTTTGCGTTCGTCTCGGCCGCTGTCCTGGCCACCACCGCCACCTCCGCTTTCGCCCAGTCGGCCGACATGATCCCGCCGGAAATGGCGCCGCGTTCGGTCGGCAAGGACGGCATGGTCTGTGGCAAGGTTGAAAAGGCCCGCTACGCAGAAGGTTCCGAAGGCCAGCCGACCTTCCTGTACATGGGCGGTGCCTTCCCGCGCCACACCTTCTCGGCCCGCATCGCCGGCGAGAACCGCGGCAAGTTCTCCTTCCCGCTGGAAACCCTGGAAGGCAAGACCGTCTGCGTGATCGGCAAGATCCAGCGCGACGCCTCGCGCGCGGAAATCGAAGTCAGCTCGCCGGCTGGGCTGAAGCTGGCCAACATCAAGTAATCCGCTGTCCGTCGAACTACGCCGGACCTGGTGCCGGCGTGGTTTCTGCTGCAACCGGGCCCGATGCCCGGGCGCGTCTGCCTTAGGAGCTCGCAACGCCCATGCCGTGGATCAACAACCTGAAACTGATGCCGAAGCTGCTGCTGACCTTCGGCGTCCTCCTGCTGGTGATGCTGCTGCAGGGCATCGTCGCCTATCGCGGCCTGCATTCGCTGAACAACGTCACCACCGAGCTGGCCGGTTCACGCATGGAAAGCATCCGCCTCGCCGGCGAGATGCGCGGCATGCTGGGCGAGTACCGCAATGCGGCCTACCAGCAGTTGATCCGCGCCAGCGACGACGTCAAGGCCGATGCGCGCAAGCGGGCCGTCGACCTGCGCACCAGCATGGACAAGTCGATCAAGGACTATCCGAAGCTGGTCGATAACGCACAACAGAAGAAGCTGTTCGACACCTTCGCCAAGGAATGGAAGGATGCCCTGGCGTCCTATGACAGCGTCACCGAGATGCTGGAACTGGACCTGCCGGACGACGCCATCGATACCTTCGTCGGCGAAACCCGTACCAAGCACCGCAAGGCTGCATCGGCGCTGGAAGCGCTGATCGCCGAAGACAACCGCCTCGCCCGCGCCTCGCGCGAAGAGGCCGCTTCCACCTATTCCGCCTCGGCCGTGCTGACCGTGATCGCCCTGCTGGGCGGCGCCGCGCTCGGCCTGGTGCTGGTGTGGCTGTTCGCACGCGCACTGGTCGGCAGCGTGCGTGGCGCCGTCTCGGTCGCCAACGACGTCGCCGGTGGCAAGCTCGATGGCCATATCGACGTCAGCCGCCAGGACGAAGTGGGCGAACTGATGCAGGCCATGCAGCGCATGCAGCGCGACCTGCGCGAGCGCATCGAAACCGACCAGGCCGTCGCCCGCGAGAACCTGCGCATCCGCACCGCGCTGGACTACAGCTCGACCGGCGTGTACCTGACCGACACCAGCAACACCATCGTCTACAGCAACCGCGCCCTGCAGCAGACCCTGAGCCAGTACCAGGACGAAGTGCGCCGCGACCTGCCGGACTTCGACGCCCAGGCCTCGCTGATCGGCAAGCCGGTCACCGTGCTCGAGCACCGTGGCGAGATGGACCAGACCCTGCTGGGCAACCTGAAGGCGCACGGCGTCGCGCGTCGCCCGATGCAGTACGGCGATGCCCAGTTCGCCCAGGTGGTGTCGACCATCCGCAATGAAGGCGGCGACACCGTCGGCTACGTGGTGGAATGGCGCGACCGTACCCAGGAAGCGCAGGTTGAAGCGGAAGTGGCCCGCGTGATCGCCCAGGCCGCCGCCGGCGACCTGTCCGGCCGCATTGACGCCACCGACAAGGAAGGCTTCTTCCTGCAGCTGGCGCAGCAGATCAACGGCCTGCTGGACGCCAACGCCGGCAGCATCGAGCAGATCTCCGGCCTGCTTGCGGCACTGTCGCAGGGCGACCTGACCGTGCGCATGCACGGCGACTACCAGGGCGTGTTCGCGCGCATGCGTGACGATGCCAACGCCACCGCCGCGCAGCTGAGCGAGATCGTCACCCGCATCAAGCAATCCAGCCGCGCGATCAGTTCGGCCGCCGGCGAGATCGCCTCGGGCAACAGCGACCTGTCGCGCCGGACCGAGCAGCAGGCCGCGAACCTGGAAGAAACCGCGGCCTCGATGGAGGAACTGACCTCCACCGTGCGCCAGAACGCCGAACACGCCCGCCAGGCCAACCAGCTCGCCATCGGCGCGCACGGTGTCGCCTCGCAGGGTGGCGAGGTCGTCGGCCAGGTGGTCACCACCATGTCCGCCATCGAAGCCTCGTCGAAGAAGATCGCCGAAATCATCAGCGTCATCGACGGCATCGCGTTCCAGACCAACATCCTGGCACTGAACGCCGCCGTGGAAGCCGCGCGTGCCGGTGAACAGGGCCGCGGCTTCGCCGTGGTTGCCAGCGAAGTGCGCACCCTCGCCCAGCGCTCGGCCGCCGCCGCCAAGGAGATCAAGGGCCTGATCGACGACTCGGTCGGCAAGGTCAACGATGGCTCGGCGCTGGTGCACAAGGCCGGCGCCACCATGGGCGAGATTGTCGCCTCGGTGCAGCGCGTGACCGACATCATGGCCGAAATCTCCGCGGCCTCGCAGGAACAGTCCGCCGGCATCGAGCAGGTCAACCAGACCGTGGTGCAGATGGACGAGACCACCCAGCAGAACGCCGCACTGGTGGAGGAAGCCACTGCTGCCGCGCGTGCGATGGAAGAACAGGCCGGTCACCTCAGCGAGGCCGTGTCGATCTTCGTGGTGGACGAAGCCGATACCGTGGTTGCCCCGCCGCGCACCGCTGCCCCGGCCCCGCGTCCGGCTGCACCGGCAGCACCGGCTCCGGCTGCCCCGCCCGCCCGACGCACGGCGGGTGGTCGCCCGATGGCCACCGAACTGGCCGATGGGGACTGGCAGGAATTCTGATGCCTGCCTGACCTGATCTGCGAGAACGCCCTGGCCCTGTGCTGGGGCGTTTTCGTTTACGGGGTATCGGGTATCCAGCCAACGGCGAAGCCCCTCGGGGTGGGTCGCGAAGCGCTGCGGATTTCCTTCGTTTGGGCCGGGAGGGTGGGTTGCGCAGGGGACGCCGTTAACCCGTCCTTGGGGGCTTGGCCGCGGCATCCATGCCGCGGACACCCCTGCGCAACCCACCCTCCCGGCCACGGACACTTTCCGTGCGCGTCCACCCCGGGTTGAAGAAGGAAGAGCAAGAGCCGCATTACTTCCGGGGTCAGATCCGTTTTCCGCAGGAAAACGGATCTGACCCCTCTTTTCACCTGGAAATCCAACGCTCTTTCCGTCCGGCACCGAAATGCCGGGAGGGCTGGGGCGGGGTGGGCAGGCAGGACCGTTGGCGCCATGGGCCCGAGGCATGCCTCGGGCGGGTTGGGCAGGACGCCCAACCCCGGTCTTGCCGCGTGCGCAGGACTGCGCACACGAGCAAGGCGCCATCGAGCCCCCAAGGGTGAGGGCGCTTTGCTTGCGAAGCACTGCTTCGCAAGCGGCCGAACGCCCAGCCGCCAGCGGCTGGGCCGGACCCCGGAGGGGGGTTTACGGCGTGTCCTGCCTGCCCACCCCGGCCCAGCCACTTACTGACAATCCAGCGCCGACCAGCCGCTGTTGCTGTTGCTGTTGCTTCAAAACCAGCCTGCCGCAGGCAGCGCCGCAGCCGCCGCTGCAGGAAAAACCTGAATACATTCCGACACCGCACCTCAATGCCCCGCCTCCGCGGCCGATAACGGGGTTGTCACAGTCTGTCTGCCGTGACCGGCTCGGCGCCGCCCGCCTGCTTCAACCGGGTCCTGCTCGATGAATCTCCTGCATCGCTGGCAACACTACTTCAGCAATCTTTCCGTCCGGCGCAAGCTCAACCTGCTGACGCTGCTCATCGCGCTCGGCGTGATCGCGCTCTCGGTGATCGCCGCCCGCATGCAGTACCTGGATCTCACCGAAACCCGCAAGACCGCACTGAAGACCCAGGTCGAACTGAGCTACGGCATCCTCCAGCACTACCACCGCCTGGCCGGTACCGGCGAACTCAGCGAAGAGGCTGCCAAACGCGCCGCGCTGCAGGCACTGGAAGTGATGCGTGCAGAGAACGATACCTACTATTTCAACGTCTACGACACCGGCTACCGGCTGCTGATGCACCCGTTCCGCAAGGACCTGGTCGGCAAGGACATGAAGGACTTCCGCACCGACGATGGTGTGCGCATCTACTACGACCAGGTCGAAGCGGCCAAGGCCGGTGGCGGCTTCGTCAGCTACCGCTGGGCCAAGCCGGGCAGCAATGGCGAGGTCGAGAAGGTCGCCTACGCCGGCCTGTTCGCGCCGTGGAACTGGGTGGTCAGCAGTGGCGTCTACATGGACGACGTGCAGAAGCAGGCGCTGGTGTTCACCGCCATCATGGCAGTCTCCGGCGGCGTCCTGGTGCTGATCGTACTGGCCCTGAGCTGGGTCATCGGCAACCGCATCGCGGTACCGCTGAAGCAGGCCACAGCCGTCGCCGAAGGCATCGCCGCCGGCAAGCTCGACAGCCACATCGGCCCGCAGCCGCACGATGAAACCGGTCGCCTGCTGGACGCCATGGCCGGCATGCAGCAGCAGTTGCATTCGGTCATCACCGGCCAGCGCGAAATGGCCCGCCGCCACGACGGTGGCGAACTCAGCTACCGCATCGACGCCAGCGCCTTCCCCGGCGAATACGGGCTGATGGTGCAGGAAACCAACGCCCTGGTGGGTAGCCACGTGCAGACCCTGCACGATGTGCTGGACGTGGTGCAACAGTACGCGGTCGGTGACCTGAGCCGCGACATCGCCCGCTACCCGGGCGAGAAGGCGGCGATGACCACCACCGTCGACACCGTCAAGGCCAACCTCGGCCGCATCAACGCCGAGATCAAGCAGTTGGCCAGCGCCGCCGCTGCCGGCGACTTCAGCCGCCGTGGCGATGCGCAGCGCTTCGACCACGATTTCCGCCTGATGCTGGAAAACCTCAACGCGATGATGGCGGTCAGCGATGACAACCTCGGCAAGCTGTCGCAGCTGCTGTCGGCCATCGCCGAGGGCGACCTGACCGCGCGCATGCACGGCGATTACCAGGGCGTGTTCGCCCGCATGCGCGACGATGCCAACGCCACGGTCGCGCAGCTGACCCAGATCGTCGGCCAGATCCAGGCCAGCGCCTCCAGCATCACCCTGGCCGCAGGCGAGATCGCCTCGGGCAACAGCGACCTGTCGCGCCGGACCGAGCAGCAGGCCGCCAATCTGGAAGAGACCGCGGCCTCGATGGAGGAACTGACCTCCACTGTGCGCCAGAACGCCGAGCACGCCCGCCAGGCCAACCAGCTGGCCATCGGCGCGCACGGCGTCGCCTCGCAGGGCGGTGAAGTGGTCGGCCAGGTGGTCACCACCATGTCCGCCATCGAAGCCTCGTCGAAGAAGATTGCCGAGATCATCTCGGTGATCGACGGCATCGCGTTCCAGACCAACATCCTGGCACTGAACGCCGCCGTGGAAGCCGCGCGTGCCGGTGAACAGGGCCGCGGCTTCGCCGTGGTCGCCAGCGAAGTGCGCACCCTCGCCCAGCGCTCGGCCGCTGCCGCCAAGGAGATCAAGGGCCTGATCGACGACTCGGTCGGCAAGGTTGCCGAGGGCTCCAGCCTGGTCCGCCAGGCCGGCAGCACCATGGGCGAGATCGTCGCCTCGGTGCAGCGCGTGACCGACATCATGGCCGAGATTTCCGCTGCTTCGCAGGAACAGTCGGCCGGCATCGAGCAGGTCAACCAGACCGTGGTGCAGATGGACGAGACCACTCAGCAGAACGCTGCGCTGGTGGAGGAAGCCACCGCCGCCGCACGCGCGATGGAAGACCAGGCGGCGCAGCTGGCCGATGCCGTGGCGATCTTCCGGCTCGACAACCAGGTCTCGGCCGCAGTGAAGGCTGTCGCCGAACGCGTGGAACCGGCGCGCATCACCACCGTGGCACGTCCGCAGCCGACCAGCACCCCCGCGCCGGCACGTCGCAGCAGCAACGCCAGCACCTTCGCCGCCAGCGACAGCGACTGGCAGGAATTCTGAGACCCACCCGTGGCGGCTTCGGCCGCCGCCCCCGCCGATGGACACGTCCCCCGTGCAAAGTCCTACTCCCATCGTTACCGGCCCACGCGAGTTCGAGTTCGCCGACCGTGATTTCCGCCGCGTCTGCGACCTGATCTACCAGCGCGTGGGCATTGCGCTTGCGCCGGCAAAGCGCGACATGGTCTATGGCCGCCTGTCGCGCCGCCTGCGCACGCTGGGCATGCGCAGCTTCCAGCAGTACCTGGACCATCTGGAACAGGAAGACGGTGACGAGTGGCAGGCGTTCACCAACGCCCTGACCACCAACCTGACTTCGTTCTTCCGCGAACCGCACCACTTCGACAAGCTGCGCGAAGAACTGCAGCAGCGCTCCAGCCGCACGCCGTTGCTGCTGTGGTCGTGCGCGGCGTCCACCGGCGAAGAGCCCTATTCGATGGCGATCACCGCGTGCGAGGCCTTTGGCACCCTGAAGCCGCCGGTACGCATCATCGCCACCGACGTCGATACCCAGGTGCTGGCCACCGCCGGCCGCGGCGTCTACAACATCGATCGCGTCGCCAGCCTCGATCCAGACCTGCGCCGCCGCTACTTCCAGCGTGGCAGCGGCCCCAACGAGGGCCAGTGCCGCGTGCTGCCTGCGCTGCGCGAGCTGATCGAATTCCGCCCGTTGAACCTGCTCGCCCCGCGCTACGACGTCGGTGGCCCGTTCGACGCACTGTTCTGCCGCAACGTGATGATCTACTTCGACAAGCCGACCCAGCGCGCGATCCTCGGCCGTCTGGTGCAGCACCTGGCCGATGACGGCCTGCTCTACACCGGCCATTCGGAGAACTATCTGCACGCCGCCGACCTGATCCAGCCCTGCGGCCGCACCCTGTACCGCCGTGCGGCGAAGGCCGGCGCATGAATGCTTCGCTGCGTACCGACGATGTGATGCGCTACCAGGATGCGCGCTTCCAGACCATCGCCGCCAAGCTGCTGCCCACCCAGTACCTGGTGGTCGATGACACCACCGCGCTGACCACCACGCTGGGCTCGTGCGTAGCCGCCTGCCTGCGCGACCCGGTGCTGAAGATCGGCGGCATGAACCACTTCCTGCTGCCCGAGGGCAACGCCGGTGACGGCGCGCCCGCGCGCTACGGCAGCTACGCGATGGAACTGCTGATCAACGACATGCTCAAGCGTGGTGCCCACCGCAAGCGCATCGAGGCCAAGGTGTTCGGTGGCGCCAACGTGCTGAAGGGCTTCACCAGCAACCCGGTTGGCACCCGCAACGCCGAGTTTGTCCGCCAGTACCTTCAGGCCGAGCACATTCCGATCATTGCCGAGGACCTGTGCGGCATCCATCCGCGCAAGATCTGGTTCTTCGCCGATACCGGCCGCGTGGTGGTGCAGCGCCTGCCGCATGCGCATGAGGCCGAGGTGGCCGCCACCGAATCGGCGGTGCGTGCGCGCCTGTCCAAGGCGCCGGTCACCGGTGGCGTGGAGCTGTTCGAATGACCTTCACCGGCAACGCCCCCTGCCGGGTCCTGATCGTCGACGACTCCGCCGTCGTGCGGCAGATGCTCACGGAAATCCTGTCCAGCGACCCGGCCATCGACGTGGTCGGCACCGCGGCTGACCCGCTGTTGGCGCGCGAGAAGATCAAGCGCCTGCTCCCGGACGTGATCACCCTCGACGTGGAAATGCCGCGCATGGACGGGCTGGCGTTCCTTGAAAACCTGATGCGCCTGCATCCGCTGCCGGTGGTGATGATTTCCTCGCTGACCGAGCGAGGCGCCGACACCACCCTGCAGGCACTGGCGCTGGGCGCCGTGGATTTCGTCTCCAAGCCCAAGCTGGACGTGGCCCGTGGCCTGCAGGGCTATGCCGAGGAGATCATCGCCAAGGTCAAGATGGCGGCGCGCTCGCGCGTGCGCCCGCTGGTGCGTGCCAGCGCCCCCAAGCTCACGCTGGACGCAACGCCGGCGATGCGTGCTGCCTCGCCGCAGTTCCGCACCACCGACCGCTTGATCGCGATCGGCTCGTCAGCCGGTGGCACCGAAGCGCTGCGCGTGGTGCTGGAAGGCATGCCTGCCGATGCACCCGCCGTGGTGATGACCCAGCACCTGCCGGCCAGCTTCAGCAGCGCCTTCGCCGAGCGACTGGACCGCCACTCGGCAATGGCCGTGCGCGAGGCCAGCGACGGCGAAGCAGTACTGCCCGGCCACGCCTACCTGCCACCCGGCGGCAAGCACCTGCGCATCATCCGCGACGGTGCGCGCTGGCGCTGCCGCATCGACGACGGCCCGGCGGTGAACCGGCACAAGCCCGCGGTGGACGTGCTGTTCCGCTCGGTCGCGCAGAGCGCCGGTGGCAATGCCATCGGTGCCATCCTCACCGGCATGGGTGACGACGGTGCGCGCGGCCTGCTGGAAATGCGCCAGGCCGGCGCCCCAACGCTGGTGCAGGACGAAGCGACCAGCGTGGTCTGGGGCATGCCCGGTGCCGCGTTCAAGCTGGGTGCGGCCGAGGAACAGGTGCCGCTGGAGCGGGTCGCCGAGCGGTTGCTCGCCCTCGCCCGCGGCTGACAGGCCCCTGTAGAGCCGAGCCCACGCTCGGCTCCGCTCCCTGCTGGACACCTCCAAGAGACGTCAGGCTCGATTGCCGATCCGCCGCCAGCACTTTCGACCATTGATGTTTCAACGGCGCTGATCGAGGCTTGATCCTGCCGCACGCCATGCGCGTTGACCGGGAGCCCGCAGGACACCGACTTGGAGCGCGGCTGGAGCGGGTCGTATAGTCAGGTATCGCACTGCAATGGAACGCCGATGAACGTTACCCCGCAAGGCCGCGCTGCTCGGGTACGCAGGGAGGGAGGTCCGGGTAACGGGCAATACCCACTGCGCAACCTGTCGCATTTGCCCAGATATGGCGCCGTCGTTCGTGATGAGTCCGCGTGTTCCAAGGATCAAGGACAATCCTGCAGCGACATGGACCGCTCATGCTGAAATCCGCCCCCAGCCTTGCTCATGTTGCGATGATCGCTTTGATCACACTGGCCACTGCGGGCTGCAGCAAGGAACGCTCGTTCCCGGTCTATCGCGAGAATCCTGCGCCCAAGGATGCGCTGCCGATTGTGATTCGGGTCCACGATGCACCCGTGGATGTCCCCGTTCCTTCGGTCTTCGTCACGTATGAGATAGACCCACTCTGTCTCCCTCCGGTCAACAATTGGGAGGGGGTGCAGTACGAGCCGAACCAGCACAAGGTTGAGGTTCAGGCACAGCGCCTCAGTGCAACTGAATTCAGCAGTGCTGTTTTCAACGACGGCATGGAAGTTGCCGATTATTACGGTCGTGGCCCGTGCACTTGGACACCCGTGCTCGTGGAAGCTTCATTCCCCTTCATCATCGATGATCGCCGTATCCAAGCAACCGCATGGACTTCATTCACAAAGCTTGAAACCGAGAAACTCTCTACTAATTACGTACATCGCGCCTTACGCCCCATGACTTCAGGGGGATCGCCAGAGTGGACGCCTACCGAGCCTTCGACTTGGTACGAGAAGATGTCTCAAGATAAGCGAGAGGATTACTTCCCAATCGAAATCTCCACACGGACTGAAGGAACAGCCCAATGAATCCTCGAGCAAATGCAGCCCTCGCAGATCATGTCTACAAGGATCCGCTCCCTGAACCCAAGGCCATTGTTACCATCGCCGGGACGGAATATCGTGTATTGGCCAGCCTAAACTCCGCCACCGGCTACCAAGGCGTCATTTACCATAATCTCGAATCCAAAGAAGTAATCGTCACCCATCGCGGTACCGAGTTTGATCGCCAGCCTCTGATTGACGGCGGCATCGATGCGGCGATGGTCACCGCCAGAATCAACGCGCAGATTGATGATGCCCTCGCGCTCACCAAGCAGGCAATCGAGCTGGCTGACGCAAATGGATATGGCCTGGTACACGTCACCGGCCACTCCCTCGGCGGCACGCTCGCGCAGATCACTGCACACCACTACAACCTCCCCGGCGACGCGTTCAATCCCTACGGTGCCGCCGGGCTGGCATATCGCCTTCCTGAAGGCCAGCCAGCCAACGCGGCACCCTTCACCAACCATGTGATGGCAGGCGACCTGGTCAGTGCCGGCGGTCCCCATTACGGCAAGGTCGAGATGTATGCGCTGCCCAGGGAACTGGAGATCCTGCGCAACGCCGAGCACGGCCAGCGCATCGCCTCGATCGGAACACCCGGGATGAAGAGCGGCCATGTCATGTCCGCCGCGGTGGCGGTCCAGTTGGGCGATTCCCATCGATTGGTTCATTTCCTTGATCGCATGACCGACAAGGGTCCGGTGCAATCTGTACTGGACAACCCACAGGCGCGGGTCACGGATCCTGAGGACCTGCGCCGGATTGCCGACTACCGCAGTGATGTTCATCAACTGCGTGCGGGTGCGACCGTGCTTGTCGGCGGCGGGCCCGGTCTGCTGCGCGACGGTATCAATTTCCTGCGCGGTGTCGAGGAAGCCGGTGCATACGCCCGCCGCGAGGCTGAAGCGGAGCAGCGGGCCCAGAATGCGCTCAAGCCGGGGGAGCAGCTGATCCAGGATGCAACCGGCAAGGGCTCGCCCTCTCTCAGCAATCCCGCTTTCTCTCCCAAGAACCCTTTACAGGAGAGCATTGAATCAACCTTGGACAAGGCAGGCCTGGATCCCAGGAAGGAAGGCCATCCAGACCATGCGCTCTACCGGCAGATTCGCGATGGTGTATCCACCGTGGATGCCAGGCACGGGCGCAGCTTCGATGAAACCAGTGAGCGCGTGACGGCCGGCCTGCTTGCGGCGGCCAAGGGCAGCGGCCTGGAACGCGTCGATCATGTTGTACTGGGCAATTCACCCAGCGATGGCTCAGCATCTCGCATGTTCGTTGTGCAGGGAGCGCTCGACAATCCAGCACACCTGCGGGCGTCGGTTCCAATCAGTGAGGCCGTCAATACGCCCGTAGAACAGTCGCTCGCCAAGGCCGAGCAGATTTCGCAGGCACAGCAGGTCGCCCAGCAGGACCTCGCCCAGGAGCAGGCCCTCACTGCGAGGCGGATGGGCTAGGCCACCTGGCCGGGCACAATGAAAAACCCGGCTCTCACCGGGGGTTTTTCATTTCAACGGGATGCCGGCCAGCGGCCGGCACTACCATGCGTCGTCCGCTCACAAAAAACCCCCGGCGCGAGCCGGGGGTTTTCCGTTACCGCATCAGGCAGCGACCGTGCTGGCCACGTCCTGGTATTCCTCGATCTGGTCGAAGTTCATGTAGCGGTAGATCTCCGCACCATTGGCGTTGATCACGCCGATGTCCGCCATGTACTCCTCCTTGGTCGGGATGCGGCCCAGACGCGAGCAGATCGCCGCCAGTTCCGCCGAACCCAGGTACACGTTGGTGTTGCGGCCCAGACGGTTCGGGAAGTTGCGGGTCGAGGTCGACATCGCGGTGGAACCTTCGCGGATCTGCGCCTGGTTGCCCATGCACAGCGAGCAGCCCGGCATTTCCATACGAGCGCCGGTAGCACCGAAGGTGCCGTACACGCCTTCCTTGGTCAGTTCCGAGGCGTCCATCTTGGTCGGCGGGGCCACCCACAGGCGGGTCGGCAGGTCACGCTTGCCTTCCAGCAGCTTGGCAGCGGCGCGGAAGTGGCCGATGTTGGTCATGCACGAACCGATGAACACCTCGTCGATCTTGGCACCGGCCACTTCGGACAGGGTCTTCACGTCGTCCGGGTCGTTCGGGCAGGCCACGATCGGCTCGTGGATGTCGGCCAGGTCGATCTCGATGACGGCGGCGTACTCGGCGTCCGCGTCCGGCTCCAGCAGCTGCGGGTTGGCCAGCCACGCTTCCATCTTCTCGATGCGACGCTGCAGCGAGCGCGGATCCTGGTAACCCTCGGCAATCATCCACTTCAGCAGAGTGATGTTGCTGGTCAGGTACTCGATGATCGGCTCCTTGTTCAGGCGCACCGAGCAACCGGCCGCCGAACGCTCGGCCGAGGCGTCGGACAGTTCGAACGCCTGTTCGACCTTCAGATCCGGCAGGCCTTCGATTTCCAGGATACGGCCGGAGAAGATGTTCTTCTTGCCCGCCTTGGCCACGGTCAGCAGGCCCGACTTGATCGCGTACAGCGGGATCGCGTTGACCAGGTCGCGCAGGGTCACGCCCGGCTGCATCTTGCCCTTGAAGCGCACCAGCACCGACTCCGGCATGTCCAGCGGCATCACGCCGGTGGCGGCAGCGAAGGCGACCAGGCCCGAGCCGGCCGGGAACGAAATACCCACCGGGAAACGGGTGTGCGAATCACCACCGGTACCGACGGTGTCCGGCAGCAGCATGCGGTTGAGCCAGCTGTGGATCACGCCGTCGCCCGGGCGCAGGGAAACGCCGCCACGGGTGGAGATGAACTCCGGCAGGGTGTGGTGGGTCTTGACGTCCACCGGCTTCGGGTAAGCGGCGGTGTGGCAGAACGACTGCATCACCAGGTCGGCCGAGAAGCCCAGGCAGGCCAGGTCCTTCAGCTCGTCACGGGTCATCGGGCCGGTGGTGTCCTGCGAGCCGACCGAGGTCATCTTCGGCTCGCAGTAGGTGCCCGGGCGCATGCCCTGGCCTTCCGGCAGGCCACAGGCACGGCCGACCATCTTCTGTGCCAGCGAGAAGCCCTTGCCGGTATCGGCCGGCTGCACCGGCAGGCGGAACAGGTCGGTCGGGGCCAGGCCCAGCGCTTCGCGCGCCTTGCCGGTCAGACCACGGCCAATGATCAGCGGGATACGGCCACCGGCACGCACTTCGTCGAACAGCACGTCGGACTTGACCTGGAACTCGGCGATCACTTCGCCGTTCTTCAGCGCCTTGCCTTCGTACGGACGCAGCTCGATGACATCGCCGTGCTCCATCTTCGACACGTCCAGCTCGATCGGCAGCGCACCGGCATCTTCCATGGTGTTGTAGAAGATCGGGGCGATCTTGCCGCCCAGGCACACGCCGCCAGCGCGCTTGTTCGGGATGTACGGAATGTCATCGCCGGTCCACCACAGCACGCTGTTGGTGGCCGACTTGCGCGAGGAGCCGGTGCCGACCACGTCGCCGACGTAGGCGACCAGGTGGCCCTTGTCCTTCAGCGACAGGATCTGCTGGATCGGGCCGCGCTTGCCGTCTTCTTCCGGGGTGAACGGCGCGTCGTCGCGCTTGTTCTTCAGCATCGCCAGCGCGTGCATCGGAATGTCCGGGCGGGTGGTCGCGTCCGGTGCCGGCGACAGGTCGTCGGTGTTGGTTTCGCCCGGCACCTTGAACACGGTGATGGTCAGGCTCTGCGGCACTCCCGGCTTGCTGGTGAACCACTCGGCCTCGGCCCAGCTCTGCAGCACGGCCTGGGCGTTGGCGTTGCCGGCCTTCGCCTTCTCCTGCACGTCATGGAACGCATCGAACACCAGCAGGGTGTTCTTCAGGCCATTGGCAGCGATAGCCCCGACGCTGGCGTCGTCCAGCAGCTGGATCAGCGGCGCAACGTTGTAGCCGCCGAGCATGGTGCCCAGCAGTTCGGTGGCGCGCTCGCGGCTGATCAGCGGGTTCTGCTCGCTGCCCAGGGCGATCGCCGCCAGGTACGATGCCTTGACCTTGGCTGCGTCATCGACGCCGGCCGGCACGCGGTGGGTCAGCAGGTCGAGCAGGAACTCGGCCTCGCCCTGCGGCGGGTTCTTCAGCAGTTCGATGACATCAGCCGTCTGCTGCGCGCTCAGCGGCAGCGGCGGGATGCCAAGCGCAGCGCGCTCGGCGACGTGGTGGCGGTAGGCTTCCAACATGACAACTCCCGGGTAATGCGTAGGTTGAAAAATCAAAAGTGGGCTCAGGCGTGCGGCACGATCAGCTTCAGGCCCTTGAAGTAGTCGCGGTAAAACGTGTCGTTCCAGGTGATCAGGCCATCGCACTGCAGCAGTGCGTGGGCGCCGACCATGAATTCGTCCAGGCTGCGACGGCTGCCGCCGCGCTGACGGTGACGGCGGTGCATCTCGCCGGCGCGCAGCGCCGACTTGGCCTCCATCGGGTTGAAGTGCACGCCCATCTCTTCCAGTGCTTCGAGCACTTCGGCACCACCGCGCAGCGATGCGCACACTTCGGCGAGGGTTGCGCCACAGACCACCACGCGGCCACCGACCAGGCTCTGCCGGAGGATGGCTTCCACGGCATCGGCCTGCGGGCCATTGCTGAGCAGTTCGACCAGTACCGGTGAATCGACGGCGATCATCACGGCTTATTCCTCGTCGCGCACCGCGCGTACTGCCGCATCGGACGACTCGAAGCCGTCCAGCGCGAACTTGCCGCGCGCCCGTGAAATGGCATCGTCAACACTCTTGCGCAGGATGATGCGGCTGCCGTCCAGCTCGACCTTCAGCAGCGTGCCCTTGGTCAGGCCGAGGGCATCGCGCACCGCCTTGGGCAGGGTGATCTGTCCGCGTTCTGCAACGGTGGCTTCCATGGGTAGGCCTCAAAAAGTATGTATGAATTATACATACCTGACGTAAACACCTCAAATCGGGCGAACTGTGACCTTGAACCAGAATCAGTCGCATTCGACCGCTAGACTGGCCGGGCAGCACTCGCTGTACCGGGCCGGGACACTCCGGCACCGCACGCCCCCTCTCTCATAAAAGGACGTTCAATGCGCGCATTCATTCTGACCCTGGCTCTGGCCACCCCCCTGGCCCTGGCCGCAGGCCCGGCCCACGCCAATCCGTTCGCGGCCCACACCACCGGCACTGAGATCACCCAGAAGCAACTGGACGAGCTGGAGGTGGGCAAGGCGACCCAGGACCAGGTCCGCGAGAAGTTTGGAGCGCCGACGCGTCGTGAGCAGCTTGGCGACACCCAGGTCTGGTACTACGACTACGCCAAGATCAAGCACTTCGGAAAGAACGTGCAGGAATCGACCGTCTTTGAGTTCGGCAAGGACAACGTACTCAAGGTGAAATCCAAGGGCGCGGCTCCCGCCAAGACCGGCAATCCGTTCCTGGGTGGCTGATCGCCACTGACTGGCGCGCTGCCCGTCGGCGGCGCGCCCCCCGTGCCCGGTCAAGAACGCCTCGACCGCCACGATGACCATCGCTCAGCACGGCTCCGCCCCCAGCGCCTGCAGCCCCCCCATGCTGCCCTCCACCTGTCCCCCGGCGCCATACGGCACTGCCTCGAGCCTGTCAGCCCGCACTAAGTCCGGCGGCGCCATGACACGAAAACTACATACGAATTTATAACCTTGCGTTCTGAGCCCGCAGTTCTGCGGCCCCGACGGCATCGGCGATACTGGCCTTCTGCCCGGCGGCACGGACTGCCGGCCACCGCAAGCAGGCCTGCCCATGCGCGGGCCACTGCAAGCCATCCGCAAGAAGGAGTTACCCCGCATGAGCGATTCGTTCTCCACCCGCAGCCAGCTGAACGTCGGTGGCAAGACCTACGACTACTTCAGCCTGCCCACGCTGGGCCAGCGCTTCGATATCTCCCACCTGCCCTACTCGATGAAGATCCTGCTGGAGAACCTGCTCCGGCACGAGGACGGCGGCATCACTGTCGGCAAGGACCACATCGAAGCCGTGGCCCGCTGGAACCCGGCGGCCGAGCCGGACACCGAGATCGCCTTCATGCCGGCGCGCGTCGTCCTGCAGGACTTCACTGGCGTGCCCTGCGTGGTCGACCTGGCCGCGATGCGCGACGCCGTCGTCAAGCTCGGCGGCAAGCCGGAGCAGATCAACCCGCAGATTCCCTCCGAACTGGTCATCGACCACTCGGTGCAGGTCGATGTGTTCGGAAAGCCCGACGCGCTGGACCTCAACGGCAAGATTGAGTTCCAGCGCAACCAGGAACGCTACGGCTTCCTGCGCTGGGGACAGAAGGCCTTCGACAACTTCAAGGTGGTGCCGCCCAACACCGGCATCGTCCACCAGGTGAACCTGGAGAACCTGGCCCGCGTGGTGATGACCGCGCAGAAGGATGGCAAGGACATTGCCTACCCCGATACCGTGTTCGGTACCGACAGCCATACCACCATGATCAACGGCATCGGCGTGCTCGGCTGGGGCGTGGGTGGCATCGAAGCCGAGGCCGCCATGCTCGGCCAGCCATCGTCGATGCTGATTCCGCAGGTCGTCGGCTTCAAGCTGACCGGCAAGCTGCCCGAAGGCGCCACCGCCACCGACCTGGTGCTGACCGTCACCCAGATGCTGCGCAAGCTGGGCGTGGTCGGCAAGTTCGTCGAGTTCTACGGTGACGGCCTGCAGCACCTGCCACTGGCCGACCGCGCCACCATCGGCAACATGGCCCCGGAATACGGCGCCACCTGCGGCATCTTCCCGATCGACGCCGAATCGCTGAACTACCTGCGCCTGTCCGGTCGCAGCGAAGAGCAGATCAACCTGGTCGAGGCCTATGCCAAGGCGCAGGGCCTGTGGCACGAACCGGGCAGCCCGCACGCCCAGTACAGCAGCACGCTGGAACTGGACATGGGCACGGTGAAGCCGTCGCTGGCCGGCCCGAAGCGCCCGCAGGACCGCGTCCTGCTGGAAGACGTGCAGAAGAACTACCGCGAAGCGCTGGTCGGCATGACCGCCAACCGTGACAAGCGCAGCGAGGACGTTGCCACCTTCGTCAACGAAGGCGGCGGCGCCGCCGTCGGCAACGAGCAGCTGGCCAAGGGCTTTGCCGACATCGAGATCGAAGGCCGCAAGGTGCGGCTGAAGGATGGCGCGGTGGTGATCGCGGCCATCACCTCGTGCACCAACACCTCCAACCCGGCGGTGATGATCGGTGCCGGCCTGCTGGCCCGCAATGCGGCCGCCAAGGGCCTGAACCGCCAGCCGTGGGTCAAGACCTCGCTCGGCCCGGGCTCGCGCGTGGTCACCGACTACCTGGAAAAGGCCGGTGTGCTGAAGGAGCTGGAGAAGATCGGCTTCTACGTGGTCGGCTACGGCTGCACCACCTGCATCGGCAACTCCGGCCCGCTGCCGACCGAAGTCAGCGCCGGCATCGCCGCCGGCGACCTGGTGGTGACCTCGGTGCTGTCAGGCAACCGCAACTTCGAGGGCCGCGTGCACCCCGAAGTGAAGATGAACTACCTGGCCAGCCCGCCGCTGGTGGTGGCCTATGCCATCGCCGGCACCACCGACATCGACCTGACCACCCAGCCGCTCGGCACCGGCAGCGACGGCCAGCCCGTGTTCCTGCGCGACATCTGGCCGAGCAACAAGGAAATCGGCGACGTCATCGCCGCCACCATTGGCCCGGAGATGTTCAAGCAGAACTACGCCGATGTGTTCAAGGGCGATACCCGCTGGAACACCATCGCCTCGCCGGACGGCAACCTGTACGCGTGGAGCGACGCCTCCACCTACATCAAGAACCCGCCCTACTTCGATGGCATGACCATGCAGACCGGCAGCATCGACGACGTGCACGGCGCACGCGTGATGGGCCTGTTCGGCGACTCGATCACCACCGACCACATTTCCCCGGCCGGCAACATCAAGAAGGACTCGCCGGCAGGCCGCTTCCTGCAGGAGCGCGGCGTGCAGCCGGCCGACTTCAACAGCTACGGCAGCCGTCGCGGCAACGATGACGTGATGGTCCGCGGCACCTTCGCCAACATCCGCATCAAGAACCTGATGTTCGGTGGCGAGGAAGGCGGCAACACCCTGTACTACCCGGCCGGTGGTGGCCAGCCGGAGAAGCTGGCGATCTACGATGCGGCCATGAAGTACAAGGCCGACAAGGTGCCGTTGGTGGTGCTGGCCGGCAAGGAATACGGCACCGGCTCGTCGCGTGACTGGGCGGCCAAGGGCACCCTGCTGCTGGGGGTGAAGGCGGTCATCGCCGAGAGCTTCGAACGCATCCACCGCTCCAACCTGGTCGGCATGGGCGTGCTGCCGCTGCAGTTCCGCAACGGCGAGAACGCACAGACGCTGGGCCTGGACGGCTCGGAAGTGATCGACATCACCGGCCTGCAGGACGGTGCCAGCAAGCGCGCCACGGTCACCGCGACCAGGGCCGATGGCACGAAGAAGACCTTTGAGGTCTCGGTAATGCTGCTGACCCCGAAGGAAGTCGAGTACTTCCGCCATGGTGGCTTGCTGCAGTACGTGCTGCGCCAGCTAGCCAGCAAGTAACGGCGCGGCTGCGCCCGATTGAGGAAAGGGCCGGATCCTTGCGGATCCGGCCCTTTGCGTTTGCGATGCCCTTGTAGAGCCGAGCCTGCGCTCGGCTGCTTCTGCGCCAACAGCAGCCGAGCATGGGCTCGGCTCTACAGAAGCGCTCAGCGGCGCGGCGCATCCGGGTCGGTGCGCAGGGCCTTCAACAGGCCCCACATGTAGAACGCCAGGGTGAACGAGAACGGCAGGCCGCACAGCACCACCGCGGTCTGCATCGCGCTGAAATTGCCGGCCAGCAGCAGGCCAACGCTGGCCACAGTGATGCCTACAGCCCAGAACACGCGCAGCCAGATCGGCGCGTCATGGCCATCTTCCACGCCATCGTCAACGCGACGCGTGCACAGGTTGGCGATCATCAGCGTGCCCGAGTCGACCGGGGTCAGGAACAGCACGAAGCCGATCACCACCGCAGCACCGGCCACGTACGGCGCCGCAGGCAGGTATTCCAGCAGCTTGAACAAGGTCATCGCTGCATCGTGCTGGGCCACGTCACCCAGGATCGCCTGGCCATGGTTGAGCACCAGGT
Source organism: Stenotrophomonas sp. FR010 (assembly GCF_047520755.2). Lineage (NCBI taxonomy): Bacteria > Pseudomonadati > Pseudomonadota > Gammaproteobacteria > Lysobacterales > Lysobacteraceae > Stenotrophomonas > Stenotrophomonas sp. FR010. The sequence goes on along the minus strand of NZ_JAXBQT020000020.1, from coordinate 70,191 downwards.
CGATGGCGGTGTTGCCGAAGATCGACAGCCAGGCCAGGGTGAAGCCGAGCGGGATCAGCAGCACGCCCAAGATCACTTCGCGGATGGTGCGGCCGCGCGAGATGCGCGCCACGAAAAGGCCGACGAACGGCGCCCAGGCGATCCACCACGCCCAGTAGAACAGCGTCCACGACCCCATCCACTCACGGCCCTTGGGGTCGTTGAGGTACATGTCGAAGCTCTTGCGCACGAACGCGCCGAGGTAGTCGCCGGTGTTCTGGATCAGGCCGTCGAACAGGTGCAGGGTCGGGCCGGTGACCAGCACGAACAGCAGCAGGCCACACAGCAGGCGCACGTTGAGGTTGGACAGCCAGGCAATGCCTTTTTCCACGCCGGCGACCACGCCGATGGTGGCCACCACCATCATCACCAACACGATCGCCACCAGCACCTGCGGCGTATCCGGAATGTGGAACAGGTAGACCAGGCCGGACTGCACCACCAGGGCGCCGATGCCGAGGTTGGTCACCATCGAGATCAGCGTGGCCAGGATGCCGAAGCCATCGACCATGTCGCCGATGCGGCCATGTATGCGCTCACCGAAGACCGGGTACAACGCAGAGCGCAGCGCCAGCGGCAGGTCCCGGCGATAGGCGAAATAGCCCAGTGCCACGCCGACAAGCGCATACAGCGCCCAGCCATGCAGGCCCCAGTGCAGGAAGGTCAGCACCATCGCCTCGCGGCCGGCGGCCACGGTGCCGCCGGGCTGCCCGGGCGGATTGAGGAAATGATCCAGCGGCTCGTAGGCGCCGTAGTACAGCAGCGCGATGCCGATGCCGGCCGAGAACAGCATCGAGACCCAGGCAACGTAGCCAAAGGCCGGTGACTCTTCGTTGTGGCCCAGGCGGATGCGGCCGTACGGCGAGAACGCCAGCCACAGCACGAAGCCCAGGCACAGCACGATCAGCAGCATGTACCACCAGCCGAACGCGGCCGAGACCTCGGCCTGCGCCCATTGCAGCCAGTGCTCGCTGCCTTCGGGATAGAGCACGGTGAGCAGCCCGAGGATGCCGATCGACACTGAGGAGCTGAGGAACACAAAACGGTTCAAGCGCAGGGGCGAACGCTTGGGATGAGCCAGGGAAGACATGCGGTCGTCTCATCAAGTCCGAGGGAGCACATGGGCGGGGCCGGACCGGTAAACCGGGCCCATGGCGTGGGGCGCGAGCGCATCCTAGGGTTTATTGATTGAACGTTCAATCAATAAAAAGTATAATGACGGGCAGCCCGATCCTTCGGGTCGCAAACCGTGGAGAGACAATGCCGAAGAAAGGCGTGGAACCGGTACGGCGCGAACAGCTGATCCGGGCCACTTTCCAGACCATCGACGAGATCGGCATGGCCGATGCCACCGTCGCCACCATCGCGAAGAAGGCGGGGTTGTCCAGCGGCATCGTCGCCCACTACTTCGGCGACAAGGACGGCCTGCTCAATGCTGCAATGCGGCAGATCCTGCGCGAACTGAAGGACGCCGTCGCCTGCTACCGCGCCGACGCCAGCGACAACCCGCGCGAGCAGCTGCGCGCCATCGTCGATGGCAACTTCGACGACAGCCAGATCAACGGCACCGCGATGCGCGTCTGGCTCACCTTCTGGGCCGCCAGCATGCACCAGCCGGAACTGGCCCGGCTGCAGCGCGCCAACGACCAGCGCCTGTTCTCCAACCTGTGCCACCAGTTCAACCGCCTGCTGCCCCATCCGCAGGCCCGCCTGGCCGCCCGCGGCCTGGCCGCGATGATTGATGGCCTATGGCTGCGCGGCAGCCTGGTCGGCGGCCAGTTCAACGCCGAGAAGTCCCGGCGCATCGCTTACGGCTACATCGACTTCCAGTTGCAGGCTGCCGCGCTATAAGCGCTTCAGCACCCGCCCCCTTCCAAGGAGTACGCCCCATGTCCACCCTGCCCGTCCAACAGCTCTACATCCACGGCCAGCGCGTCGATGCCACCAGCGGCAAGACCTTCAAGACCATCAACCCCGCCACCGGCGAGGTGATCGCCGAGGTGCAGGTCGCCAGCCAGGCCGACGTCGAACGCGCCGTGCAGAGCGCAGCCGAAGGCCAGAAGGTGTGGGCCGCGATGACCGCCATGGAGCGCTCGCGCATCCTGCGCCGCGCCGTCGAGCTCCTGCGCGAGCGCAACGACGAACTGGCCCACCTGGAAACCCTGGACACCGGCAAGGCGCTGGCCGAGACCACCACCGTGGACATCGTCACCGGTGCCGACGTGGTCGAGTACTACGCGGGACTGGCCACCGCCATCGAAGGCATCCAGTTGCCGCTGCGCGAATCGAGCTTCTTCTACACCCGTCGTGAGCCGCTGGGCGTGGTCGCCGGCATCGGTGCATGGAACTACCCGATCCAGATCGCCATGTGGAAGTCGGCACCGGCGCTGGCCGCGGGCAACGCGATGGTGTTCAAGCCGTCCGAAGTGACCCCGCTGACCGCGATCCGGCTGGCCGAAATCTACACCGAAGCCGGCGTGCCGGCCGGCGTGTTCAACGTCGTGCAGGGCCCGGGCCGCGAGATCGGCCAGTGGCTGACCGAGCACCCGGTGATCGAAAAGATCTCCTTCACCGGCGGCGTCGCCACCGGCAAGAAGGTCATGGCCAGTGCCGCGTCCTCGTCGCTGAAGGAAGTGACCATGGAGCTGGGCGGCAAGTCGCCGCTGGTGATCTGCGACGACGCCGACCTGGACCGCGCCGCCGACATCGCGGTGATGGCCAACTTCTTCAGCTCCGGCCAGGTCTGCACCAACGGCACCCGCGTGTTCGTGCCGCGCAGCATGCTGGCCGCATTCGAGGCGGCCGTCGTCGAGCGCGTCAAGCGCATTCGCATCGGCGACCCGATGGCCGCCGAGACCAACTTCGGCCCGCTGACCAGCTTCCCGCACATGGAAAACGTGCTGCGCTACATCGAGAGTGGCAAGGCCGAAGGTGCCCGTCTGCTGACCGGCGGCGGCCGTGCCACCGAAGGCGCGCTGGCCCAGGGTGCCTACGTGCTGCCGACCGTGTTCTCCGACTGCCGCGATGACATGACCATCGTCAAGGAAGAGATCTTCGGGCCGGTGATGAGCATCCTCGCCTATGACGACGAAGACGAAGTGGTACGTCGTGCCAACGACACCACCTTCGGCCTCGCCGCCGGCGTGGTCAGCAAGGACATCAGCCGCGCCCACCGCATCATCCATCGCCTGGAAGCCGGCGTCTGCTGGATCAACACCTGGGGTGAATCGCCGGCCGAAATGCCGGTCGGTGGCTACAAGGAATCCGGCGTCGGCCGCGAGAACGGTATCTCCACCCTCGGCCACTACACCCGCATCAAGTCGGTGCAGGTCGAGCTGGGCGACTACGCCAGCGTGTTCTGACCGGCGCGCCCCGAGCACGCCCCATCGTCCGGCCACCGCGCCGATCCGACATTCCGCCGGGACGCCTGCATGCAGCGCGCCCCGGCCTGCAGGAGACACCCATGAGCACCCATAACGAGTACGACTACATCATCATCGGCGCCGGTTCAGCCGGCAACGTGCTGGCGACCCGCCTCACCGAAGATGCCGATGTCAGCGTGCTGCTGCTGGAAGCCGGTGGCCCGGACTACCGGCTCGACTTCCGTACCCAGATGCCGGCGGCGCTGGCCTTCCCGCTGCAGGGCAAGCGCTACAACTGGGCGTACAAGACCGATCCGGAGCCCTTCATGAACAACCGCCGCATGGACTGCGGCCGCGGCAAGGGCCTGGGCGGCTCGTCGCTGATCAACGGCATGTGCTACATCCGTGGCAACGCGATGGACTACGACAACTGGGCCAGCATGCCGGGCCTGGAAGACTGGACCTACCTGGACTGCCTGCCCTACTTCCGCAAGGCCGAAACCCGCGACATCGGCCCCAATGACTACCACGGCGGTGACGGCCCGCTGCGCGTGACCACGCCGAAGGCCGGCAACAACGAACTGTTCGCTGCGATGGTCGAAGCCGGCGTGCAGGCCGGCTACCCGCGCACCGACGACCTCAACGGCTACCAGCAGGAAGGCTTCGGCCCGATGGACCGCACGGTGACCCCGAACGGCCGTCGTTCCAGCACCGCCCGCGGCTACCTGGACCTGGCCAAGCCACGCCCGAACCTGACCATCGTCACCCACGCGCTGACCGACCGCATCCTGTTCTCGGGCAAGCGCGCGGTGGGCGTGCAGTGGCTGCACCACGACCAGCCGCAGCGTGCCACCGCCCGCCGCGAGGTGCTGCTGTGCGGCGGCGCCATCGCCTCACCGCAGATCCTGCAGCGCTCGGGCGTCGGCCCGGCCGACCTGCTGCGCAGCCTGGACATCGACCTGGTGCATCACCTGCCGGGCGTCGGCGCCAACCTGCAGGATCACCTTGAGATGTACCTGCAGTACGAATGCAAGAAGCCGGTGTCGCTGGCGCCGGCGCTGAAGCTGTACAACCAGCCGGCGATCGGTGCCGAGTGGCTGTTCCTGGGCACCGGCATCGGCGCCAGCAACCAGTTCGAGGCCGGTGGCTTCATACGCAGCGACGCCGAGTTCGACTGGCCGAACCTGCAGTACCACTTCCTGCCGGTGGCGATCAACTACAACGGCTCCAACCCGATCAAGGCGCACAGCTTCCAGATGCACGTCGGCTCGATGCGCTCGCCCAGCCGTGGCCGCATCCATGTGCGCTCGAAGGACCCGCGCGAACATCCGAGCATCCTGTTCAACTACATGTCGCACGAGCAGGACTGGCGCGAATTCCGCGCGGCGATCCGCATCACCCGCGAGATCTTCGCGCAGCCGGCGCTGGCCCCGTACAGCGGCCGCGAGATCTCGCCGGGCAGTGCACTGCAGACCGACGCGCAGATCGATGCATTCGTGCGCGAGCATGCCGAGACCGCCTACCACCCGTCGTGCTCGAACAAGATGGGCCATGCCGATGATCCGATGGCGGTGGTCGATGGCCAGGGTCGCGTGCACGGCCTGGAAGGCCTCCGCATCGTCGATGCCTCGATCATGCCGCAGGTGGTGACCGGCAACCTCAACGCGCCGACCATCATGATGGCCGAGAAGCTGGCCGACGTGATCCGCGGCCGCACCCCGCTGGCCCGCAGCACCGCGCCGTACTACAAGGCCAACGGCGCACCGGTGCGCAAGCAGGGCTGACGCAAGCGGCCCGCCTGTGGGGTGCGGTAGTGCCGGTCGCTGGCCGGCATCCGCTGGATCGCGTATCGAGCGCAGATGCCGGCCAGCGGCCGGCACTACCCAGCAAAGAGGCCCTTCGGGGCCTCTTCGCGTTTTCCCTACGGCGGGGTATGCTGCAATGACCGGCCATTGTCGATACGCTCAGGGCCGGAACCTAATACATCACGATTCCTGGAGGGGGAATATGAGTCTGGATCGTCCCTGGCTGCAGAGCTATCCGAAAGGCGTTCCCGCCGAGATCGACGTCAACGAGTTCCATTCGGTAGCTTCGGTCTTCGACGCTTCCGTCGCGAAATTCCGCGACCGTCCCGCCTACTCCAGCTTCGGCAAGGTCGTCACCTATGGCGAGACCGACGCGCTGGTCAATCAGTTCGCGGCCTACCTGCTGGGAGAGCTCAAGCTCAAGAAGGGTGACCGCGTCGCCCTGATGATGCCCAACTGCCTGCAGTACCCGGTGGCCACCTTCGGCGTGCTGCGCGCCGGCCTGACCGTGGTCAATGTCAATCCGTTGTACACCGCGCGCGAGCTCAAGCACCAGCTGATCGATGCCGGCGTGACCGCACTGGTGGTGGTCGACAACTTCGGCGACACCGTCGAGCAGGTCATCGCCGATACGCCGGTCAAGCACGTGATCACCACCGGCCTGGGCGACCTGCTTGGCGCCAAGGGCGTGATCGTCAACTTCGTGCTGAAGTACATCAAGAAGATGGTGCCCAACTACCATCTCAAGGGCGCGGTGCGCTTCCGCCAGGCGCTGAAGATCGGCAGCCGCCACAGCCTGCCCCAGGTCGAGATCGACCACGACGACATTGCGTTCCTGCAGTACACCGGCGGCACCACCGGCGTGGCCAAGGGCGCGATGCTGACCAACCGCAACCTGATCGCCAACATGCAGCAGGCCTCGGCCTGGATCAGTGCGTCGGGCATCGAGATGGGCAAGGAGTGGATCATCACCGCCCTGCCGCTGTACCACATCTTCGCACTGACCGCGAACGGGCTGGTCTTCATGAAGTTCGGTGGCTGCAACCACCTGATCACCAATCCGCGTGACATGAAGGGCTTCGTCAAAGAGCTCAAGTCGGTGCGCTTCACCGCCATCACCGGCGTCAACACGCTGTTCAATGGCCTGCTCAACACCCCCGGCTTCGACACGGTCGACTTTTCCTCGCTGAAGGTCACCCTGGGCGGCGGCATGGCGGTGCAACGCGCCGTGGCCGAGCGTTGGAAGAAGGTTACCGGGGTGACCCTGGTCGAGGCGTATGGCCTGACCGAGACCTCGCCGGCGGCCTGCATCAACCCGCTCACCCTAACCGAATACAACGGCTCGATCGGCTTGCCGATCCCGTCCACCGATGCCTGCATCAAGGACGACAACAGCGCCATCCTGCCGCTGGGCGAGGTCGGCGAGCTCTGCATCAAGGGCCCGCAGGTGATGAAGGGCTACTGGCAGCGCCCGGAGGAAACCGCCAAGGCGATCGATGCCGACGGCTGGTTGCATACCGGCGACATGGCGAAGATGGACGAACACGGCTTCTTCTACATCGTCGACCGCAAGAAGGACATGATCCTGGTGTCCGGCTTCAACGTGTACCCGAATGAAGTCGAGGACGTGATCGCGATGATGCCGGGCGTGCTGGAAGTGGCCGCGGTCGGCGTGCCGGACGAAAAGTCCGGGGAAGTGGTCAAGGTGGTCATCGTGAAGAAGGACCCGAACCTGACCGCCGAAATGGTCAAGGAGCATGCCCGGGCCAACCTGACCGGCTACAAGCACCCCAAAATCGTTGAATTCCGAAAGGAGCTGCCGAAGACCAATGTCGGCAAGATCCTCCGCCGCGAACTCCGCGATACGCCCGCCCAGTAAGGGTTTGCGGCAATTTGAACGATGCAGGGCCCGGGGCGGAAACGTCCCGGGCCCGCTAGTTCCAAAAAATCGATCTGAAGTCCAGAGTTGATCGTCAATCCGGACCTATGCTTCATCTTCTCTGCACTAGGCTTGGTATAATTAGGTGTTGTAATCAGAGTGCACCTGGACGTTCTGGAGAGCCGTCCCTCCGACCGCTAGCGCGAGCCATGCCAAAGTCGAGCAAAATCATCAAGACAACAACGCATGATCCATCCATTGTGGATTTTTTGCTTGTTGAGAGTCAGTCTGATCTAAAGGCTTACGGTCATTTTAGAGAATTGAAGGACGCACTGAGCGAACTGCTTGGGGTAAGCATCGGCTCAAAGAGTTGGTCCTCATTTTATTTTCTGATCCTGAGGGTCCAAGCGATCTCAAGATCGACTGTAAGCTGCTCAATGAATGGGCGCTCCACCTCGCACATCATTTTCAAATGCAAGCTGTACTCAACTCTCTATCGCGGCTCCGTGAAGGATGATTGTGTAAGGAGCGCATCCTTCAATGAGCATTTCGTTCAGGCAGTGGATAGGATTTCCGAGGCTGCAGCTGACCCAAAGGTTCGATATCGCTTTAGTAAGACGAGAAATTTCATCTACAGTTCGAAGCTTGAAGGCATAAGCATTGCTGCCCCAAAGGGAAAGTCAACGCTTGCAACACTGTTGAAGAAGCATCGAGAGCAGTGAGTGGACCGCTATGATTCTTCGAATGATCACTATTGCATTGCCGGAACGACTGTCCTTAAAAACAGGCTCGGCATCACTTCAATGGACGCACTTGAAATTGCAGAGCAGGAGATTACCTCTCTCACCCATCTAAGTGTCAATTACGCTGCTCCTCCTTATACTCTTGATACGCTGAAGAAACTGCACCTCGCGCTTTTTGGGGAGATATACGAGTGGGCTGGAAGCGTCCGAACTGTCGATATATCCAAGGGCGGCACGCCTTTCTGCACCAATGCCCGAATTGAACCAGAAGCAGCAAAGCTATTTGCCAATCTTGAACGGGACGGCTGGCTTGCGAATTTGAGCCGGGACGCGTTTTGCCGAAAGCTCGCAGAACATTACTGCGAAATCAACATGATTCACCCATTCCGCGAGGGCAATGGGCGAGTGCAGCGCATTTTGTTTGAACATCTCGCACTCAGCTGCGGGTATTACATTCGATGGGATCTCTTGACCGAAGGCGAGTGGTTAGCTGCGAACATTGCAGGTGTTAGTTGCGACTACGGGCCGATGACACAGATATTTGACCGCATTCTGCAGCCTTGAAGCGAGACCAGGCCCCTCATGTTGAGCCACAGCGTTCCGCAGGGAGACCGAGATCGCGCCAACCTCACCGGCTACAAGCACCCCAAAATCGTTGAATTCCGAAAGGAGCTGCCGAAGACCAATGTCGGCAAGATCCTCCGTCGCGAACTCCGCGATACGCCCGCCCAGTAAGGGTTTGCGGCAATTTGAACGATGCTGGGCCCGGGGCGGAAACGTCCCGGGCCCTTTCGCATGCGACGCCCCTGGGGCGGTGTAGCATCGCCGCGTGTGTGGACCGTTCGGCCCGCCGGCCACCCACCTGACACTGCGGGCCGCATGCCGAGGACCCTTCCATGAGTACCATCGAAAAGCTGCCTTCAAGCGGCTCACCGTTCGCCACCATCCGTACCGAAGACAGCGCCGACGGCGCTGCCCACTGGCTGTTCATGCACGCCGATGCCGCCACCGGGATCCGCCCCTGCTGCCGCAAGGACATGCTCGACGAAATGTGGAGCTACATGGCGGCCATCACCCGCAGCCCTGCCGAACGCCACAGCGGAACATTGCGGCATTTCGTGCTGGCCTCCGATGCCGTCGCCTACAACCTGGGCGGCGACCTGGACCTGTTCACCCGACTGATCCGCGAAGGCAACCGCGACCTCCTGCTGAACTATGCCCAGCGCTGCGTGGAGGGCGTGCACCACCTGCACACCGGGTTCGGCGGCGACGTCCGTTCGATCGCGCTGATCCAGGGTGACGCCCTTGGCGGCGGCCTGGAAATGGCCCTGGCCTGCCACACCATCGTCGCCGAGGAAGGCAGCGGACTGGGCCTGCCGGAGGTGCTGTTCGGCCTGTTCCCGGGCATGGGTGCGTACTCCTTCCTGTGCCGGCGCGTGTCCCCCCACCTGGCCGAGAAGATCATCCTTGACGGCCGGGTCTACAGCGCCGAGGAGATGCACGCGATGGGCGTGGTCGACGTGCTGGTGAAGAAGGGCGAAGGCCGGGCGGCGGTGGAAGACCTGATCCGCCAGCAGCAGCGTACACCGCAGTCCTATCTGGCGATGAACGCCGCACGCGCCATCGCCCAGCCGGTCAGCTACGACGAACTGCTGGAGATCACCAAGGTATGGGTCGATTCCGCCCTCGCACTCGGCGACCGTTCGCTGCGTACCATGGACCGCCTGATCAAGGCCCAGACCCGTCGCGCCAGCCTCGACGCGGCCTGATTCATCCCTCCCCCAGGATGGGTTCAAGCCCGGTTGGCCACCGGGCTTTTTTTATGCACCCTGCCGTGGTTCAACGCGCCTCGCCATCGTCGGCAGCGCCGCGCAGCCGGCGTTCGGCCCGTGCCTCCAGTGCACGCCGGCCTTCCTTGATCGCTTCCTGCAGGATGCCCAGGCGCTGGCGCCATTCGGTCTTCAGCTGCCAGTCGGCCATCCGCATCAGCTCGCCGGCACGGTTGGACGCGCGCATCAGGCCGAGGTTGCTGGCCACGCCCTTGATCGCGTGGGATTGTTCGCGGAACACATCCCACTGCGTGGCCTCACCGGCCTGCTCGGCCTTGCCCATGCAGCCCGCCACGTCCTCCAGGCATTGGCGGATGAACTCACGTTCGAAGCCCTCGCCCATGCCCAGCGAGGCCAGCTCGTCCAGCACGCTGCTGTCGAGCACCCCATCCTGCAGCGCCATCGGTCGCACCACCGGTGCGGCCATGGTCTTCAGCTGGGCGTTGCTGGCGATCTCGGCCAGGGTATCGAGCAGGCGCACCGCCACCACGGGCTTGGCCAGGAACGCATGCGCCCCAGCCTGGGTACAGCGCTGGATCGCCTCGGGCGTGACATCGGCGCTGAGCACCAGCACCGGCGTGCGCGGTCCGCCGCCGGCCTGCATCACCCGCAACTCCTTCAGCATGTCCAGCCCGCTCATGCCCGGCATGTGCAAGTCGACAATGACCGCGTCGAATTCACTGTCGGCCAGCGCATCCAGCACCGCCTCACCGCCATCCACGCACAGCACGCGATGCCCGGCCTTCTGCAGCAGGCGCTGCAGGACCATGCGGTTGGCCTCGTGGTCGTCGGCCACCAGGATCTGCATGCTCCGCACGCGGGCGCGATGGCGCAGGAACGGGTCGGCAAATGCGATCACGTTGCCGCCCGGCCCCACGTCGTCGTCGCCGGTCAGGCTCGGCACCGCACCCGGCACCTGCGGCTGCGGCGGCGCGAACGGCAGCTCGACCCAGAAGTGGCTGCCGCGCGGCGGGTTTTCCAGATAGCCGATGTCACCGTCCATCGCCTCGACCAGGCCCTTGGCGATGGTTGTGCCCAGCCCGGTGCCCTCGTGGCGACGCGCCATGCTGACGTCAGCCTGCTCGAAGGCATCGAACAGCCGCGCACGCATGGCCGGGGCCACGCCGATGCCGGTGTCGAGGATGTCGAAGCGCAGCCGCACCGCGCCACTGGTATCGGCCTGCACCACGCTGACACGGATTTCGACCCGGCCGTGATCGGTGAACTTGACCGCGTTGCCGGCCAGGTTCAGCAGGATCTGCCGCAGGTGCCCGACGTCTCCGCGCACGCGTGGCGGCACACCATCGGCGACCTTCACCCGGTAATCCAGGCGCTTGGCCTTGGCCTGCGGCAACAGGATCAGCCCGATCGCCTGGATCACGTCGGCCACGGCGAAGTCTTCGGCCACCACGCGCAGCTTGCCGGCCTCGATGGCCGAGATGTCCAGCACTTCCTCCACCAGCGCCAGCAGGCTGCGCGAAGACGCCTGGATGGTGTTGAGGCACTCGCGCTGCTCATCGTCCAGGCGCGTGGTCGCCAGCACTTCGGTCATGCCGTTGAGGCCGTTCAACGGCGTGCGGAACTCGTGGCTCATGTTGGCCAGGAAACGGCTCTTGGCCTCGCTGGCACGGCGCGCCTCGGCCATTGCTTCGGTCAGCTGCCGCAGCAGCGTCGAGAAGTACAGCGGCACCGCCGCCAGGCCGAGCCAGAGGCCGATGGCCAGACGGAAATTCTGTTGCCAGTAAGGCGTCAGCAGCACCGTGCAACCGAAGCTCACCATCGCCATCGCCACCGCCACGTACAGGTAGTGGTTGCCGAAGCGCATGCCGTTGCCGACCGTCACCCACATCACCACGATGTAGACCCAGGCCAGGGGCTCGCCCATCTGCACCATGCCGGCAGCGATCAGGCCATAGTCGGCGAGCATGCCCAGCACGCGGCGGGGATCGGAACGCGCCGGCCGCCACAGCAGCCAGCCGAACAACAGCAGCGACAGGCTCAGGCCGGTCAATACGATCGCCAGCACGCCCACGTACTGCGTGTGCGGCAGGTCGTGGCGCGGCGCCGGCAACAGCACGTAGGCCAGGATCAGGCTGATCAGGACAATACGGACGATCTGCTGGCCGTGTTCGCTGTCCTGGCGCTGGGACAGGCGCAGCCGCAGCTGCGACAACAGCCGTTTCACGCGCCCAGCCCCGGGCGCGCGGACGCCATCGAATGCTCGGCGCAGATCTGGTCCAGCTGTTCGCGGCCGCGCAGCAGCGCGTCCACGCATCGGGGATCGAACAGCCGGCCACGCTGGGCGTAGAGATAAGCCAGGGTGGCTTCCATGGTCCATGCTTCCTTGTACGGACGGGGCGAAATCAGGGCGTCGAAGACATCGGCGACAGCCACGATGCGCGCTTCCAGCGGAATCGCATCGCCGACCAGCCCATCAGGATAGCCGCTGCCGTCGTAACGCTCATGATGGCGCAGTGCGATCAACGCGCCAACCTGGATGAAACGATTCTGGCTGCCGCTCAGCAGTTCATGGCCAATCCGCGGGTGCCGGCGCATGATCGCCAGCTCCTCCTCGTTGAGCTTGCCCTGCTTGAGCAGCACCGCATCGGGAATGGCGATCTTGCCCATGTCATGCAGCGGCGCAGCCATTTCGATCAGGCGCACCTCCTCCTCGGGCAGCCCGAGCTGTTCGGCAATCAGGCCGGCCACGCGTGCCATGCGCTCCAGGTAGGCGCTGGTGCCGGCATCACGGAATTCGATCGCGCGCGCCAGTCGTGACAGCGTTTCGCGCTCCCGCTCTTCGACCTCATGCATGCTGGCCAGCAGGCGCTGCTCCAGCGACAGCGCCCGTTGCTTCACGTTCTCGGTCTGCTGGCGCAGCTGCAGCAGGTTGTAGCAGCGCGCACGCAGTTCGCGCGGGCGGATCGGCTTGACCAGGAAGTCGATGACCCCTGCTTCCAGTGCCGCCTGCCGGATCGGCTCGTCACCGACCACGGTGATCAGGATCACCGGAATGTCGCGGTGCTTGGGCAGTCGACGGAAACGACGGGCGAATTCCAGCCCGTCCATCTCCGGCATGCGGTAATCGAGCAGCAGCAGGTCGACCGGATGGGCTTCGCACCAGGCCAATGCGGTCAGCGGATCGCCGAAGTCATACACGCTCAGTTCCGGCGCGATGTCTTCGATGACGTGACGCAGCATCGTCCGGGCGGAAGTCTGGTCATCAACGATGACGATGTTCAACGCGTACTCTGCCTGGTTTTTCGACCACGCTGGATCATCAGCAGGCGAGGATACTCTGCCGCTGCGAACGCTCGCACCCTGCATCGGCCTGACTCCCGTGTCGTGCATCCCGATTCATGATCGTCATCACAATGTGAAGCGGACTCCCCACACCGTGCCCTCCCCTAACGCCGATCAAGCCATAGCAGGCGTCAAGGTAGTGCAATTACGATACGCCGAGTGCGGGACGCGTCAATCGCGCCGTCTCGTTTCGGGACGGCGCGCACAATCGGGAGTCAAAAAGGTGACTTACTGCTCCGGACGCATGTACGGGAACAGCAGCACATCGCGGATCGAGCTGCTGCCGGTCAGCAGCATCACCAGACGATCGACGCCGATACCCAGGCCGCCGGTCGGGGCCATGCCGTACTCCAGCGCACGGATGTAGTCGGCGTCGTAGTGCATGGCCTCGTCGTCGCCACCTTCCTTCGCGGCCACCTGGGCCTGGAAGCGCTGGGCCTGGTCTTCCGGGTCGTTCAACTCGGAGAAGCCATTGGCCAGCTCCTTGCCGTTGACGAACAGCTCGAAGCGGTCGGTGTAGCCCGGATCATTGTCGTTGGCACGGGCCAGCGGCGAGACTTCCACCGGATGGTCGGTGATGAAGGTCGGCTGGATCAGGGTGTGCTCGACGGTGGCCTCGAAGATCTCAAGCAGCAGCTTGCCCCAGCCGTAGGACGGCTTGACGCGGATGTTCAAGCGCTCGCAATGGCGCAGTAGCGCGTCACGGTCGGTGCAGTCGGCAACCGAGATTTCCGGGTTGTGGTGGCGCACGGCTTCGTCCATGCGCCAGCGGCGGAACGCCGGGCCCAGGTCGATCTTCGCCCCGTCCCACTCGACCTCGGTGCTGCCGTTGACTGTCCTGGCCACGTCACGGATCACGCCTTCGGTCAGGTCCATGATCTCGTTGTACGTGGCATAGGCCTCGTACAGCTCCATCATGGTGAATTCTGGATTGTGGCGGGTGCTGACGCCTTCGTTGCGGAAGTTGCGGTTGATCTCGTACACGCGCTCCAGGCCGCCCACCGTCAGGCGCTTGAGGTACAGCTCCGGCGCCACGCGCAGGTACAGGTCCAGGTCCAGCGCGTTGTGGTGGGTGGTGAACGGCTTGGCCGCCGCGCCGCCGGGGATGTAATGCATCATCGGCGTCTCGACTTCCAGGAAGTCGCGGTTGTCCAGCCACGCACGCATGGCGCGGATGATCTTCGAGCGCTTGATGAAGACCGCGCGCGACTCCGGGGTGACGATCAGGTCGACGTAACGCTGGCGGTAACGCTGCTCGACGTCGGCCAGGCCATGCCACTTGTCCGGCAACGGACGCAGCGACTTGGTCAGCAGGCGGATCGACTCGGCCTTGACCGACAGCTCGCCGGTCTTGGTGCGGGTCAGGCCACCTTCTACGGCGATGATGTCGCCCACGTCCCAGCCCTTGAACGCGGTGTAGGCATCGCCCAGCACGGCCCCCTGCAGGAACAGCTGGATGCGGCCGGACTCGTCCTGGATCTGCGCGAAGCTCGCCTTGCCCATGATGCGCTTGGCCATCAGGCGGCCGGCCATCTTCACCTGGCGGCCGTTGCCTTCCAGCGCCTCGGCGGTCCACTGTTCGGCATCGGCGAATTCGTCCTGCAGGCGGCCGGCGAAGTCCTCACGACGGAAATCGTTCGGGTACGCGATGCCCTGCCCACGCAGCGCTTTGAGTTTCTCACGGCGCTCGGCGATCAACTTGTTCTCGTCGACGGGGGGGGTATCGGTAGCTTCGCTCATGGATCTGCGGGAATCGTGTAGTGAGGGGGATCTTGCGCCCGGCGCGGCCGGCTCCACAGCATACCAAAACCGCCCTGCCCAGGCCTGGAGAGGGGTCAGATCCCTTTGCGCAGCAAACGGATCTGACCCCATCAGCGGATCGGCGCCTACGCGTTCCCGGGGAACGCCTGCCGCAGCTCGTCCACCAGCACCCGCTGGTTCTCCGAGTAATCGATCGGTACCGACACCAGGTGCACCCCGCCCTCGTTGAAGGCCGCCTGCAGGGTCGGGATGAACTGCTCGATGGCGGTCACCTCATGCCCCTTGCAGCCATAGGCCTCGGCGTACTTCACGAAGTCGGGGTTGCTGAAGGTCATGCCGTAGTCGGTGAAGCCATCCACCGCCTGCTTCCAGCGGATCATGCCGTAGGCGCCGTCATTGAGGATCAGCACCACCAGGTTGAGCCCCAGCCGGCGCGCTGTCTCCAGCTCCTGGCTGTTCATCATGAAACCACCATCACCACACACCGCCAGCACCCGCCGCTGTGGATACAGGATCGAGGCCATGATCGCCGATGGCAGGCCCGCGCCCATGGTCGCCAGCGCGTTGTCCAGCAGCAATGTGTTGGCGACCTGGGTACGGTAGTTGCGGGCGAACCAGATCTTGTACATGCCGTTGTCCAGCGCCACGATGCCGTCCGGCGGCATCACCTGGCGCACGTCGTGCACCAGCCGCTGCGGTGTGAACCCGGCCTCTTCGGCGCGGTCGGCCAGATGCTCGAGGATGGTCGCGCGCAGCGGCAGCAAAGCATCGGCGTTCGGCACCGCGCCTTCGATGCGGTCGGCCAGTTGGGTGAGCGAACGGCCGATGTCGCCGATCACCTCCACCTGCGGGAAGTACACCTGTTCCACCGCCGCCTGCGAGTAGCCGATATGGATCACGGTCGGGCCACCCGGGCGCATCACGAACGGCGGCTTTTCGGTCACCTCGTGGCCGATGGTCACGATCACGTCAGCCTGGTCGATCGCCATGTGCACGTAGTCACGCTCGGTCAGCGCGGCGGTGCCCATGTACAGGCCCGAACCTCCGGCCACCGCGCCCTTGCCCATCTGCGTGGTGAAGAACGGGATGCCGGCGCGCAACACAAAGGCCGACAGCGCTTCACTGGACTGCGGTCGCGACGCCGCCGATGCGATCATCAACAACGGCCGCTTGGCATTGCGGATGATCTCAGCCGCCCGATCCAGCGCCTCCGGGCTGGCAATGGGACGGTCCACCGCATGCGGCGGAATCAGCGCCACGCCCTCGACCTCATCGGCCGCGATGTCTTCGGGCAGCTCCAGCAGCACCGGGCCCGGGCGCTCCTCCTGAGCGACACGGAACGCCTCGCGGACGATGGTCGGGATCGTGCGCGCCGAGACGATCTGCCGTGCCTGCTTGGTCAGCGGCTTCATCGTGCCGACGATGTCGACGATCTGGAAGCGCGCCTGCTTGCTGGCGACGATGCCCTTCTGGCCAGTGATCATGATCACCGGCCACGCACCGAGCAGCGCATAGGCGGCGCCGGTGGTGAAGTTGAGCGCGCCCGGACCGAGCGTGGCCAGGCACACGCCGGGCTTGCCGGTCAGGCGGCCATAGGTGGCGGCCATGAACACCGCTGCCTGCTCGTGACGGGTGATGACCAGCTCGATGCTGGAATGACGAAGCGACTCGACCACGTCGAGGTTTTCCTCGCCGGGAATACCGAAAATGCGCTCGACGCCTTCGTTCTCAAGTGCGGCGACAAGCAGATCTGAACCCTTGGACATTGGAATGCCGTCCTTTTCGCTGGACTGATGGTGGATCGTTGCAGGAAGGAGGGAAGCTGCGCGTCAACGCTTGTCGAACCACACCGTCTGCGCGTTGACGAATTCGCGGATGCCGAAGTGCGAGAGCTCACGACCGAAGCCACTCTTTTTCACGCCGCCGATCGGCACGCGCGGGTCTGAAGCGGAGAAGCCGTTGACGAACACGCCGCCGGTCTGCAGCCGGCGCGCCAGCTGCATGGCCCGCGCGCGGTCGCCGGTCCACAGGTTGCCGCTCAGGCCGAACTCGCTCTGGTTGGCCAGTTCCACTGCATGGTCGGCATCGCGGGCGCGGCTGATCGAGGCCACCGGCCCGAAGGTCTCGGTATCAAAGGCCTGCATGCCCGGTTCCACGTCCGCCAACACGGTGGGCGCATAGAACGCGCCCGGGCGATCGAGCTGATGGCCACCGACGAGCAGCTCCGCGCCTGCGTCCACCGAGGCGCGCACCTGCACGTCCAACTGTTCCAGCAGGTCCTGGCGTGCCATCGGCCCGATGCGGTTGGCCGGGTCGCGGCCATCGCCGATGGTCAGTGCCTGCACCTTCTGGCAGAACTGCGCCACGAAACGATCGTAGACCGCGTCTTCGACGATGATGCGCTTTCCGGCGATGCAGACCTGCCCGGTGTTCTGGAAGCGCGAGGCTACCGCCGCATCAACGGCGGCGTCCAGATCGGCGTCGGCCAGCACGATGAACGGATCCGAGCCCCCCAGCTCCAGCACCACCTTCTTCAGCGCCTGCCCGGCCTGGGCGGCGATGCTGCGGCCTGCGGCCACGCTGCCGGTCAGGGTCACTGCGGCGATGCGATCATCGGCGATCGCGCGGCTGGTGCCCTCGCGGCTGATGTTGGCGGCGATGAAGGTGCCTTCCGGCAGCCCGGCATCGCGCCAGGCCGCGTCGAGCAGCTGCGCGGTACCGACGATGTTCTCGGCCGGCTTCAGCAGGAAGCCGTTGCCGCCCATCAGGATCGGCACCGCCGCACGCATCACCTGCCAGTACGGGAAGTTCCACGGCATGATGCCCAGCACCACGCCCAGCGGCAGGTAGGACACGTAGGCCTTGTCGTCGGGCACCTGGGTCGGTTCGTCGCGCAGGAACTGCGCGCCGTGGTCGGCATACCAGTCGCACAGCACGGCACACTTCTCGATCTCGGCCAGCGATTCGGCCTGTACCTTGCCCATCTCGGCAGTGGCCAGTGCGGCCAGCTTCTCACGGTCACGCCGCAGTACGGCGGCCATCGCACGCAGTACGTCTGCGCGCTGTTCGAGGCTCTTGACGCTCCAGGCCGCAAAGCCGACCTGGCCGCGATCGAGGATTGTTTCCAGCTCGGCATCGGTGGCGAAGGGATGGCTGGCGATCTGCTGGCCGGTGGCCGGATCGCGGGAAATGGCGGTGGTGGGGGCAGCGGACATGCAGGGCTCCTGTTGTCTCGGCAACGGGCAGCGGCCCGTCTTCTGCACAGGAATGTGGACCCGATTGGCGGAGGCAACAAGGCGTCTGCTTATCCTGTGACCTGCACTTACCTGTGTGAATGGGGTTATCGGCAGGGCTGCGCCCTGCACCCGCAGAGGCTTCAAGCCAAGCCGAGGCAACGGCAACGGCAACGGCAGAAGCTGGCATTCCGTGGGTTGGCGGGGTGGGTCCGGTTGAGGGGGACGCTGCAAGTACCCCTCCGGGGCCCGGCCCAGCCGCTGGCGGCTGTGCGTTCGGGCGCTTGCGAAGCAGTGCTTCGCAAGCAAAGCGCCCTTACCCATGTAAGCTCGGTCGCCGCTTGCTCGTGTGCGCTGTCCTGCGCACACGGCAAGACCGGGGTTGGGCATCCTGCCCAACCCGCCCGAGGCATGCCTCGGGCCCATGCGGCTCACGCCCCCGCAACCGGACCCACCCCACCTTCGACAGAGTTCTGCGATCTGTCGGGACGGCGCTCTGCGTTGCTGTTGGTGGGTGTCGACCTTGGTCGACACAGTAGATCCACGCCATGCGTGGATGACTCATTCGATATCTGAGAGAAAAATCGTGTCGACCAAGGTCGACACCTACCAACAGCCGCGCGGAACAAAGCCGCAGTTGCCAACAGCCGCGTGAACCTGTCGAAGGCGGGGCGGTGTCGGAGTGCGGGGTGTCAGCCGCATGGATGCGGCTGCCAAGCCTACACGGACGTACTTGTGGCGTCCCCGCACCCCGACACCGCCCCGCCAAACCACGGAATCCAGCTCTGGCTCTGGCCGTTGCGTTGAGCAGGTGCAGGGCTGCAAGCCCTGCCGTAAACCCCTACCCTCGCGGCAGGTAGGTCACCAGGGAAAGGTCGTGCCGGCTCTCCGGCACCAGCGCCACGTACTGCAGGTCCAGCAACCCCCGCGTGGGATGGTTGAGCTTCTTCGCACCTTCATCGAACCGACGCACGTCGTGCTCCGGCCACCATTGGCGAAACTCTTCGCTGTGCGCGGCGATGTCTTCCACCAGCGCCAGGAACGGGGCCTTGTCCGGGGCCTGCGCCATCGCCGCGCGGAAGCCCGCCAGCAGCCCGCGGGTCATTTCTTCCCAGTTGAGGATCAGCGTGCGATACGGCGGGTACAGGAACATCAGCCGCAGCGTGTTGCGCTCATACGGCGCCAGCTGGCTGTAGTCCACGAAAAGATCGGCGATGGCCGGGTTCCAGGCCAGGATGTCGAAGCGGGTATTGCGTACGTAGGCCGGGATCGGCTGCATCGCCTCCACCAGCTGGCGCAGGCCATCGGTCACGCTCTCGTCCGGTGATTCCAGCGGCACGCCGTAGCCGGACAGCGCGAACGCGTAGGCGCGCTCGTCGTCGCTCATGCGCAGCACCTGCGCCAGGCGCTCAAGCACTTCGGGCGAGGCGCGCACTTCACGGCCCTGCTCGATCCAGGTGTACCAGCTGACGCTGACCCCGATCGCCAGCGCCACTTCCTCGCGCTTCAGGCCCGGGGTGCGACGGCGCCCGGCCGGGAGGCCGAGCGTGGCGGGGTCGACACGGGCGCGGCAGGCCTTGAGGAAGCCGCCGAGTTCCTTGCGTTCACTTTCGCTGCGCATCATCGGCCCGTCCTACCCTTTGTAGCGTTGAGCCATGCTCGACGCGTCTGCTACTGCGCCAACAGCAGCCGAGCATGGGCTCGGCTCTACCGGAAGCGTGATCAGCCACCCTCGGCGTTGCGCACGAGGGTGAGGAAATCCGCGCAGGCGCGTCGATCAGGCATCGGCGCGCTTGGAGCCCACGGCCAAACCGGCCTTCAGGCTGGCCTCGACGAACTCGTCCAGGTCGCCGTCCAGCACCTTCTGCGTATCCGAACGCTCGATGCCGGTACGCAGGTCCTTGATACGGCTCTGGTCCAGCACGTAGTTGCGGATCTGGCTGCCCCAGCCGATGTCGGACTTGGTGGCTTCCACCGCGTCCTTCTCGGCGTTGCGCTTCTGGATCTCCAGTTCATACAGCTTGGCGGCCAGCATCTTCATCGCGTTGTCGCGGTTCTGGTGCTGGCTGCGGCCGGTCTGGCAGGCCACAACGATGTTGGTCGGGATGTGGGTGATACGCACCGCCGACTCGGTCTTGTTGACGTGCTGACCACCGGCACCGGACGAACGGTACACGTCGGTACGCAGGTCGGCCGGGTTGATGGTGATGTCGATGTTGTCATCGATTTCCGGCGACACGAACACCGAGGTGAAGCTGGTGTGGCGGCGGTTGTCCGAGTCGAACGGCGACTTGCGCACCAGGCGGTGGACGCCGGTCTCGGTCTTCAGCCAGCCGTAGGCATAGTCGCCTTCCACGCGCAGCGTGGCCGACTTGATGCCGGCGACGTCGCCACCGGAGACTTCCATCAGCTCGGTCTTCCAGCCGCGCGACTCGCACCAGCGCAGGTACATGCGCAGCAGGATCTCGGCCCAGTCCTGGGCTTCGGTGCCACCGGCACCGGCCTGGATGTCGACGAACGCGGCCGCATTGTCCATCTCGCCGGAGAACATGCGCTGGAACTCCAGCTTCTCCACGTGCGCCTGGTGCTTGTCGAGGTCGGCGACCACCGCCAGTGCGGTCTCCTCGTCCTGCTCAGACTCGGCCAGCTCCAGCAGTTCAGTGGCGTCGTTCAGGCCATCGAGCACCGAGGCGATGCCGCCCACGGTCTTTTCCAGGCTGGAACGCTCGCGGCCCAGGTTCTGGGCGTACTCGGCGTTGTTCCAAACATCGGGGCTTTCCAGCTCCCGCGTTACTTCTTCAAGACGCTCTTTCTTGGCGTCGTAGTCAAAGATACCCCCGAAGCGACAGCACGCGATCGGTCAGATCGGTGATGCGCTGGCGGACAGGATTCAGTTCGATCATGTCGGCGATTATGCATTCAAAAGATGACTGGTAATGATACCGCAGGCCGTGGGCGCCCGGAATGAGGGCCTGGGCCTGCGCTGGGGAGGCTCGAGCGTGATACGTCGGCGCTGCATTCAGGCAGGCGATGCCCGCCTTGGCGCGGGGAGCCGGCCGGGCCGCGGCCGACCCCACACAGGACCTCCTTGCCCAGAGCGGCGTCGACGAGGGTCTTCCTTGGCCCACCCTCGGACGGCCACTTGGGGCAGTTGACTACTTCACCTCGAACTCACCCACCAGCACGGTCTCAGCACGGTCCTTCAGCCGCATCGTCACCATCTGATCCTTCTGCTTCGGCGTGCCCCAGTGGGTGGTCAGCCGCAGCATCAGGGTTGTCGCACCGGTCACCAGCTGTTGGCGGCTGCCAAAGTAGTTCGCCTCCACCTTGTACTTGCCCGGCTTGGCGTTGCGCAGCGAGAACTGCTCGGGGCCATAGCCGCCGGTGAAGTCCTGCGACATCTGCCCGCCCTGGTAGGTCATCCGGTTGCCGTAGTAGGCGCGCTCGCCGTTCGGGTCGGTCACCCACAGGTCCATGTCGCTGTTGTCGGCGTCCCACGACAGCACCACGCGCAGGTCCAGCGGCATCGCCTGCAACAGGCGCGGGTCGATGCCGGTGGTATCCAGCCGGGGCGTGCTGCCGGCCACCAGGTTGGCCAGCTCATCCAGCGCGATCAGGGCGATGCCATCGAAGCGGCTGTCCCACGGCCGCACCACCACCTGGTACAGCGGCGCCAGTGCCTGCTGTGGCTTGCCGGCCGCTGCCAGCGCCAGGCCCAGGTCGCGGAAGCTCTGCGGTTCTTCCTGACCCATCGCCAGCACCTGCTCGAACACCGGCACCGCCAGTGCGGGAGCATCGGCCTGCATCAGTCGGTAACCGAGCACGCGCAGCAGGTGGCGGTTGTCCAGATCCATTTCGGCCAGGTACGACAGCACCCGCAGTGCCAGCTCACGCTGGCCCTGCTCCAGCAGCAGGTCGGCCACATCGAGGAAGAACGCGCTGCTGTCGGCGTGGGCATCGCGCTCGGCCAGATAGCGGTCATAGAGCTGCGACGGCGGGCCCTGGCGCAGGCGCCGGGCGATGGCCGAGTCCGGCTGCCAGGCCGCCAGCTGGATGCCGAGCTGGCCATCGTTGGCGGCCGCAGCGGCATCGACCGTGCCGCCGGTGACCACAATCGCATCCAGTGCATTCTCCGACGCGGGCGCCGGACGACGCGCGCGTGCGCTGCTGGCCTGCATGCGCTGTTCTGCCGCCGCGGCCATCGGTGCAGGGGCGGGCGGTGCCGCGGGCGCCGGTGCGACGAGCATCGCCATCGGCGCTGACTCGGCAGGATAGTCGGCCGAAGCAACGTCCAGCGCTGCTTCCTTGGCCCGCGGCGGCGCACCCTTCGGCCAGCTGCGGCTCCACCACTGCTGGCGCTCCTTCCAGCGCGCAGCCACCTGGTCCAGACGCTCGCGATCAGCAGCGGCGCGGTCTGTCACCTGCCGTGCGAACCGCGCATCGTAGTCCGCGCGCAGCGTGCCCGAAGGGCGGATCGCATAGCGCAGGTAGTCCTCCAGCGTCTCCAGCACGATCAGCGAGGTGTCCGGGCCGATTAGGCCAAACTGCTGCGACAGCCGCTGCATCGCCTCGCGGTTGCCACGGCGGTCGACGGCCAGTTGCTGCATGCGCGCCTGCGCCCACAAACCGGCCAGCAGTTCACCGTCCTTGCTCTTCTGCGTCGCTGGCAGCGCTTCCCACTCGCCGTCGCCCACGCGCACCCGCATCGGCACACCGTCGGCTGCCAGTCGTGCGTGCAGCCACAGCCAGCCGTCGGTTTCACTGCGGCGATCGATCACTACATCCTGCACGCCGCGTCCCGCATCGACCTGCACATCCAGCGGCGATGCCAGCAACGCGTGCGCCGCCGCATCGACATCCTTGCCCAGCGCGATGAAGCGACCACCATGCGCCTCACTCCAACCACGCAGTCGCACGGCATCGGTGCGCGCACCGGCACTGCTGACCGCAAACAGGCGCTGATCGGGTGCCATCGCCGGTAGCTGTTCCGGGCCATAGGTCAGCAGGCCATCGCTGACCAGCAGGTATTCCTTCACGCCCGGCTGCGGCTGCCACTGTGCCAGCGCGCTGGCACCGTCCGGGCGCACGGCCTGCAGGGCTGCGCGCAGTTCACTCCAGTTGCCGGCGCGGATGCGGAAGCGACGCACCGGCTCGGCGCGATCGCGCAGCACGGTCAAGGCCACGGTGCCGTCGCGCAGCGCAGCGAAATAGCGATCCAGCAGGGCGAACTCACGTATGTGATCGCGCTGGCCCGCCGAACCGGAGCCATCCCACAGCAGGCCGATTTCGCTCGGCAGTTTGCGCGGCGTGCTGCTGGCCGCCACCGGCAGCTGCGCCAGCAGATAGTGGCCATCCTGCCAGGGCGCCACCTGCACCTGTGCCTGGCGGGTCGCCGGCAGATCCCACTGCAGCTGCTTCGGCAGCTGCGCCCCCTTGCCCTGCCACTGCAGCTGGCCCGCGCTGATGCGGAATGGCGCCGTACCTGCGGTGGTCGTGCCAGGTGCCTGCAGTTTCAGTTCAACCGAGGCTGCACCGGCGGCAAACTGCAGCGGCAGCGTCCACTGCCAGCCTTGGCCGGCGAAGGCCAATGGCTCGCGGATCACCAGCTGCACGCGCCGGCTACCACCGGCCGGCAGCGGGTAGATGCGCAGCCGGAACTGATTGCCGGCGGTCTGTTCCAGCAGGCCCGGGTCAACGCCGCGGCGGGCAATCTCCTCGAACACCTGGCGGCCGCGGTCCTTCGGCACCGGCACCGCGTCACGCATCTCGCCGTTGATATCCAGCGCGAAGCCGCTGATCTGCTGGCCATCGGCCAGGGGGAACTGCAGCTCACCCTCCAGCACGCGCCGGTTCGGGTTGTGGAATTCCAGGATGATCCGGGTCTGGGCGATGCCCGCCTGGACCCCGCCCTCGATGCGGGCGTGTCGCAGTTGGACCGCCTGCTCAGCCGCCGGTGCGATCAGCAGCGGCGTGGCGGCCTGCGGCCGGGAGATCGGCGGCGACTGCGCGCCAGCGGGCCAGGCCGCAAGGGCCAGCAACAACACAATGCAGCAACGGGCGAAGACCATGACCGGACTCCAGTGGGATCGTGGACCCTTGAACGCACCAGCAGCCGTAACGGGGTTGGGAGACCCAAAAAGGGGACGGAGGGAATTAAGTCGCTTATGCCCTGTTTGCCAGTTGCGACTTAATCCCCTCCGTCCCCTTTTTCTCAGGCGGGCAGGCAGTGCTCCACGATCAGCTGGATGGCGCTGCCGCCGCGATAGTCGTCGCAGGCCAGCCGGTAGGCGAGGTGCACGTGTCGGCCGGGCGCATTGCCGTGCCAGCCGCCGAAGTGGATCGCGTTGATCGTGCCAGGCACGCCCGGCAGGCGCAGTTCCAGCTTCAGGTGGCGCTCCTTCAGCACGCGCCAGTTGGCCACTTCGAAGTGGCCGTCGAACAGGGGTTCGGGGAAGCCCTGGCCCCATGGGCCGGCCAACCGCAGCGCATCGGCGTGGCGATGATCGAGCTCGTCCGCGGCCAGTTCGCCGTCGCTGAGCACCTGCTGCTGCAGTGCCGCCGGGTCGAGCATTTCCAGCACCACGGCGACGAAGGCGGCCTTGAAGTCATCAACGTGGTCAAGCCGCAGGCTGAGGCCGGCCGCCATGGCGTGACCGCCGAAGCGGTCGATCAGGCCCGGATGGCGCGCATCGACCAGCGCCAGCGCGTCACGGATGTGCAGCCCGGGAATCGAGCGCGCAGAGCCACGCAGCGTGTCGGCGCCCGGTTCGGCCGGAGCGAAGGCGATCACCGGACGATGCAGGCGATCCTTCATCTTCGAAGCGACCAGGCCGACCACTCCGGGATGCCAGTCGGCATCAAACAGGCAGGCGGCCACCGGCCGTTGCCCAGCCATGTCCAGCACCACGCGGGTCAGGGCCTGCTCGGCATCGTCGGTCATCGACTGCTGCACCGCGCGGCGTTCCGCGTTGATCTGCTCCAGCGTCTGCGCGATCTCGCGCGCCTGGCGCGGATCTTCGGTGAGCAGCAGCGCGATGCCCAGCGCCATGTCTTCCAGCCGGCCCGCCGCGTTCAGGCGCGGGCCGAGGGCGAAGCCGATGTCGGTGGCGGTCAGTCGCGCGGCATCCCGGCCACTGGCTTCGATCAGTGCACGCAGGCCCACACAGCCCTGCCCTGCGCGCAGACGGCGCAGGCCTGCGCTGACCAGCGCACGGTTGTTCGGGTCCAGCGCTACCAGGTCCGCAACGGTGCCCACCGCCACCAGATCCAGCAGCGTGGTCAGGTCCGGCCCCTTGCCATCTGCGAAGACGCCGGCCTCGCGCATATGCCGGCGCAGCGCCATCAGCACATAGAAGATCACACCAACACCGGCCAGCGATTTGCTGGGGAAGGCATCGCCATCCAGGTTGGGATCGACGATCACGTCGGCCGGCGGCAGCTGCGGCCCCGGCAGATGGTGGTCGGTGACCAGCACCTGCCAGCCGCGCGCCTTGGCCGCGGTGACACCGGCATGGCAGGCAATACCGTGGTCGACCGTGACCAGCAGGTCCGGCTGCAGCGCGGCCAACTCTTCCACCAGCGACGGTGACAGGCCATAGCCATGCACCATGCGGTTCGGCACCGCGTGGAAGACGTGTTGCGCGCCGAGCATGCGCAGGCCACGCACGCCGACCGCACAGGCGGTGGCGCCATCGCAATCGAAATCGCCGACCACCAGGATGCGCTTGTCGTTGGCGATGGCTTCGATCAGCAGGCCCACTGCATCATCGATACCGGTCAGCAGCTCGGGCGCGTGTAGGCTGCCCAGTTTCGGCAGCGCCAGCTCTGGCGTTCCCGCACCACGGCTGGCATAGAGTCGGGCCAGCAATGGCAGCGTGCCCTCTGGCCAGCTGCCGGGCACGACCGCATCGCGGCGGCGGATCAGCGGTGTATCAGAGGGCGGCTGCGCAGCATCGGCGGCAAGGGACATCGGCATCGCCGGTTACGAAAGACCCGCACATCATAACGTGCACCGCTCCCCCGGTCGGCTGCCGCTGCTGACGAGGCAACCTGGCTCTTCGGCCAGCAGCATTTGGATTTCACGACCGCATCTTCCATGCTTGCCTGCCCTGGAACGGACTTCCATCCATGACCCGCACCCTGCTGACCGCGCTGATGGCACTCACCGTGGCCCCGGCCGCCCACTCCGCGACGCCTGAGCCCAGGCCCGGGGTCGAATTCGAACACAACGACTGGTCGCTGGCCTGTGACAACACCCGCACCTGCCGCGCCGCCGGCTACAGTCCGGAAGAACCCGGCAACCTGCTCAGCCTGATGCTTGAGCGCGCCGGCGGCCCGGGTGCGAAGGTGATCGCGCGGCTGCGCAATGGCGAGGATGGCGAAAGCCCGACGCCGACCGGGGCACTGCGCCTGCGCCTGAACGGCAAGGACCTGGGCCCGGTGCGCGACACCGGCGACGGGGACAAAGTCTTGTTGCAGCAGGCACAGACCGATGCACTGGTCGCCGCACTGCCGCGCCAGGCACGCATCGAGATCATCGACGGCAAGGGCAAGGCCTGGCCGATCTCCGACCGCGGTGCAGCGGCCGTACTGCTGAAGATGGACGAGGCACAGGGCCGGCTGGGCACCCCCGGTGCGCTGGTGCGGCGTGGCGACAAGCCCGAAGCAAGCGTGCCTGCGGCGTTGCCGGTGCCAGTGATCGTGCGCGGCACGCTGGTGGCACCGCGCGCCTCGGACGCGGCACTGGCGAAAGCACCGGGCCTGCGCAAGGCACTGATCGCCAGCCTGCCCAAGCCGGATGAGTGCGGCCGCCTGAGCGAGGGCGGGACAGATGAAATCGAGATCCAGCGACTGGACACCCAACATGTGCTGGCAAGCACCAGCTGCTTCGTGGGTGCCTACAACTTCAGCAGCGGCTACTGGGTAGTGCAGGACAAAGCGCCGTACCAGGCGAAGTTCGTGACCTCCAGCGCGGAGGACTTTGATCGCGATGACGCGACGCTGCGCGGGCGCTTCCGTGGGCGCGGCATCGGTGACTGCTTCTCCGGCCACGACTGGGCTTGGGATGGCGCGCGATTCGTGAAGAGCAGCGAGTTCACTACCGGGCAGTGCCGGGGCGTCGCGGGCGGGCACTGGACGCTGCCCACGGTGGTCAGCGAGGTCCGTTGAGGCGCCGCTACCTGCGGTAGTGCCGGCAGCTGGCCGGCAAGCCCGACAAACCCTGGGGGGTCAGAGCCGTTTTCCGAAAACGGATCCGACCCCGGTCAGTCGTGCAGCTGGCGCGGCTTCTTCCAGAACTGCCAGCGCTGGCCACGGTCCAGCTGGAACTGCAGGCCGTCCTCGAAGTCCAGTACCAGCCGCTGCAGTTCGCCACGCTTGAGCGCGGCCAGCAGCGGCCGGATCGCATCATTGCCGAGCTGCTGCAAAGAGCGCAGCTGGCGCAGGTCGACCAGCGCATCCACCGCCTGCTCGCCATCCACGGCCACACCAGCCGCCAGGGCCAGGCCCTGCAGCAGCGCGTCCCGGCTGCGCACCTGCGCGTGCGGCGTGCTGACCGACACCGGCATCACGCCACCGCCCCAGAACCACAGCGAATTGATCGGCTGTTGTCCCTGTGCGGCACGCTGCTGGTTCCAGGAATGGTTGTGCAGCAGCACCTGCGCCTCGGTCATCAGCGCCCGCCAGCGACGACCGCCCTCGCCTTCGGGCAGATGCGAGAACAGGTCATCGCCGAGGACCTCGTCGGGGCTGTCGAAGTCCGGCAGCTCGCTGTCGATCGGCAGCCGCAGGTACCAGCGCGAGGGATCGGGTGCGTCGAGCACGAAGCCGGCATCGGCGAACAATGGCTGCAGCACCGGCAGCAACGCGAGGCTGTCGGCCAGCGTCGGCCGCAGTGTTTCGCCGTAGGCCATCATCCGCGCGCCGTGCATGTCCGGCACCATGCAGGCCGGATCGGCACGCAGCCAGCTGGCGCCGGCGGCATCGCCGACGTCGCGCTGGCGGGTCAACGCGGCCACCGGCCAGTGCGGCGCGGCAACCGAGAAATGGCGTGTCAGCTGCGCGCGCTCGCCCGGCACGACCTGCACCGTCGTGGCACGGCCGAGCGCGCGTGCCACATCGTCCGGCAGCGCAGCCGCGGCAAAGCGGCTGCGTGCAGGCAACAGCAGGGTCGCCGTCGCCACGCGGTCAGTCCACGTAGCTGACGCTGACGATCTCGTACTCGCGCTGGCCGGCCGGGGCGTCGATCACGATCGAATCGCCTTCCAGCTTGCCGATCATCGCCCGCGCCACCGGCGAGGAAATCGCGATCAGGCCCAGCTTGATGTCCGCTTCCAGGTCACCGACGATCTGGTACTTCTTCTCTTCGTCGGTTTCCACGTCGGCCAGCGTCACGCTGGCGCCGAACACCACCTTGGAGCCGGCATTGAGCTTGCTCACGTCGATGATCTCGGCGTGCGACAGCTCGCCCTCCAGCTGCTTGATGCGGCCTTCGATGAAGCCCTGTTCCTCGCGCGCGGCGTGGTACTCGGCATTCTCCTTCAGGTCACCGTGCTCACGCGCTTCGGCAATGGCGGCGATGACCTTCGGGCGCTTGACCGACTTCAGGTGATCCAGTTCGTCGCGCAGCTTCTGCGCGCCCTTCATGGTGATGGGGGCTCTCATGCATTCAACTCCTTGTGCAGCTCCTGCAGCGACCAGACGGGGCCGGTGCCGCGGAATTCCAGTGAATCCACCAGCGCCTTGGCGCCGGCAATGGTGGTTGAGTAGGTGACGCGATGCTGCAGCGCCTCGCGGCGGATCGAGAACGAGTCGTTGATCGCCGAACGACCTTCGGTCGTGTTGACAATGTAGACGATCTCGCCGTTCTTGATCGAGTCGACGATGTGCGGACGGCCTTCGACCACCTTGTTGATGATCTCGCAGTCCATGCCGTGCTGCTGCAGCCACGCGGCGGTGCCACGGGTGGCGACCAGGCTGTAGCCACGCGCCAGCAGCGCCTTGGCCACCGGCAGCACGCGCTTCTTGTCCGGGTCGCGGACCGAGACGAAGGCCTTGCCGACCGGCGGTGCCTTGATGCCACCGGCTTCCTGCGCACGCGCAAAGGCGGCGTTGAAGGTGCGGCCGACGCCCATCACCTCGCCGGTGGAGCGCATCTCCGGCCCGAGGATCGGATCGACGCCCTGGAACTTGGCGAACGGGAAGATCGCTTCCTTCACCGAGTAGTAGTCCGGCACGATTTCCTTGGTCGCGCCCTGCTCGGCCAGGCTCTTGCCAGCCATGCAACGGGCGGCGATCTTCGCCAGCGCCATGCCGGTGGCCTTGGACACGAACGGCACGGTGCGCGAGGCACGCGGGTTCACTTCCAGCAGGTAGACGGTGTCGGCACCCTCGTCGCTGGTCTGGATCGCGAACTGGGTGTTCATCAGGCCGACCACGTTCAGGGCCTTGGCCAGCTCCACCACCTGGCGGCGCAGTTCGGCCTGGGTTTCAGCCGACAGCGAATACGGCGGCAGCGAGCACGAGGAATCGCCCGAGTGCACGCCAGCTTCTTCGATGTGCTCCATCACGCCACCGATCAGGACGTTGCCATCCTTGTCGGCAATGATGTCGACGTCGCACTCGACAGCATTGTCGAGGAAGCGGTCCAGCAGCACCGGCGAATCGTTGGACACCTTCACAGCGTCGCGCACGTAACGGGCCAGGTCGGCTTCGCCGTAGACGATTTCCATGGCACGGCCGCCCAGCACGTAGCTCGGGCGCACCACCAGCGGGTAGCCGATCTCGCGGGCCAGCAGCAGGGCTTCCTGATCATTGCGGGCGATGCGGTTCGGCGGCTGCTTCAGGCCCAGCTTGTCCACCAGCTGCTGGAAGCGCTCGCGGTCTTCGGCCAGGTCGATCGAGTCCGGGCTGGTGCCAATCACCGGCACGCCGTTGGCTTCCAGCGCGCGCGCCAGCTTCAGCGGGGTCTGGCCGCCGTACTGCACGATCACGCCCTTCGGCTGTTCCAGTTCGACGATTTCCAGCACGTCTTCCAGGGTCAGCGGCTCGAAGTACAGGCGGTCGGAGGTGTCGTAGTCGGTCGACACGGTTTCCGGGTTGCAGTTGACCATGATGGTTTCATAGCCATCCTCGCGCAGCGCCAGTGCCGCGTGCACGCAGCAGTAGTCGAACTCGATGCCCTGGCCGATGCGGTTCGGGCCACCGCCCAGGATCATGATCTTGTCGCGGTTGCTCGGCGCGGCCTCGCACTCGTCCTCGTAGGTCGAGTACAGGTAGGCGGTACCGGTGGAGAATTCACCGGCACAGGAGTCCACGCGCTTGTAGACCGGGCGCACCTTGTGCGCACGACGCAGCGCGCGGATGGCGGCCTCGTTGGTGCCGGTCAGCTGCGCCAGGCGCGCGTCGGAGAAGCCAGCGCGCTTCAGCTTGCGCAGGCGCGCAGCGTCCAGTGCGTCGATGCCACCGGCGGCGACTTCGCCTTCCGCCGCGATGATTTCCTCGATCTGGTCCAGGAACCAGTGATCGATGAATGACAGTGCGTAGATCTCTTCCACGCTCATGCCGGCGCGGAACGCATCGGCCACATAGAACAGGCGCTCCGGGCCCGGGGCCTTCAGCTCGCGACGCAGGGTCTGCAGGTCGTCTTCGTTGGCCAGGTCCAGACCGGTCGGGTCGAAGCCGACCTTGCCGGTTTCCAGGCCACGCAGGGCCTTCTGCACCGACTCCTGGAAGGTGCGGCCCATCGCCATCACCTCGCCCACCGACTTCATCTGGGTGGTCAGGCGGGCATCGGCGGCCGGGAACTTCTCGAAGGCGAAGCGCGGGATCTTGGTGACGACGTAGTCGATGGACGGCTCGAACGAGGCCGGGGTCAGGCCGCCGGTGATCTCGTTCTTCAGTTCGTCCAGGGTGTAGCCCACGGCCAGCTTGGCGGCGACCTTGGCGATCGGGAAGCCGGTGGCCTTGGAAGCCAGCGCCGAGGAACGCGACACGCGCGGGTTCATCTCGATGACGACCACGCGGCCGGTCTTCGGGTTGATGCCGAACTGCACGTTCGAGCCACCGGTATCGACGCCGATCTTGCGCAGCACGGCGATGGAGGCATCGCGCAGGCGCTGGTACTCCTTGTCGGTCAGGGTCTGCGCCGGCGCCACGGTGATCGAGTCACCAGTATGCACGCCCATCGGGTCCAGGTTTTCGATCGAGCAGACGATGATGCAGTTATCCGCGGTATCGCGGACCACTTCCATCTCGAATTCCTTCCAGCCCAGCACCGACTCTTCCACCAGCACTTCGGTGGTCGGCGACAGCTCCAGGCCGCGGCTGACGATCTCGACCAGCTCTTCGCGGTTGTAGGCGATGCCGCCACCGCTGCCGCCCAGGGTGAAGCTGGGGCGGATGATGGTCGGATAGCCGACGCGGGTCTGGATTTCCAGCGCTTCGTCCAGGGTGTGGGCGACGGCGGCGGTCGGGCACTCCAGGCCGATCTCACCCATGGCCACGCGGAACAGCTCGCGGTCTTCGGCCATGCGGATCGCTTCGCGCTTGGCGCCGATCAGCTCGACGTTGTACTTCTCCAGCACGCCGTTGTCGGCCAGGTCCAGCGCGCAGTTCAGCGCGGTCTGGCCACCCATGGTCGGCAGCAGCGCATCGGGCTTTTCCTTGGCGATGATCTTCTCGACCGTCTGCCAGTTGATCGGCTCGATGTAGACGGCGTCGGCCATCTCCGGGTCGGTCATGATCGTGGCCGGGTTGCTGTTGACCAGCACCACGCGGTAACCCTCGTCACGCAGGGCCTTGCAGGCCTGGGCACCGGAGTAGTCGAACTCGCAGGCCTGGCCGATGACGATCGGGCCAGCACCGATGATGAGGATGGTCTTGAGGTCAGTGCGCTTGGGCATTTTCTTCTCTAAGTCAGTACAGCGTGACAAGGGGGAGTGATCGCACGCTGTCGATCAGGAATCTTGATCCGCAGCGCCGCGCCAGTGGCAGCAGCGATACGGGGTTTACGGTCCATCGCGACGCCACCGGGGGGCCGGCGGCGTACTGATCACGCCTTGGCCTGCTCCATCAGCGCCACGAAACGGTCGAACAGCG
This sequence comes from Stenotrophomonas sp. FR010, assembly GCF_047520755.2. Lineage (NCBI taxonomy): Bacteria > Pseudomonadati > Pseudomonadota > Gammaproteobacteria > Lysobacterales > Lysobacteraceae > Stenotrophomonas > Stenotrophomonas sp. FR010. The sequence goes on along the minus strand of NZ_JAXBQT020000020.1, from coordinate 38,140 downwards.
GACCGACGTCGTGCGGGCCCGGCGATGCTTCCGGGTGGCCCTGGAACGAGAACGCCGGCACGTCGGTGCGGGCGACGCCCTGGTTGGTGCCGTCGAACAGCGAACGGTGGGTCACGCGCAGGGTCGGCGGCAGGGTTGCTTCATCGATCGCGAAACCGTGGTTCTGCGAGGTGATCATCACCCGGCCGCTGTCCAGGTCCTGCACCGGGTGGTTGGCACCGTGGTGGCCGTGGCCCATCTTCATGGTCTGCGCGCCCGAGGCCAGGCCCAGCAGCTGGTGGCCCAGGCAGATGCCGAAGGTCGGGATCTTCACGTCGATGAAGGTCTTGATCGCTTCGATGGCGTAGTCGCACGGCTCCGGGTCACCCGGGCCGTTGGACAGGAACACGCCGTCCGGCTTCAGTGCCAGCACCTCGGCGGCCGGGGTCTGCGCCGGCACCACGGTCACTTCGCAGCCGCGCTCGGCCAGCATGCGCAGGATGTTGGTCTTCACGCCGAAGTCGTAGGCCACGACCTTGTACTTGGCCGGCACGCTGACGAAGGCGTTGGCATCCAGGTCCAGCTGGCCCTCGGTCCAGGTGTAGGTCTTCTCGGTAGTGACGACCTTGGCCAGATCCATGCCCTTCAGCCCCGGGAACTTGCGGGCGGCTTCCAGTGCCTTTTCCACGTCGATGTCGCCGGCCATCAGCGCACCGTTCTGCGCGCCCTTCTCGCGCAGGATGCGGGTCAGCTTGCGGGTGTCGATGCCGGCGATGGCGACCACGCCACGCTGGATGAGCCAGTCCTGCAGCGACACCTGGCTGCGCCAGTTGCTGGGACGGCGCGGAACGTCTCGCACGATCAGGCCGGCCGACCACACCTTGGACGCTTCATCGTCCTGGTCGGTCATGCCGGTGTTGCCGATATGCGGATAGGTCAGCGTGACCATCTGCCGGGCGTAGGACGGGTCGGTCAACACTTCCTGATAGCCGGTCATGGCGGTGTTGAACACCACTTCACCGACGGACAGGCCGGGCGCGCCTACGGATTCGCCCTCGAATACGGTGCCGTCTTCGAGGACGAGGATTGCGGCTTGGGTCACGGGAATCTCACTTTGGCTACCGAGGGGGCTGCCGAAGTCACGCCTGCGCTTCACGGAAATCCGGTTGCAAAAAAGCGCGGACGTACGGTCTGGGACCGGTCCGGCTTTCGTGATTCGGCGAGTGCGAATTGTAGCGCTGCCGGGGCGCTCACGCCAGCGGTTATCGCGCTTCATGAACAGGCGATTGCGCATTCATTTCAATCCGGCCGGGTATGCGGCACCCGCTACCCGGTAGTGCCGGCCGCTGGCCGGCAATCCAATGGCGTCCCGTCACCCAAGGTTGCCGGCCAGCGGCCGGCACTACCGCCTTACGTCAGCAGGTCCCGCACCCGGTAGCTACCCGGGGCCCGGCCCCGCAGCTGGCGGGCGGCAAACAGGGCGCCGCGGGCGAAGATGTCGCGGTTGGTGGCCCGGTGTACCAGCTCGATGCGCTCGCCCAGCCCGGTGAACTGCACCAGGTGCTCGCCGACGATGTCGCCGGCGCGCAAGCTGGCGTAATGCGGCTCCGCCCCGCCCCGCTGCGCGGCCGCGCCCAGGGTCAGTGCAGTGCCCGATGGCGCGTCCTTCTTCTGGGTGTGGTGCGATTCGACGATGTCGCAGTCCCAGCCGGCCAGCGCCTGCGCCGCGCGCTCCACCAGTTCGTCCAGTACCGCCACGCCCAGGCTGAAGTTCGAGGCCCATACCAGCGGGATCTTCGCCGCTGCCGCATCCAACGCCTGGCGCTGCGTGCTGGAAATGCCGGTGGTACCCGACACCAGCCCTGCCCCGCGATCCACGCACAGCGCCAGCAGCGGGTCGAAGCCCTCCGGCAGGCTGAAGTCAATGGCCGCGTCGAACACCGGCGCACCGGGCAGTTCGCTGGCCGCGAAGAACGGCACACCGTCGACTACGCGCTGGGCCGGCGCGCGACCGGTCACGGCGGCCACGATCTGCAGGGTTTCGGAATGTTCGGCGGCCAGCCGCAGCAGGGCTTGGCCCATGCGCCCGGAGGCACCGTGAATGAGCAATCGCAGGGGAGTCAGGTTCATGCCTGCAGGCTAGCGGCAGCACGCCCGCTCCGGCAAGCGCCATCGCTGCGATACTGCATGCCCCTGCGGTGACGGGTTTGCCACTGGACGCGGCAACGCTCCCCTTCAAGTCTGTGGCCCTTCCCTCAGCCCGGGCAAAACCCATGAAATCCTCGACCGTCTTCAGCAAATGCGCCAGGAAGACCGGTTATGCCGGGACGTCGACCACGCGCTACCGCTTGCTGGATGCCGCCCTGCTTGTCGTGAATCACCAGCGCGCCAGCGAAAGCCGGGGCTTCTATGTGAATGCTGGACTCTACTTTCCAGAGCTGCTCGCGTATCCCCTCGCGCCTGACGATCTTGAAACGGCTTTCCGGTACCGCTCCAGCATTCCCACGCCCCATGTCGACTGGCGGATCGAAGAAACGCCAGGCCTGCGCCGGACCTTCATCCAGCAGGACCTTGAAGATCTGCTGGAGGCCGGCAACCGCGACGCATTGAAGGCCCTGCTGCTCGATGCCCTGGCCGACGTGGCGGGTTTCGCAGCAGCCCATGGAAACCGCGAATCGGTGCGGCGATTGAATCAGGACGGGAACTTCCGCGCGATCATCCGCAGAGAGGTCTGAACCCCGGAAAGCGTGCGAACCAGGGTTCGCACCCACAGGTCGAACGTTCGCACCCTCCGGACAGCCGCCGTCGAGCATGGCTCGACGCTACTTCTTGGTCGGCCCGCAGCTGTCGCACCCCCCACAGGCACCGCCACCACCGCTGGCCGGAGGCGCGATCTTCCGCCCCAGCGCCTGCAGCCAGGCCGCGCGACCCGGCTTCAGCAGGGCCAGCGCCAAGGCCCCGCGCAGCGTGCGCACGGTGCCCGGGAACTGCTTCTTCAGCACCACCCAGGCACTGACCAGCACGGCCACCGCGATGATCAGGTACTGGATCAGCAGGCCGGTATCCATCAGCCGCCTCCCAGCGCCTTGGTCACCTGGTAGGTGATCAGCGCGGCCACGTAAGCCGCGGCAAACAGGTAGAACGCGGCAAAGCCCATCTGCTTCCACGAGTTGGTCTCGCGCTTGATGGTGGCCAGCGTCGAGATGCACATCGGGGCGTAGATGTACCAGACCAGCAGCGACAGGGCCGTGGCCAGCGACCAGCCATCGCTGATCAACGGGGTCAGCGCCTGGCTGGCGGCATCATCATCGGCGGCCGACAGCGCATACACGGTGGCCAGCGACGACACCGCCACCTCACGCGCGGCCAGGCCCGGAATCAGCGCGATGCAGATCTGCCAGTTGAAGCCCAGCGGTGCGAAGAACACCGCCATCGCATGGCCGATCCGGCCGGCGTAGCTGTAGTCGATGGCCGGCATCGTGGCATCGGCCGGGGCCGCCGGGAACGACAGCAACACCCACAGCAGGATGGTCAGCGCCAGGATGATGCCGCCGACACGCTTGAGGAAGATCATGCCGCGCTCATACAGGCCCACCGCCAGGTCACGCACATGTGGCAGGCGGTACGACGGCAGCTCCAGCATCAGCGGATGCTCGCTCTTGTCGCGGCGCCACTTCTTCATGATCCAGGACATAGCCAGCGCACTGAGGATGCCGGCGGTGTACAGGCCGAACAGGACCAGGCCCTGCTGGTTGAATACCCCCCACACCGTCTTCTGCGGAATGAATGCACCGATCAGCAGGGCGTACACCGGCAGGCGCGCCGAGCAGGTCATCAGCGGTGCGACCAGGATGGTGGCCAGGCGGTCACGCGGGTCCTGGATGCTGCGCGTGGACATGATGCCCGGCACCGCGCAGGCGAAGCTGGACAGCAGCGGGATGAACGAGCGGCCGGACAGGCCGGCGGCGGCCATCATGCGGTCGAGCAGGAACGCCGCGCGTGGCAGGTAGCCGGATTCCTCCAGCACCAGGATGAAGAAGAACAGGATCAGGATCTGCGGCAGGAACACCACCACGCCACCGACGCCGGCGATGATGCCGTCGGTCAGCAGGCTGGCCAGCGGACCCTCCGGCAACACGCTGCCAACGAGAGCACCGAGCCAGGCGAAGCCAGCCTCGATGCCATCCATCAACGGCGTCGCCCACGCGTACACCGCCTGGAAGATCAGGAACATCACCACTGCAAGGCTGATCAGCCCGAACACCGGGTGCAGCAGCCAGCGGTCCAGCGCGTCGTCGATCTTCGCGGTTCGTGCCGGCATCCGCACGGCGACCGACAGGATCTCGCGCACCTTGGCGTGGTAGTCGATGCCACCTTCCGGGCCCGGCACCGGCGCATCCAGGTGCGGCACCATCGCATCGAGACGCTCGACCAGGGCCTTGGCACCCTGCTTGCGCACCGCCACGGTCTCCACCACCGGTACGCCCAGCTCGCGCTCCAGCGCGGCCACGTCCACCTGGATGCCACGGCGCTGGGCCGCGTCGACCATGTTCAGCGCCACCACCATCGGCTTGCCCAGCTCCCGCAGCTCCAGCGCGAAGCGCAGGTGCAGGCGCAGGTTGGTGGCGTCGATCACGCACAACAGCACGTCCGGCGCAGCTTCGCCCGGGTAGAAGCCCCGGCACAGGTCACGGGTAATCGCCTCGTCCAGGCTGGCCGGATGCAGGCTGTAGGCGCCCGGCAGGTCGAGCACGGCGAATTCGCGGCCGGACGGCGCACGCAGGCGGCCTTCCTTGCGCTCGACGGTGACGCCGGTGTAGTTGGCGACCTTCTGCCGGCTGCCGGTCAGCTGGTTGAACAGCGCGGTCTTGCCGCTGTTGGGGTTGCCGACCAGCGCGATGCGCAGCGGTGAGGCGGAGACAATGGCGGTCATGCGCGTCGTTCCTGACTGACGGCGTCGACCACGACGCGCTTGGCTTCACTGATCCGCAGCGCGAACCGGGTGAACCCGACCTGCACCAGCAGCGGCTCGCCCCCCACCGGGCCCTTGGCCACCAGGCGTACTTCCTCGCCATTCACGAAACCCAGCTCGCGCAGGCGGCGGGCAATGGCATCGTTGGCATGCAGGTCCTGCACGGACTCGACCACGGCCGAGGTGTGCAGCGGCAGTTCGGACAGCGTCATCTAGCGTGTTCTCTGCTGGATGTAAATGGTTCTCGATTCTAACATTCCCGCGTCGCGTCATGGCCCATGACCAATGGCCCGCTATGATCCATACAGGTATGGAGTGACCCTGGAATCCCATGAACGATGCTTTGCAGATCGAGCGCCGTGGCGCTGTCCTCACCCTCTGGCTGAACCGGCCGGAGCTGCACAACGCCTTTGACGCCAGCCTGATCGCCCGGCTGACTGCCGCACTGGAAGCCGCCGGCGGCGATGATTCGGTCCGGACCGTGGTGGTCGCCGGTCACGGCGCTTCCTTCTCGGCCGGTGCCGACATGCAGTGGATGCGCGGCATGGCCGCCGCCAGCGAGGCCGACAACCGCGAGGACTCGCTTGCCCTGGCGCGGCTGATGCGCACCCTGGACGAGCTGCCCAAGCCGACCCTGGCCCGGGTCCACGGCGCGGCCTTCGGTGGCGGCGTCGGCCTGGTTGCCTGCTGCGACATTGCCATCGCCAGCACCGCGGCCCGCTTCGGCCTGACCGAAAGCCGCCTGGGCCTGCTGCCCGCCGTCATCTCGCCCTACGTGATCGAGGCCATCGGCCCGCGCCAGGCCCGTCGCTGGTTCGCCACCGGCGAGCACTTCGATGCCGACACCGCGCTGCGCATCGGCCTGGTCCACCAGCTGGTCGAACCCGAGCGCCTGGACGAGGCGCTGGAACGCCAGCTGGCCCTGCTCGACAAGGCCGGCCCGATCGCCTCGTCCACCGCCAAGCAGCTGGTGCGGCAGGTCCGCGACAGCCATGACCGCGACGCCCTGGATCGCGACAATGCCGCCCTGATCGCGCGCCTGCGGGTCTCCGCCGAGGGCCAGGAAGGCCTGGGCGCCTTCCTCGACAAGCGCGCCCCCCACTGGGTCACGGAAGCCTGAACATGCTCGATCATCTTGGTTTGACCAGCGCCGACCTGGCGCGCAGCAGGACCTTCTTCCTGCAGGCACTGGCGCCGCTGCAGATCGGCGTGGTGATGGAAGTGACCGCCGAACAGACCGGCGACCACGACCACGTCGGCTTCGGCAGCGACGGCAAGCCGTTCTTCTGGCTCGGCAATGGCGGCACCGCCAGTCACGGCGTACACGTGGCCTTCGCCTGCGCCAGCCGTGCGCAGGTGGATGCCTTCCATGCCGCCGCGCTCGCCGCCGGCGGCCGCGACAACGGCGCGCCGGGCCTGCGCCCGTGGTATCACCCGGATTACTACGCGGCCTTCGTGCTCGACCCGGACGGCAACAACATCGAAGCGGTCTGCCACCGCCCCGCCGATGGGGCCGCCGCATGAGCGATTACGTCCGCATCGTCGAGGTCGGCCCGCGTGACGGCCTGCAGAACGAAAAGCAGTCGGTGTCCACCGCCGACAAGATCGAACTGATCAACCGCCTGTCGGCCACCGGCCTGCGCAGCATCGAGGCGACCAGCTTCGTCAGCCCGAAGTGGATCCCGCAACTGGCCGACGCCGCCGAGGTCTATGCCGGCATCCAGCGCAGGCCGGGTGTCCAGTACCCGGTGCTGGTACCGAACGAACAGGGCTACGACCGCGCCCGTGCGGTCGGCGTCGAGGAGGTGGCGGTGTTCACTGCCGCGTCCGAGGCGTTCAACCGCACCAATACCAATGCCGGCATCGACGAGTCGCTCGCCCGGTTCGAGCCCATCCTGCGCCGCGCCGCCGCCGATGGCGTGCGCGTGCGCGGCTACGTCTCCACCGTGCTCGGCTGCCCCTACCAGGGCGAGGTGCCGCTGGCCGACGTGGTGCGCGTGGCGCGCGCGCTGCACCAGATGGGCTGTTACGAAATCTCGCTGGGCGACACCATCGGCGTCGGCACCCCGCGCAAGGCACGGGCGATGCTGCAGGCGGTGGCGGCCGAGATTCCGATGACGGCACTGGCCGTGCACTTCCACGACACCTACGGCCAGGCCATCGCCAACATCGCCACCTGCCTGGAAGAAGGCGTGCGCGTGGTCGACAGTGCCGTCTCCGGCGCCGGTGGCTGCCCGTATGCGAAGGGCGCCAGCGGCAATGTGGCCAGCGAAGACGTGGTCTACCTGCTGCAGGGCCTGGGCCTGGACAGCGGCGTGGACCTGCCGGCACTGGCCGAGACCGGCCGCTGGCTGGCCGGCCTGCTCGGTCGCGCCACCGCCAGCCGCACCGGGCAGGCGCTGGCCGCCGCAGGTTGACCGCCGCACTGCGTCGCCCTGCTGCGGCGGCGCAGTGCACAACAGCGACGGTCGCGGCTTCCGTTAGAATCGGCGGTTCTCGAACCTGCAGGACCGTTCAATGCAGCTGTCTTCCGTACGTGCCGTGATCACTGGTGGCGTCTCCGGCCTCGGCCTGGCCGTGGCCCAGCACCTCGTCGCCCAGGGCGGCAAGGTGGCCCTGTTCGATCTCAACGACGACAAGGGTGCGACCGCCGTTGCCGGGCTGGGTGCCGACAACGCCCGCTATTTCAACGTCAACGTCAGCGATGAGGCCGCCGTGGCTGCGGCCATCGACCAGGCCCACGATTTCCTCGGCGGCCTGAACGTGGCAATGAACTGCGCCGGCATCCTCGGCGCCGGCCGCGTGCTGGGCAAGGACGGCCCGATGCCGCTGGCCGGCTTCCAGGGCACGGTGATGGTCAATCTGGTCGGCAGCTTCAATGTCGCCAAGGCCGCGGCCAACCGCATGCAGCACAACGAGGCCGGCATCGATGGCGAGCGCGGGGTGATCATCAACACCGCCAGCATCGCCGCCTATGAAGGCCAGATCGGCCAGGCCGCCTATGCCGCCAGCAAGGGCGGCGTGGTGTCGATGACGCTGCCGATGGCACGCGAACTGTCGCGCTTCGGGATCCGCGTCAATACCATCGCCCCGGGCGTGTTCTGGACGCCGATGGTCGATGGCATGCCCGAAGCCGTGCAGCAGTCGCTGGCCGCCTCGATCCCGTTCCCGTCGCGCCTGGGCAAGCCGGAAGACTTCGCCAGCCTGGTCGGCTTCATCCTTGGCAACACCTACCTCAACGGCGAGACCATCCGCCTGGACGGCGCTACCCGCCTCGCTCCGAAGTGATTCCCCCGGGCGCCGGGACGGCGCCCTCCCCCAACGACCTAGATCACCATGAAAGCCAACGACATCAAGAAGGGCAACGTCGTCGAGTACAACAACGGCGTGTACCAGATCCGCGACATCGAGCGCAGCTCGCCGCAGGGTCGCGGCGGCAACGTCCGCTTCCGCTTCATCATGTACAGCGTGCCGGGCGGCAACAAGCTCGACGCCAGCTTCGATGCCGACGACAACCTGGTCGAGGTCGAACTGCTGCGCCGCCAGTCCACCTATTCGTACAAGGACGGCGATGCCTTCGTGTTCCTCGATGACGAGGACTACACCCCGTACACCCTGGACGCGGACGTGATCGGCGACGACGCCGGTTACATCACCGACGGCCTGACCGGCATCTACGTGCAGGTGATCGACGAGCAGCCGGTGGCGATCCAGCTGCCGGCCTCCGTGGTGCTGGAAGTGATCGAGACGCCGCCGGAACTGAAGGGTGGCACCGCCACCAAGCGCCCGAAGCCGGCCAAGCTCAACACCGGCATCGAGATCATGGTGCCGGAGTACATCGTCAACGGCGAGCGCGTGCTGGTGAACACCGCCACCGGCGAATTCGCCGGCCGTGCCGACTAAGCACCCTGCGCCGATCGTCTGCCGATCACTGCCTGCGGCACGTTCGCCGCAGGCAGCAAGCAGCGCATCGCTGACAGCAGTTGTGTAGAGCCGAGCCCGCGCTCGGCTGCGGTGGGTTGGACAGGTACTACAGCCGAGCGTGGGCTCGGTTCTACAGGTAACTTACGGCTGCTTCGCGCCGAAATTGCCGCAGCCGTGGTACTGGCGGGTACCGACGGTCAGCATCGCCTTGGCCTCGAATGCCTGGCCGCTCATGTCATCCTGGCAGCTGGTGCGCTGGAAGCTGAGCTTGACGTCGGTGCCGTCGGACGCCTTTCCGCTCCATCCATCAGCGCCCTGGGTGGGCTTGGCCACGTCAAAGCGGCGCTCGCCGTAGTCAACTTCCACCTGCAGGCCCGGCATATCGCCATCGACGACTGCAAGCCATCCGGGTTCATTGCCGGTGGCACGGAACGCGGCATTGCCGGCGCTGCCATCGCCTTCGGTGGCTTCCACCGCATGGCACTCGCGATCCGGCTCGCCCTTCAGGCTCAGCAGGCCATCATCGCTACCCTTGGTCCAGAAGCTGTTGCCAAGGCCATCGTTGTATTTGGCGCCCGATGCCGCGCGCTCGGAGGTCATGGCGAAGCCACGCTCGCCGATCACCAGCGTGGCAGCATCCTCGCCATTGAAGGTCGCGACCACACTCAGATCACCACACTGGTAGGCGGTCTCGCTGCCACCTTCCGTGTTGGCGCTCGGCTGCGGCGTGGCAGGCGGGGCGTCATTGCTGCCCGCCGCGGGTGCCTGGGCCGGCTGGCACGCGGCCAGGACCAACCCCAGGGAGGCTGCCAACAGACTGGGTACTACACGCATGGCTCGACTCCTTGTCGACACTACAGGAATGCTCGACCCTACCACCTCGCGGTGAGCGGGGCCTGAAAACGGCCTGACCGCACTCATGCGGCCAGCACCGCCATCGACAGCAGCTGCGCGCCACTGCCGCCGGAACTGCAGGTCCAGACCCGCAACAGGCGCAGCTTCAGTTCGCGCTCCAAGCCCTGCCGCCACACCGACATCCGCACGTCGCTGGACAGCAACGCCAGACGGCCACACAGCAGCGTTTCCACCGCGTGCAGCTGCAGGCTTCGTACCTGCAGGTCTCCGGCCAACCAATCACCCAGCCACGGCAGATCGAGCATGCGGCCACCGTGGCCGTCCATCAGGAACAGGGCCGGCGATACCAGCGCGTTCAACGCATCGTGATTGTTCTCCAGCAGCGCTGCGCACAGGCGCTGTTCCAGCGCCAACAACTGCTGCTCATGCAGATCTTCAACGATGTTCCGTTCCATCCACGGTTCCTCCCGGCATCGGCCGGCGCCTGCGCAGGCGCTGCGCGATCCACTGCCGCGCGCCCTGCACCACTACATAGAAGACCGGCACGAAGAACACCGCCAGCACGGTCGCACTGACCATGCCGCCGAACACACCGGTTCCAATCGCCTGCTGGGTTTCCTTCGACGCGCCCTGCGCCAGCATCAGCGGCACCACGCCCAGCGCGAACGCCAGCGAGGTCATCACGATCGGGCGCAGGCGCAGCCGCGCCGCCTCCAGCGCTGCTTCAACCAGACCGCGCCCCTGCTGCTGCAGCTGGCGCGCGAATTCGACGATGAGGATCGCGTTCTTCGCCGACAGCCCGATCACGGTTATCATGCCGACCTTGAAGAACACGTCGTTGGGCATGCCGCGCAACAGCACCGCGGCGACCGCGCCAAGCAGGCCCAGTGGCACCACCAGCAGCACCGCCAACGGAATCGACCAGCTCTCGTACAGCGCGGCAAGCACCAGGAACACCACCAGCATCGACAACAACAGCAGCCACGGCGCCTGCGCCCCCGACTCACGCTCCTGCAGCGACTGGCTGGTCCACTGCAGGGCAAAACCGGACGGCAGCTTTTCGGCCAACCGCTCCATCTCCGCCATGGCCTGGCCGGTCGACACGCCAGAGGCCGGGGCGCCGGACAGGTTCAGCGCCGGGAAGCCAAGATAGCGCTGAAGCTGCAACGGCGCTTCGGTCCAGTGCGGGGTGACCAGCTCGGACAACGCCACCATGCCGCCCTCGCTGTTGCGCACGTACAGCTTCAGCACGTCTTCCAGCTCCATCCGGTGCGGCGCATCGGCCTGCAGGATCACCTGCTGCAGCCGTCCCTTGTTGGGGAAGTCGTTGACGTACTGCGAGCCCATGGCTGCCGACAGCGTGCTGCTGATCTGCTCGAAGCCCACGCCCATTGCCTCGGCCTTGGCCCGGTCGATGTCCAGCCGCACGCTGGTGCCGGCCGGCAGGCCATCGGCATGCACCTCCGACAGCAGCGGGCTGGCTTCGGCCAGCTTCAGCAGCTGCTGCAGGGCCGCGCGCAGTTCGGCCTGGCCCTGCCCGGTGCGCGCCTGCAGCGCCAGCGAGAAGCCGGACGAACGTCCCAGGCTGTCGATCGCCGGCGGCATCACGCTCATCACCTCGCCCTCGGCAATCGTGGCCATCGCCTTCTGCGCGGCCTCCACCTCACCGGCCGCAGTTGCGCCTGCGCGCTCACCCCAGTCCTTCAGCATGGTGTAAGTCAGCGCCGCACTCGGGCCGGAACCGGAAAAGCTGTAGCCGAGGATCGACTGATTGGAGCCGATGCCCGGACGCGAGGCCACGTGCCGTTCGTAGGCTTCGACCACGGCCAGCGTACGCTCGGCCGTCGCCTCGGCGGGCAGCTGGATCGAGGTCATGAAATAGCCCTGGTCTTCTTCCGGCAGGAATGCGCCCGGCAGCCAGTGCAGGCCCAGCAGCAACGCCGCCACCAGCGCGGCGAACACGCCCATCACCCGCCCGCTCCGCTGCAGCACCGTCGCCACACCACGCTGGTAACGCCCGGTCATCCGCTCGAAGCCGCGGTTGAAGGCGCCGAACAGCCCGCCGCGACCGTGATGGCCGTGGTTGGCCTGGCGCAGCAGGGTCGCGCACAGCGCCGGCGTCAGGCTCAGGGCCAGCAGCGCCGAGAACAGGATCGACACCGCCATCGCCACGGTGAACTGACGGTAGATCGCGCCCACCGAACCGCTGGCGAACGCCATCGGGATGAACACCGCGGTCAGCACCAGGGTAATGCCGATCACTGCGCCGGTCAGTTCACGCATCGCCTTGATGGTGGCCTCGCGCGGCGGCAGGCCCTCCTCGGCCATGATACGTTCCACGCCCTCGACCACCACGATCGCGTCGTCGACGATGATGCCGATGGCCAGCACCATGCCGAACATGGTCAGCACGTTGATCGAGAAGCCCAGCGCCAGCATCACCGCGAACGTACCCAGCAGCGCGATCGGTGCGACCAGCGCCGGGATCAGCGTGTAACGCCAGTTCTGCAGGAACAGGTACATCACCGCGAACACCAGCAGCATCGCCTCCAGCAGGGTCTGCACTACCTTCTGGATCGAGATCTTCACGAACGGCGCGGTGTCGAACGGGATGCTCGCTTCCACCCCGCGTGGCAGCAGCGGCGCCAGCTCAGCCATGCGCTCACGCACCGCCGCGGCGGTACGCACCGCGTTCGCGCCCGGGCGCAGCTGCACGCCGGCGGCGGTGGCTGGATGGCCGTCCTCGCGGGTGCCCCAGGCATAGCTCTGCGCGCCCAGCTCGACGCGGGCGACATCACCCAGCACCACCCGTGAACCGTCGGCGCCGGCACGCAGTACGATCGCCGCGAACTGTTCCGGCGTGGACAACTGGCCGTCGGCACTGAGCGGCACGGTGATGCGCTGGCCTGGAACACCCGGCGAATCACCAATGCGTCCTGGCGAAATCTCCAGGTTCTGCTGTTCGATGGCGGTTGCCACATCGCCCATGGTCAGGCCGTAGCCGGTCAACCGGGTCGGGTCCAGCCACACGCGCATCGCCTGCTCGGCACCGAACAACTGCACGCGGCCGACGCCATCGATACGGCGCAGCTCTTCGATGATGTTGCGCGCCATGAAATCGCCCAGCGCCGCCTCGCTGACGCTGGCATCGGGCGAACGCAGGCCGACCAGCATCAGGAAGCCGGAATCAGCGGCCTCCACGAACAGCCCGTTCTGGCGCACGCTGCGCGGCAGCCGCGGTTCGATCGCCTTGATCCGGTTCTGCACGTCCACCTGCGCCAGCTCCGGATTGGTGCCGGGCTTGAAGGTGGCAGTGATCGACGCTTCGCCGGACGCGTCCACCGACGACTCGAAGTACAGCAGGTGCTTGACGCTGGACAGCTCGCGCTCGATCAGGCCAACCACGGCATCATTCAGCGTCTGCGGGCTGGCACCCGGGTAGCTGGCATAGATGCTGACGCTGGGCGGGGCGACTGCTGGATAGCGCTCCACCGCCAGCCGTGGGATCGCCAGCACGCCGGCCAGGATGATGAAGATCGCCAGCACCCAGGCGAACACCGGGCGATCGATGAAGAAACGTGCCATGTTGGATTTCCCTGGAGGGACCGGCCCCGGAAAGGCTCAGCCCTTGCTGCCGGCCTGCACTGCACCGGCGCTGGCGACCGGCATCTGCCAGTCGCGCGCATCGACCACCACGCCTTCCTGCAGGCGCTCCTGGCCCTCGACCACCACCTTCTCGCCGGCCTTCAGGCCCGTGCGCACCAGCCACTGGCGATCGACACTGCCGTCCACTTCCAGCGTGCGGATCACCGCCTTGCCGTCGGCGCCGATCACCCAGGCATAGGCCTGGCCACCGGCGCTGCGCAGCACCGCCTGCTGTGGCACGGTCAATGCACTGGCCGGCGCGCCACGTGGCACCCTCGCGCGCACGTACATGCCGGGCAGCAGCTGCCGCTGCGGGTTGTCGACCAGGATACGCAGGATGACATCACCGGTTCGCGCATCGACATTGATGCCGGAGAACAGCAGTTGGCCGCGTTCGGGCAGTGGCTTGCCGCTGGCACCGATGATCGTCACCGGCAGCTCGCCGCCACCGGCGGCACTGCGCTGCAGAGACTCCAGCTGCGCCGCCGGTTGGCGCACATCGACGTAGACCTGGTCGATCTGCTGCACCACCGCCATCGGCTCGGCATCGGCCACGCCCACCAGTGCGCCTTCGGTCACCAGCGCCTGGTCGATGCGGCCGGCAATCGGCGCGCTGACCGTGGCATAGCGCAGGTCAAGCTGGCGACGGGCCAGGATCGCGCGCGCTTCGTTCACCGCGGCACGGGCCTGTTCGTACTCGGCACTGGCATCGTCGCGATGCTGCTGGCTGACGGCCTGTGCGGCGGCCAGTGCATGCAGGCGCTGCGACTGCACGCGGCTGCGGCCCAGCGCCGCTTCGCTGCGCTGAAGGGCTGCCAGTGCCGAATCAACATCTGCACGGAACGCCGCCGGATCGATCTGGAACAGGGCCTGGCCGGCGCTCACTTCTGCGCCCTGGTCGAACAGGCGGCGCTGCACGATGCCGCCCACCTGGGCACGGATCTGTGCGGTGCGCACGGCAGCCACGCGGCCGGGCAGTTCGTCATCGCGCTGTACCACCTGCGGGCCGACGGTGACCACGCTGACACGCGGTGCGGCTTCGGGAGTGGCTTCGGGGGTTGAGCAGGCCGTCATGGCCAGGGCGAGGGCCGCGATCAACGCGACCGGAGTCCTGAAGGTTCTCATTGCTGTGCACAATGCCGCGCAGGCGGCGGATAGGTTCTGAAGCGCGCAGTGTGCGTGGCAATGATGGGGTTTCGATGGAGGAACTGTGGAGATACGATGGAGGCAAGCACCTTACGGCCCCGCCCCTGCATGCATGCCTCCCCCGCCCTCGCCGCCCTGGTCCTGATCGTCGAGGATGAGGCCGAGATCGCCGATATTCTCAGCGCCTACCTGGAACGCGAAGGACTGCGCACGCTGCGCGCGGCCGATGGCCATAGCGCACTGGACCTGCATCGCAGCGCCCGCCCCGACCTGGTCCTGCTCGATGTACAGCTGCCACGCCTGGATGGCTGGAGCGTGCTGACCCAGCTGCGCCAGCGTGGTGAGACGCCGGTGATCATGCTGACCGCGCTGGACCAGGACCTGGACAAGCTGACCGCGCTGCGCATGGGTGCCGACGACTACGTGGTCAAGCCGTTCAACCCGGCCGAGGTGGCGGCGCGCGTGCGCGCGGTGCTGCGGCGTACGCTGCGCGCCTCGCGCGTGGACGCGCCCACTGCGCTGCGCGTCGGCCCGCTGCTGATCGACTCGGCCACCCACGCCGTGCACGTGGAGGGCGAAGGCTATAGTCACGAAGTGCTGCTCACGCTCACCGAGTTCAAGCTGCTGCACTGCATGGCGCTGGCACCGACCCGCATCTTCAGCCGCAGCGAGCTGATGCACGAATGCCTGCCGGAAAGCGAAGCGCTGGAGCGCACTGTCGACAGCCATGTCAGCAAGCTGCGCCGCAAGCTGGACGAAGTGGGCATGGTCAATGTTCCGGCCAGTGTGCGCGGCGTCGGCTACCGGTTGATGGCTGACCGCTGATGGCCCGACTGCGCCGTTCCGGGCTCAGCCGCCACATCATCGTCTCGATGTCGCTGATGGTGATCGGCGTCATCGTGATGATGATCCTGTCGTCGTGGCTGCTGTACGCGGTGCTGGTCGAGTTCTTCCCCGGAAGTACCGAAGAGCCGGAAAGCTGGTTGCCGACCGGGCCGGAGCTGGCATGGATGGTGGGCGTGATCCTGACCGGCCTGGCGCTGGCCATCGCCGCCTCGTTCCGCCTCGCCCACCGCATCCTGTCGCCGTTGAATTCGCTGGTGGACAGCGTGCGTGCGCTCGCCAGCGGTGACCTTGGGGCGCGCGCCAACGTCGAGGAGAATTCGCCGGGCGAAGTGGCAACCCTGGTTGAGGACTTCAATGCGATGGCGCGCCGCCTGCAGCACATGGAGAGCGAGCGCGCGATGTGGCATGCGGCCATCGCACATGAGCTGCGTACTCCGGTGACGATCCTGCGCGGCCGCCTGCAGGGACTGGCCGAGGGCGTGTTCCAGCCGGACGAGTCGCAGTTCCGCAGCCTGCTCGCCCAGGTCGAAGGGCTGTCGCGACTGATCGAAGATCTGCGCGTGCTGAGCCTGTCCGACAATGCGCGGCTGGACGTGCGTCGCGCACGCACCGACGTGGTGGCCGAGGTGCATTCGGTGATGACGCTGGTCGACCCGCAGTTCCGCGCTGCGGGCTTCGTGCTGGAACTGGAAACCAGCCGCGAGGAACACAACGCGCACTGTGATCCCACGCGCCTGCGCCAGGCGCTGCTGGCGCTGCTGGAAAACGCGCGTCGCTATGCCAGCCCAGGCAAGGTGCGCATCGCCGTGCATGACACGCCGGGCCATGTGCAGGTGGCCATCGAGGATGAAGGCCCGGGGATCGATCCCGGACTGCATGCCGACATCTTCACTCCGTTCATGCGCGCCGACGGCTCACGTTCGCGCCAGGGCGGTGGCAGCGGGCTTGGCCTGGCGGTGGTCAAGGCCATCGCCGATGCACATGGTGGCCGTGCCTGCTGCACGCCCGGCAGCTGCGGCGGCAGCCGTTTCGTCATCGAACTGCCGCGCCAGTAGCCGGACCAGCGGCCTGCGTGCGCAGGTGTGCTCCCAGCGCGGCCAGATTGGCGTCGATCGCATCCATTTCCTCACGCTGCTGCGCCGGCAACTGCTGGCGAAGCTGCACACGCAATGCCTGCCATGCCGGTACCGCCTGCGCACTGGCAGTGGCCACGGCCGCAGACAGCAGTACCTGCTCGTCGCCCAGCGGCAACCCATAGCCGCCGTCCTGCAGCAGCGTCCCCGGGCGCAACCACTGCCCACTCTGCGCCAGCAGGCCGCGCAGGCTGCGGGTTTCCGCGCTGTCCGCAGCAGCCAGCAGCTGCCGCTTGAGCACATCGCGTGCCCGCAGCTCGGCACGCCGCTGTGCGGCCTGTTCCAGCAACAGCAGGCCGGCACTGGCGCGCAGGTCGCCCTTCAGCAGCCACGGCGCCCGTTGTTCCGCCGGCAGCTTCAACCAGCCGCGCACATCGCGGGCGGGCAGGCTCAGCTGGGTCGCCGCCACTGTGAACAACTGCTGGTAGTGGTCGCGCGCGGAAGCGAAGTAATACCCCTGTGCCTGCGCGGCGTTGCGGTCCGTGAGTACCCGCTCGTCGAGCATGCCCAGCCGCGCCAGCCGGCGCTTGAGACCACGCGGACTCAGCTGGGCCAGCCCGGCCTCGCCCAGCCGCGGCACTCCGGCCTGCAGCAGCTTGGCGGTCTCCACCGCACAGTTGTTGCTGACGAAGTAATAGCGCCCGTCATAGCTCCAGTGCACCTGGGCGGTGCGCTCGAGCAGGCTGGCGATCTCATCGCGCTGCAGCCGCAATGGCAGCGACTGCAGGCCGCGCAGTTCGACCTTGGTGTACTCGTCCACCACCTGCTGCAGCGGCAGCACGAACAGCCGCGACGGGTAGCCGCCGGTCAAGCCGCGCCAGTTGGATATCTGTACGTCGCCCACGAACGCGCGGAAGGACAGCACGCGATGGTATTCAAGATCCAGCCGGCAGTCCGGTCCCGGCGCGCGCCCGGGCCTGCAGATCACCAATCGCAGCATGCTGTGGCCCCAGCGGCTCATCGGCTGCGCGCTGCCTTCGGCGAACAGGTAATCCACGGCGTAGACACGCGCGGGGTCGAGCTGCAGCAGCGATGCCGCCCCCTCTTCCGATTCGGCCTGCAGCAAGGGCAACGCGGTCGCGCAGTGCGACTGCGGCAGCGATGGCGGGCTTCCGAAATGGGCCTGGTACCACCGCGCCAGTGCCGGGCGCCGGCAGGCGAACTCGCTGTGGAGCACGAAATGCTCGGCGTTCACTGCCAGGTACTCGGCCGGGTCCTTCAGTTCATACGCATCGGGGCTGCGGTCACGGAAGTCGTTGTCGCCACGGCCGAGATGCCAGGGCTTGCGCTGCCAACCCGCGAGGTCACGCCATCGCATGCTCTGCGACCAGTTCGCACCGCCACGGTCGGCGACGTGCGTCAGTTCGTGTACCAGCGCGCTGCGGCGTGCGCGCCGGGCGCCCGGCGCACTGTCGCCCAGCAGACTCCGGCGCAACGCGATACGGCCAGCGAAGGTGCGGCCATGCACATCGGCCGGCAGGTCATCCGTCCAGCGCACCCGTACCTGCGCCGGCAACGCAGCCAGCAGGCCGTCCGGCAATAGTGACTGCACGTCGGCCAGGGTCTGGCTGGCGAGCCGCTGCTGCGCCGGATCGAGACCGGACGGATCAAGCTGCAGGCGATCAGCTGCAGACGCGACGTGGGCGGTCAGCAGTAGAGCCACGCCAAGCGTGGCGGCGTTCCGTGCAGATGTCATGGAATTGCCGGCCAGCGGCCGGCACTACCCGAAGGCCGGATCAACGCGCCAGCAGTGTGCGGGCCAGTTCCAGGTCGCTCTGCTGCTGCGCGGCGGCGCTCTGCTCACGCAGGTGGGCCAGTGCGGCCTGCAGGCGGGCGCCACGGATCTGGCCGTCGCTCGCAACGAACGCAGCGGCATCGTCGCGCGCGGCCAGCACCACCTTGTCGTCACCCGAGCTGCTGCCCGAGGAGCCGGAGGAAGCACCGGTGGCAGAACCGGCCGAGGTGCCGGCGAAGCTGGAAGCAAAGCCGGCCAGCGGCAGGGACAGCAGGGCGAGCAGTAGAAGCGGACGGGTCATCGGTTCGAAGCCGGTTGTGAGGATGCGTGGAGCGTAACGGGTGCGTGAAGGATTTGCCCGGCTCAGGCGTCAAACAGCTTGCCGGGATTCAGCCGCGCTTGGGGATCGAACGCGCGTTTGACCGCCTTCATCAGCGCGATTTCGGCCGGGCCGCGGGTGCTGTCCAGGTAGCCCTTCTTGACCAGGCCGATGCCATGCTCGGCCGAGATGCTGCCATCGAAACGCGCCAGCACCTGCGCCAGCAGCTTGGTGACGTGCTCGCACTGCGCCACGAAATCGGCGTCACTGGTGTCGTCGGGCTTGAGCACGTTGATATGCAGGTTGCCGTCGCCGATGTGGCCGAACCAGACCACGTCGAAGTGCGGGTAGGCTTGCCCGATCAGCGCCTGGGTCTCGGCCAGGAACGCCGGCATCGCCGAGATCCGTACCGAGACGTCGTTCTTGTAGGGTTTGTAGCGCGCCAGCGATTCGGTGATGCCTTCGCGCAGGCGCCACAGCTGTGCGGCCTGAGCGTCGCTGGCACTGATCACCCCGTCGCTGACCCAGCCGTTGCCCATGCAGTCCTCGAAGGCCGCCATCGCCGCCGCTTCCTGCGCTTCGTCGTTGGCGGCGAACTCGGTGACCACGTAGTACGGGTGCACCTCGTCGAACGGCGCCTGCGCGCCGTGCGCCAGCACATGTTCCAGCGCGCGGTCGGTGAAGAACTCGAAGGCCTGCAGCTGCAGGCGCGCGCGGAACGCGGCGAACACCTGCATCAGCACTTCGAAGCTGGGTACGGCCAGCAGCATCACGTTGCTGGCCGGCGGCGGATCGGTCAGCTTCACCGTCGCCTCGACGATCACCCCCAACGTACCTTCCGAACCAATCAGCAGCTGGCGGAAGTCATAGCCGCTGGAGTTCTTGATCAGGCCCTTGTTGAGCTCGAGCAGTTCGCCACTGGCGGTGACCACCTTCAGCCCGGCGATCCACTCGCGGGTGTTGCCGTAGCGGATCACGCGGATGCCGCCGGCATTGGTGGCGATGTTGCCGCCGATCGTGCACGAGCCGCGCGCGGCGAAATCCACCGGGTAGATCAGGCCGTGGTCCAGCGCGGCGTTGTGCACGGCTTCCAGCGGCATGCCGGCCTGCACCACCAGAGTGCGGTCGACCGCGTCGTAGGCCAGTGCCTTGTTCATCCTCTCCAGGCTGAGCACCAGCTCGCCGTTGGCCGCCACCGCGCCACCCGAGAGGCCGGTGCGGCCGCCCGACGGCACCACCGCCACGCCCTCGGCGGCACTCCAGCGCATCACCGCCTGTACCTCCTCGACCGTGGCCGGCAGTGCGACCGCCAACGGCGCAGGCGTCCAGCGCCGGGTCCAGTCGCGCCCGTAATGCTCCAGGTCGGCCGGGTCGGTCTTCAGCTTCAGGCCGGGACAGGCCTGCTGCAGCGAGGCAATGCGGGAATCGGTCATGACGGTCCAGCGCGGGGCGTGAAGAACGGGCAAGCGTGCCAGCGGCACGCGCCAGCGTCCAGCCCCGCAGCCGGGCCGATAGCTACGGATGCAACCAATTGCGCACTGCACCATGAGCGCCGTGATCTGGCATATTGGTTGGCCCCTGTCCCACTGGCCGTGTTGCCCCATGTCGCCGAAGAAGACCTCGTTCCCGAAGCAGGATATCCGCGTGCTGTTGCTGGAGGGGGTCAGCCAGACCGCCGTGGAGGTGTTCAGCGCCGCCGGTTACAGCCAGATCGAAGCGCACACCAAGGCGCTGCCCGAGGACGAATTGAAGGCACGCATCGCCGAGGCGCACATCGTCGGCATCCGCTCACGCACCCAGCTCAGCGCCGAGGTGCTGGCCGAGGCCAAGCGCCTGATCGCGGTGGGCTGCTTCTGCATCGGCACCAACCAGGTCGACCTGGATGCGGCCGAACTGGCCGGCATCCCGGTGTTCAATGCGCCCTATTCCAACACCCGCAGCGTGGCCGAGCTGGTGATCGCCGAGGCGATCATGCTGACCCGCGGCATCCCGCAGAAGAACGCCGAATGCCATCGCGGCGGCTGGTCGAAGTCAGCCAGCGGCAGCCATGAAGTGCGCGGCAAGACGCTGGGCATCATCGGTTATGGCCACATCGGCACCCAGGTCGGCGTGCTTGCCGAATCGCTGGGCATGCAGGTGATCTTCCACGACGTGGAAACCAAGCTGGCACTGGGTAATGCGCGTGCAGCGGCCAGCCTGGACGACCTGCTGGCACGCGCCGACATTGTCACCCTGCACGTGCCGGAGACGCCGGCCACGCAGTGGATGATCGGCAGCACCGAGCTGGCGAAGATGCGCAAGGGCGCGCACCTGATCAACGCCGCCCGCGGCACCGTGGTGGACATCGATGCGCTGGACGCTGCGCTGGCCAGCGGCCACGTCGGTGGTGCCGCGCTGGACGTGTTCCCGGTTGAACCGAAGGGCAACGGCGATATCTTCGAGTCGCCGCTGACGCGCCACGACAACGTGATCCTGACCCCGCACGTGGGCGGCAGCACGCTGGAAGCGCAGGACAACATCGGCGTGGAAGTGGCGGCCAAGCTGGTGCGCTACAGCGACAATGGCAGCACCCTGTCGGCGGTCAACTTCCCGGAAGTGACCCTGCCCGAACACGAAGACAGCCTGCGCCTGCTGCACATCCACCAGAACGTGCCGGGCGTGCTGTCCAAGGTCAACGAGATCTTCTCGCGCCACAACGTCAACATCGACGGCCAGTTCCTGCGCACCGACCCGAAGGTGGGTTACGTGGTGATCGACATCACCGCCAGCGAGGAACAGGCCGCCGCCGTCCGCGACGAACTGGCCGCCATTCCAGGAACGTTGCGGACGCGCATTCTGTATTGACGCGCGTCCCGCCTTGTACGTGTAGAGCCGAGCCCATGCTCGGCTGCGGTTCCGGCCCACATCGAGCCGAGCATCGGCTCGGCTCTACAGGTTGCTAGCGCGCCAACCACCGGCGCGCCATGCGCTGCATCGATTCATCCGATTCGGGGTCGGCCGCGACTTCGGTCACCGCCCGCCAGGCCAGGTCCAGCGATTCCTCGCTGAGCACGAAGGCCTCGCCACCCAGCGCCCGGATCACGAAACGCACGTCGTAGTGCCAGTGCCCCGGCACGTCCTTGCGCTCGGGAATCCAGTGCTTGTCCAGATCGAAGATGGCCGGGTCTTCCAGTACCAGGCCGCTCAGGCCGGACTCCTCCTCGGCTTCCTTCAGCGCCACCTGCGCCAGATCACGGTCGCCGTCGGCGTGACCGCCCAGCTGCAGCCAGCGCTGCAGCTTTCGGTGATGGGTGAGCAGCAGGCGCTGGCCGTCGGCACTGACCAGCCAGCAGCTGGCGGTGAAATGCCCGGCCAGCCGTTCGCGACGGAACGGATCTTCTGGATCGTCCAGCAATGTGCCGAATTCGGCAGCCAGTGCGTCGTGGGCGGGCTCGCGGCGGGCATAGTCCCGCAACAGGCCGCGCAGGCGATCGTCAAGCACGGCAAGGGTTTCGGCGGTCTGGCGCATGAATGGGGGCGGTTCGGAAAAATACTGCTCATTATCGCCGTTCATTGTTGCGATTGCGCTTGTGCGTTGGCTTCAGCTTTGGCTAAGGTACAGCGGGCCGTTCGCACGGCCTTCACCATTCAAGGTTGCCGGCAACGTATCGGCGGCCCACCCCATCCGATCATTAGGAAGTACTGCATGCTGAAAGCTCTGTTGAGGGTCAAGCCGGTCCAGCCGGCCGGGCACGTCGATGCCGGCGAACCCATCGAAGGCAGCCTGGACGGCGAAGCCACGTTGAAACGGACCCTCACGGCTAAACACCTCATCCTGCTTGGCGTGGGTGCGGTGATCGGCGCTGGTATCTTCGTGCTGACCGGCCAGGCCGCAGCCAACCACGCCGGCCCGGCGGTGATGCTGTCGTTCGTGCTGGCCGGCTTCGCCTGCGCCCTGGCGGGCCTGTGCTACGCCGAGTTCGCGGCGATGATGCCGGTCTCCGGCAGTGCCTACTCCTATTCCTATGCCACCCTCGGCGAAGGCATGGCCTGGTTCATCGGCTGGTGCCTGGTGCTGGAGTACCTGTTCGCCTCGGCGTCGGTCGCGGTGGGCTGGTCGGCCTACCTGATCAGCTTCATCACCACCACGCTGCACATGCCGTTCCCGGACCTGCTCAGCGCCGCGCCCATCGCCTGGACCGGCAGCGAGTTCGTCTCCTCCGGCAAGCTGTTCAACCTGCCGGCGGTGCTGATCGTGGCGGCGGTGTCCGGCCTGCTGTACGTGGGCGTGACCCAGTCGGCGTTCGTCAACGCCATCATCGTGGCGATCAAGGTTACCGTCATCTGCCTGTTCATCGGCATCGGCGCGGCCCACATCGATCCGGCCAACTGGCAGCCCTTCATTCCGGAAAACACCGGCGTGCCGGGTGAGTTCGGCTGGAGCGGCATCTTCCGCGCGGCCACCATCGTCTTCTTCGCCTACATTGGTTTCGATGCGGTCTCCACCGCCGCCGGCGAAACCAAGGATCCCCAGCGCAACATGCCGATCGGCCTGCTCGGCTCGCTGGCCGTGTGCACCATCGTCTACATCATCGTCTGCGCGGTGCTGACCGGCATGATGCCGTACCACCTGCTGGGCACCGACAAGCCGGTGGCCACCGCGCTGGAGCCCTACCCGACCCTGTCCTGGCTGAAGACCCTGGTCGAGATCGGCGCCATCGCCGGCCTGTCCTCGGTGGTGCTGGTGATGATGATGGGCCAGACCCGCATCGCCTACA
Source organism: Stenotrophomonas sp. FR010 (assembly GCF_047520755.2). Taxonomy (NCBI): domain Bacteria; kingdom Pseudomonadati; phylum Pseudomonadota; class Gammaproteobacteria; order Lysobacterales; family Lysobacteraceae; genus Stenotrophomonas; species Stenotrophomonas sp. FR010. Next base: position 14,829 of record NZ_JAXBQT020000020.1, on the reverse strand, counting down.
CCATTTCCCGCGACGGCCTGCTGCCGAAGTTCTTCGGCAAGGTCCACGCTCGTTTCCGCACGCCCTATTGGGCCACGATCGTGGTCGGCGTGATCGCCGCCGCACTGGCCGGCCTGGTGCCGCTGAACGTGCTGGGCGAACTGGTCTCGATGGGTACCCTGCTGGCTTTCGCCACGGTCTGCATCGGCGTGCTGGTGCTGCGCTATACCAAGCCGGAGATCCATCGCCCGTTCCGCGTGCCGGCGGTGTGGATCATCTGCCCGCTTGGCGCTGCGGCCTGCCTGTTCCTGTTCTGGCAGGCGTTCGTGGTGCACTGGCACCTGTTCGTCGGCTGGACCGTGCTGGGCATGCTGATCTATCTCGGCTATGGCATGCGCAACAGCAAGCTGGCCCAGTAACCCTGATCCGCCTACGGGCCGGCCCTGTGCCGGCCCGTCCGTTTTCCCCGCGCGCCAGACACGGCGCGCTTCGACAAGACCACCACACATGTTCAAGCAACTGTGGGCCACCAAGCACCCGCATGCCGCCCATGAAGACGCCAACGGCCTGAGCCTGCGCCGCCACCTCGGCCCCTGGGGCCTGACCGCCCTCGGCATCGGTGCCGTGATCGGCGGCGGCATCTTCGTCATCACCGGCCAGGCCGCCGCCAACCACGCCGGCCCCGCGATCATGCTGTCGTTCGTGCTGGCCGCCATCTGCTGCGCCTTCTGCGCGCTGGCCTACGCCGAGTTCGCCTCGATGGTGCCGGTCTCCGGCAGCGCCTATACCTATACCTACGCCACCTTCGGCGAACTGTCGGCCTGGTTCATCGGCTGGATGCTGGTGCTCGAATACGGCGTCTCTGCGTCGGCGGTGGCGGTCAGCTGGACCGGCTATTTCCTCAGCCTGCTCAGCCAGTTCGACATCCATCTACCGGCGGCGCTGGTCAGTGCCCCACTCGATGCACAGCTGCGCCCCACCGGCGCGATCGCCAACCTGCCGGCCGCTGCGCTGGTACTGCTGCTGACCTGGCTGTGCTACGTCGGCATCAGCAAGTCATCGGCAATGAACATGGCGATGGTCGTGCTCAAGACCGGCCTGATCCTGCTGGTCATCGTGGTCGGCTGGAAGTATGTGGACACCAGCAACTGGACCCCGTTCATTCCCGCCAACGAAGGCCCCGGCAAGTACGGCATGGAAGGCGTACTGCGTGGCGCGGCGATGGTGTTCTTCGCCTACATCGGCTTCGAGGCGGTATCGGTGGCGGCGCAGGAATCGAAGAATCCGCAGCGCGACATGCCGATCGGCATGATGCTGTCGCTGGTGGTCTGCACCGTTCTGTACATCGCGATGGCCGCGGTGATGACCGGCCTGGTGCCGTTCCAGCTGCTGGGCACCGACGAACCGGTGGTGACCGCGGTGGCCGCGCATCCGCAGCTGGGTTGGCTGCGCTGGGTGGTCGAGGTCGGCGCGCTGGTCGGCCTGTCCTCGGTGGTCCTGGTGATGATCATCGGCCAGCCGCGCATCTTCATGATCATGGGCCGCGACGGCCTGCTGCCGCCGGTGTTCACCAGGATCCACCCGAAGTACCGCACCCCGCACATCAACACGGTGATCACCGGCATCGGCATCGCGCTGCTGGCGGCGCTGTTCCCACTGGACATCCTTGGCGAGCTGACCTCGATGGGCACGCTGATCGCGTTCGCGGCGGTGTGTGCCGGCGTGCTGATCCTGCGCCGCACCCAGCCGGACCTGCCGCGCCCGTTCCGCATGCCGATGGCCTGGCTGATCTGCAGCCTGGGCGTGCTGAGTTGCCTGGCCCTGCTGTCGGCGATGACGATGCACAACTGGATGCTGATGGGCGTCTGGACCTTCGTCGGTTTCGTGATCTATTTCTGCTACGGCTTCAGGCACAGCCGTCTGCGGGGTAAGTGAGGTTTTCTGCATTGCAGGGCCTGCGGCCCTGCACCCGCCTTTGAAGCCGGAGCAACGGCAAGAGCGGGACTGTGGGTTTGGCGGGGAGGCATGGGTTCGCGGGGGACGCCGCAAGTACGTCCATGTAGGCTTGGCAGCCGCATCCATGCGGCTGACACCCCCGCGAACCCATGCCTCCCCGCCCCTGACAGTCTCCCGGCGCGTCCGGTAGATCCACGCCATGCGTGGATGAAGCGTTCCCGGAAACGAATGTATCGGGACGAATCTTCTGTAGAGCCGAGCCATGCTCGGCTCCGAGCAAGCGCAGCGCCGCGACCCGCTTTTCGCTCTTCCTTCTTCACTCCGTGGCCGGCCGCACGCCGGAACCTGTCCGAGGCGGGGCGGGTGGGCCGTGCAGGGGCGTGAGCCGCATGGATGCGGCGACCGAGCTTACAGGGACGTACTTGCAGCGTCCCCTGCACGACCCGCCCGCCCCGCCAACCCCATGAACCGCTCTACACGACCCGCCACGAGGGGCTCAGCCGTTGGCCGAATCCAGTAAAATCGTCGGCATGAACGCCCCCACCTTCCCCTACGACACCGCGCGCCTGAGCGAACTGGCCCAGCTGCTGATCGACAACGTCCGCGAACTGGCCCATGCCGGCTGGACCCCGGCCACCAGCAGCAACTTCTCCCACCGCCTGGACGATCGCCACGCGGCGATCACGGTGTCCGGCAAGGACAAGGGCCGCCTGATCGAGGACGACATCATGGTGGTGGACTTCGACGGCCAGGCCGTCGGCCGTCCGCTGCGCCCGTCCGCCGAGACCCTGCTGCACACCCAGTTGTACCGCCGCTTCCCGGAGGTCGGCTGCGTGCTGCATACGCACTCTCCGGTGCAGACCATCGCCTCGCGCCTGTACGCGCCGCAGGGTCATATCCGCCTGGAAGGCTACGAGCTGTTGAAGGCCTTCGCCGGCAACAGTACCCACGAAATGGCCATCGATGTGCCGGTGTTCGCCAACACCCAGGACATGAACGTGCTGTCGAAGCAGGTCGATGACCTGCTCGACCGGCGGAACCTGTGGGGCTATCTGATCGATGGCCACGGCCTGTACGCCTGGGGCCGCGACATGGCCGAGGCACGCCGCCACCTGGAAGCGTTCGAGTTCCTGTTCCACTGCGAACTGGAGCTGCGCAGGCTGCGCGGCTGAACCGGCGCGCAGGTGCAGATGCCGATCCGGAATCTGCGCCCTACACCCACCCTGCTACCCTGTCTTCCCCCCGAGACGTTCAAGCTGCCGCCATGAGCCGACTGCGCATCTACGACGACACCCGCCCCGATTCGCCGCTGCTGGACACCCAGGACGGCGCGGTCATCACTGCCGAGCTGCAGAAGATCGGCGTCACCTTCGAGCGCTGGCAGGCCACCGCGCCCGTCGCACCGGGCGCCAGCCAGGAGGAAGTATTCGCCGCCTACCGCGCTGACATCGACCGCCTGGTCGCCGAGCGCGGCTTCAAGAGCGTGGACGTGGCCTCGATCGCCCCGGACAACCCGAATCGCGCCGAGCTGCGCAAGAAGTTCCTCGACGAGCACTTCCACAAGGAAGACGAAGTGCGCTTCTTCGTCGCCGGCTCGGGCCTGTTCACCCTGCACGTGGGTGACAAGGTCTATGAGATCGAGTGCGTGAAGGATGACCTGATCGCCGTGCCCGATGGCACCACCCACTGGTTCGACATGGGCGAGGAACCCAGCTTCGTGGCGATCCGCTTCTTCACCGAGCCGGATGGCTGGGTCGGTCACTTCACCGGCACCGACATCGCGCAGAAGTTCCCTCGTTACGTACCCACCCAGGCGTCCTGATCCATGCAAGCCCGCGTCATCCTGACCGATATCGAAGGCACCACCAGCAGCATCTCGTTCGTCAAGAACGTGCTGTTCCCCTATGCGCGCAAGGCATTGCCCGCGTTTGTCGCCGAGCATGGCCAGCAGCCGGACGTCCGCCGCTGGCTGGATGCGGTGGCTACCGAGATCGGCGGTGCCTGCCAGGACAGCCTCGTGGCCGAGACGCTGCAGGGCTGGATCGACCAGGACCGCAAGCACACCGCACTGAAGGCGCTGCAGGGGCTGATCTGGGACGAAGGCTACCGCCGTGGCGACTACACCGCGCACTTCTACCCGGAAGTAGCGCCGGTGCTGAAGGGCTGGCACGCTTCCGGCCTGCCGCTGTACGTGTACTCCTCCGGCTCGGTGCCGGCGCAGAAGCTGTTCTTCGGGTTCAGCGACGCCGGCGACCTCAGCCCGCTGGTGTCGGGCTGGTTCGATACCGAAGTCGGCGGCAAGCGCGAGGCCGACAGCTACCGCCGCATCGTGCAGGCCATCGGCGTACCGGCCGGCGAGATCCTGTTCCTGTCCGATGTGGTGGAAGAACTGGATGCCGCCCGCGAAGCCGGGTTGCAGACCCGCCTGATCGATCGCCTGGATGATTACCCGATGCCGCGTACCGGCCAGGCCGCCAACGGCCACGAACGGGTCGAGAATTTCCAGCAGATCCAGCTGTAAGCAAAATGGTAGGTGCCAACCTTGGTTGGCATGCTGCTGGTGTGCCAACCAAGGTTGGCACCTACCAAAGCGGGAAACCCCTCAACGGTCGTTGAGGGTCTTCACCTTCAGCGCTTCGCGCAGGGTAACCAGATCCACCGGGCCGCGCACCGCGATATCACGTGTTTCGCCCGGCAGCAGGTCCAGCAGGTTGTCTTCGACCTGCACATCCAGCGCGCCGAAGTCGATCCACGCCGCGCGCACGTACGCCGCGCTTTCCAGCCGCAGACGATAGTGGTCCCCTTCGATGGACAACGTGGCCTTGAGTTTCTGCCGCGGCAACAGCTGGTCCTTGGCCTCAACGAAACCGACCACCTGCCGCGCGCTCACGTCGCCGTGCTGCAGCAACTCGAACACCGCCACCGTACGCGTCGCGTCGGCACCGGCCAGCAGCTCTGCATCGCTGAAATCGCCCATCGAGGTGACACCCGCCGCCACCAACGTCACCGTTTCCTCGCGACGACGCAGCACCTTCCCCTCCACGTCCATCACCCGCAGACGCCAGCGCGCTTCCAGTGAGGCGCCATCATTGATCAGGCGCACCCGCGTGCTGCCCTCGTCGCGCAGCGCTGCCACCGTCACTGGCGCGAAGAAACGCCGCGCGGCGAAGTGCAGCGCCTTCCAGCGGCCGAAATAGTCCACGCTGGACCACGAGGCGCCGGGCCAGACATCGTTGAGCTGCCAGTACAGCGAACCCATCGTGTATGGCCGCGAGGCGCGATGATGCAGCGCCGCCAGTGCGATGCCATCGGCCTGCATCACTTGGCTGAGATAGACGAAGTCCTCGAAGTCCTTCGGCGTGCCGTAACCCAGTTCGATGTAGTGCAGCAGGCGGCTGTTGCCCTCGCCGGCCATGAATTTCTGGTGCGCGCGGATCACCGGGCTGTCGATGCGCTGTTCGGCGCGGGTGGCGATCTGGTCCACTGTCGCCACCGACGGCCACGCCTGCAGCCCGTACTCGGACATGAAGCGCGGCGTCTCGCGCAGGTAGGCCTGCACCGGCAACGCCGGATTGCCCCAGACCTGCCAGTAGTGCTTGTCGCCACGCGTTGAATCGTTGGCCTTCTCGTCAAAGTCGTTGCTCGGTGAGCTGGACCAGTACGGCACGCCCAGCCCCTCCTCGCCCACAACCTGGCGCAGGTCGTTGCCGAACAGGTCGACGTAGCCCTGCCAGACCTTCGCCGCAAATGCCGGGTCGGCCGCCTTCAGGTCGCGGCCGTGGCCCCAGTCCTTCCAGGCGGTTTCTTCCTCGTTGTTGCCACACCACAGCACGATGCTGGGGTGATGGCGCAGACGACGTACGTTGTCGCGTGCTTCGGCCACCACGTTGGCACGAAACGCCGGATCGTAGCCCGGCTGCATGCCGCCGCCGAACATGAAGTCCTGCCACACCAGCAGGCCCAGTTCGTCGGCGATGTCGAAGAACGCGTCCTCCTCGTAGTAGCCGCCGCCCCAGTTGCGCAGCATGTTCATGTTTGCGTCGCGCGCGGCCGTCAGCACCTGGCGCAGGCGTGCGGCATCGACGCGCGCGGGGAAGGCATCGAACGGAATGACGTTAGCGCCCTTGGCGAAGATCTCCACGCCGTTGATGACGAAGGCAAAGCCCTGCCCGCCCTTGCGGTCTTCCTCGCGGCGCAGTTCGACCGTGCGCAGGCCGATGCGCTGTTCGCGCGCCAGCTCCGGCGTGCCACCTTGGTCCAGGCGGGCCTGCACCATGTAGCGGTCCTGCGCACCGTGGCCGACTGGCCACCAGCGCCGCGGATCGGCCAGTTCAACCGGAACCTCGATGCTGTTCTGGCCGGGCTTCAGCAGCACCGTGCGCTGCACCTGGGCCACGTTGCGGCCCTGCGGATCGCGCACATCCACATTCACCACGGCCGAGCCCGCCGCCGCGCCCTGCTCCACTTGCAGCAGCACGGCCAGCTTCGCCTGCTCCGCGCTCAATGCATCTGTACGCACCGCAAGATCGGTCAGGCGGTGAGCCTCCCAGGCCTGCAGGTCAACCCCGCGCCAGACGCCGGCGGTGACATAGCGAGGCCCCCAGTCCCAGCCAAAGTGGTAGGCCGGCTTCCGCGCGAAGTTGCCGACCATCGCCTCCTTCGGCTCATCGCCATACGGCGACGGGTAGTTGCCAGCGATTTTGTGCGGCATTGCCTGCACGCCCGGCAGCAGGGTGCGGATAGGCGAACGGAACACGATCTGCAGTTCATTGTCCCTGGCCCGCAGGCGCCCATTCACGCGCGCGCGCCAGGTCCGGTGCGCGTTGTCCGCGCGCAGCAGCGGCTTGCCGTTGAGGCTGACGTCGGCGTAGGTATCCAGACCGTCGAAGCGCAGCTCGGCATTGGGCTTGGCCAGCGTCGCCGCATCCACGTCGAAGCGGGCGCGGTACTCCCAGGCGGCCAGGCCGATCCATTGCAGTTCGGCCTCTGGTGCGCCGACATACGGATCACGGATCAGTTCGTGAGCCAGCAGGTCGGTGTGCACGCTGCCCGGCACCGTCGCCGCCCGCCATTGCTGCAGACCTGGATGAGCGGCGCCCTGCGCGTCGCCGGGCAGCATACGGAACTCCCACTGTGCCTGCAGCGGCGTGGCAGCGACCGGGAAGGCGGACGCCGCGATCAGCAGCAGGAGCAGGCGGACAACGAGGGGAAGGCGATGCACGGGATGCTCCTGTCTTTCCGCCGGGCATGGTCCGGCGCTACCTGCAAGTCCAGTTCACGGCAGCGCCGGGCCATGCCCGGCGCGCCAACCTCAACGCACCACGTTCAACACTTCGTAGCACGCACCCATGGTGTGGTAATCCACCTTGCCGGCCGGGCTCTTCTCGTCGCTGTACTTGCGATTGTCGGCATCGAGGATGCGGAACCAGGCGCCGTACCGGTGATCGACGAAGTGTTCCCACGAATACGCCCAGATACGCTCGTACCACTGCCAATAGCGGTCATCGCCGGTACGCTTGGCCATCAGTGCGGCGGTCGCAAGCGTCTCCGCCTGCACCCAGAAATACTTGTCGTCGTCGCAGACGAAACTGTCGCCACCGATCGGGGCGCCATCCATGCCCGGCTGCCGGCGCGACTCCGGCGCGAAACCGTAGTACAGGCCACCCCGCGCCTCGTCCCAGCTGCGCGCCACGGCCACGTCGAACAGGTGCTGCGCGGTCGGCACCAGCCAGTCGACCTGCACATGGCGGTCCAGGATCAACAACAGCTTGGCCCATTCGGTCTGGTGGCCCGGCTGGAAGCCCCACGGGCGGAACAGGTGCTTGGGGTCGTCCAGGTTGTAGTCCCAGTCGATCTCCCAGTTGGAATCGTAGTGCTCCCACACCAGGCCACCGGCCTTGGCGGCCTGGCGGCGGGTCATGTTGTCGGCCAGCTGCAGCGCGCGCTCCACATAGCGCTGTTCGCCGCTGGCCTCGAAGGCGGCCAGCATCGCCTCGCACATGTGCATGTTGGCGTTCTGGCCACGGTAGCCGGTGAAATTCCACTGCCCATCGGCTTCGTCCTTGTAGAGGCCGTGCTGCGGCTCCCAGAAGCGCGCTTCCAGCAGCTGCCAGGTCTCGTCCATCCATGCGCGGGCCTGTTCGAGACCGGCCTTCAGTGCGCAGCTGTAGGCCAGCAGCACGAACGCCACGCCGTAGCAGTGGTTCATGTCATCCTCGACCTTGCCATCGCGCAGGGTCCAGGCGTAACCGCCGGTGGCCGGGTTGCGGTGCACCTCGCGCAGGTAGCGCACGCCGTGCTCGACTGCCTCACGGTATTCGGCGTTGCCGAATTCGCGGTAGGCCATCGCATAGTTGAAGACGAAACGCGTGCTGCTCACCAGATGGCGATGGTTGGCGTCGTAGATGCTGCCGTCGTCACGGAAGTAGTGGAAGAAGCCACCGTTCGGGTCGATGCAGCGCGGGTGGTAGAACGCCATCGTGTCGGCGATGTGCGCGCGCAGGAACGCGGGCGAACGGAAGTCGGGGGAGGTGCTCATGCGGTAATGTCCTGGGCCTGCAGCAGCTGCTGCACTTCATCGAGCGAGGGCATCGCGGCGAACGCGCCCTTGCGGGTAACAGCCAGCGCACCGACCGCAGCACCGAAGCGCAGCGTGGCGGTGATCGCCTCCGGGTCCTTGCAGAAGGCGGCAAAACCGGCACCGGCGCCGCCGCGCTCCAGCAGCCCAACCAGCACGCCACCGACGAAAGCATCGCCAGCCGCCGTGGTGTCGACGGTAGCCACGCGGAAGCTTGTGATCGTGCCGTGGTTGTCGCGCGTGTACCAGTGCAGCGTGGCCGCACCGTCGGTGACGATCACCCAGCGCGCGCGCGAAGCGAGCAGGCGCCGCAGTACCGCTGCCTCGCCATCGGCACCCAGCGGCGCGGCCAGGTAGTCCAGCTCCTCGCGCGACAGCTTGACCAGGTCGGCGCGTTCCAGCGCCTGCCACAGGCGCGGTGTCGGGTCCTCGTTCGCCGGCCACAGCGCCGGACGCAGATTGAGGTCGAGGCTGACCACCGCGCCAGCCGCACGCGCGCGATCCATGCCGGCGAAGGTCGCCTCGGCGATGGCCGCTTCGGTCAGGCTGTTGGAACAGACATGGAAGCACTGTGCGCTGTCGAAGCACGCCGCCTGGAAGTCGCTGTCACGGAACAGCAGGTCGGCTGCCGGCGGGCGATAGAAGCTGAAGCTGCGCTCGCCGCTGGCATCCAGTGCGACGAAGGCCAGTGCGGTCTTGGCCGCATCGGTACGCACGATGTAATCCGTGCCCACGCCGTGCTCGACCAGGCTGTCGGCCAGGAAGTCGCCGAACATGTCGCGGCCCAGCGTGCCGACGAACTGCGTCTTCGCACCCAACCGTGCGGCCGCAACGGCAACGTTGGCCGGTGCACCACCGGCGTACTGCAGGAAGGCGCGCGGCGTGTCGGCCGAGGCCGGCGGCTGCGCTAGTAGATCGATCAAAATTTCGCCGAAGCAAACGATGGCACCCATTCCGGACTCAGCCTCCCTGCGTTGCGGAGGCCGGCGTACGCGCGCCGACCAGTCCGTAGAAAATGATGTAGCCGTAGCACAGCAGCGGCAGGATGAAGCTGGCCTGCACACCGATGTGGTCGGCCAGGACGCCCTGCAGGTACGGCACCACGGCACCGCCGACGATGGCCATGATCAGCAGGCTGGAGCCCTTGTTGGTCAGTGGCCCCAGGCGCTCGATGCTCAGCGCGAAGATGGTCGGGAACATGATCGAGTTGAACAGGCCGATCGCCACCACCGAGTACAGCGCGATGTTGCCGGAGCTCAGCATGGTCGTGACCAGCAGCGCCACGTTGACCAGCGCGAAGATCGCCAGCAGGCGGCTGGGCGAGAAGCGCGCCAGCAGCGCTGAACCCGCGAAGCGGCCGATCATCGCCATCGTCCAGTAGGCCGACACGTAGTGCGTGGCTTCCTGTTCGCTGAAGCCACCGATGTTGGGCATCGACAGGTAGTTGACCAGGAAGCTGCCGATCGACACCTCAGCGCCGACGTAGAAGAAGATGCCCAGCACGCCCAGCAGCAGGTGGCGCTTGCGCAGCGCATCCAGGTAGCTGTGGTGGTGGCCCTGGTCGGCCTGCTCGGTGGCGTCGCTCAGCGCCGGCAGGCGGAACAGGAACACGAACAGCGCCAGCAGCACCAGCGCCACGGCCAGGCCCACGTACGGTCCCTGCACGGCCTGCGCCTCGGCGGCACGGTAGGCCAGCTGCTCGGCCGCCGGCAGCGCCGCGATGTCGTCAGCGCTCTTGACAGTGTTGGACAGGATCAGCATGCCGCCGAAGATCGGCGCGATGGCCGTGCCCAGCGAGTTCAGCGCCTGCGCCAGGGTCAGGCGGCTGGAACTGGTCTGTTCCGGGCCCAGCAGCGCGACGTACGGGTTGGCGGCGACCTGCAGCACGGTAATGCCCGTGGCCAGTACGAACAACGCACCGAGGAAGGCGCCGTACACGCGCAGTTCGGCCGCCGGCCAGAAGCCCAGCGCGCCAATGCCGGCGATCACCAGTCCAGCCACGACGCCCTTCTTGTAGCCCAGCGCCGCCACCAGGCGGCCCGCCGGCAGCGACATCAGGAAGTAAGTACCGAAGAAGGTGAACTGCACCAGCATCGCCTTGGCGTAGTTCAGTTCGAACACCGCCTTCAGGTGCGGGATCAGGATGTCATTGAGGCAGGTCAGGAAGCCCCACATGAAGAAGATCGTGGTCACGACAGCCAACGCCTTGCCGTTGGTGACGGCGGGTGCGTTGCCCGAAGAACCCGATGGACGGGGCGTTGCGGAGATCGGCATGCGGTACGCGCCTCGATGCGCGGAAGGTCGTTGTTGCGTGGAAGGGGTATGCGGAAGGAATCAGTTCGGTCGTGCGGCACTGCTTTCGCGGATGCGCAACTGCACCGGCGCGACCGTGCGCCGAGGCGGCGCGTCGGGTTCGTCCAGCCGCTGCAACAGCAGCGCCGCAGCCTGGCGGCCACGCTCGCGCGGGTCGGCGGTGAGCGTGGTCAACGGCGGTACGGCCACCGCCGCCTCGGAAATATCATCGAAGCCGGTGACGGCGAAATCGCCGCCCGGACGGATGCCGCGCGAGTTCAAGCCCAGCATCAGGCCCAGCGCGACGGTGTCGTTGTAGCAGACCGCCGCACTCGGCCGATGACCGTCGGCGAAGAGTTCATCGGTGCGCGCTGCCGCTTCCAGGCGGTTCGGGGCCGACTCGATCATCCAGCCCGGCGGCAGCGAAAGACCGGCCTCGGCCAGCGCCTGCTGGAAACCCGCGCGGCGCTGGTGGCAGGAACTGGATGCGGCGTGGCCCCCGAAGAACGCGATCTGGCGGTGGCCGCGCTCGATCAGGTGGCGCGTGGCCAGATAGGCGCCGTGCTGGTTGTCCAGGGTCAGGAAGTCCCAGTCGGCCCCGGCCAGTTCGCGGTTGAACAGCAGCACGTTGGCATTGGCACCCAGTGCCTGCCGCAGCTGCGCGGTATCGCTGCCCTCGGCCGGCGACAGGATCAGGCCGGCCGGGGTGTGCTCCATCAGCGTGGACAGCACCGCCTGCTGCCGCTCCGGCGATTCACCCGTGCTGCCGAGCAGGGTCACGTAGCCACGCCCGCCCAACGCCTCGTCCACGCCCGATGCGAACTCGGCGAAGAACGGGTTGGAGAGATCGTTGATCACCAGCGCGATGCTCGACGAGGTACGACGGCGCAGGTTGGCCGCCGCGCGGTTGTAGACGTAACGCTGGCGGCGCAGTTCGGCCTCGACCTTGGCGCGGGTATCGACGTTGACCAGCGGGCTCCCACGCAGCACCAGCGACACGGTTGCCCGTGACACGCCGATCGCGCGCGCGATGTCGGTCACCGTCACCGCCTTGCCGGCGCGCTTGCTGGGACTGTTGCCGTTGTCGTTCATCGTCTTCCCGGACTCCGCTGGAGGCTCAAGCCTAATGGATCAGGGCCGTGTCGTGCCGTGCCGTTCGCTGGGTCAGCGCGAACGGCACAGTCCGGCTCAGCGCAGCTGGCTGCCCGGTGCCGCGCACCAGGACACCGGCAGGTCCTTCACCGCGGTGCCCCAGCCCTGCTCCGGCGCCTTCGCGTCGAGCGCGAACTGCAGGCGCGGGCCCTGCTGCAGGCGGTCCCAGTCCAGCCACACCGGTGCATGCGCCTGGCCGTCGACCCGCACACCCTGCACGTATTGCAGGCGGCGGCCATCGGCACCCGGCGCGTCGATGCGCAGGGTTCGGCCATTGCCCATATCCACTTCGACCTTGCTGAAGCGCGGCGTGTGCAGCAGGAACTGGCCGCTGCCCGGCACCGCCGGGTACACGCCGATGGCGCTGAACAGGTACCAGGCAGACATCGTGCCGAGGTCATCGTTGCCGGTCACGCCATTAGGGGCATTGGTGAACAACTGCTGCGCGGCACGCACCACGGCGGCGGTCTTCCACGGCTGGCCGATCAGCGTGTACAGCCACGGCGAGTGCAGGTCCGGCTCGTTGTTCGGGTTGTAGCGGAACTGGTTGTAGTAGCTGTACGGCCCCACCACCCACGCCTTGCGGGCGGCATTGAGCGGATCGGCCTGCAGCGCGTCCATCGCGAAGAACGCATCCAGGCGGCGACCGGCCTGTTCGCGGCCGTCCATCGCTTCGACCAGGCCCGGCACGTCCTGCTGCGCCAGCCACTGGTACTGCCACGCCGTGCCCTCATGGAAACCGTGGTGCGAACGCGGGCTGTAGTGGCCATCGGCCGGCGTGTACCACTGGCCATCCTCGGTGCGCGGGCGCGGGAAGCCGGTGAAACCCGTCTCGGCATCCCGGACCTGCGGGTCCCACACCTTGCGCCAGTTGCGGCCACGCTCACGCAGCGTCGCCGCATCCTGCGCATGGCCCAGGCCATCGGCCATCTGCGAGAGCGCGCAGTCGGCCAACGCATATTCCAGCGTGGCCGAACCACCATGGTGTGGATCGACATCCATGCCCTTGGACGGGAACGCGCGGTCGTAGGCCACATAGCCCTTGTCCAGGTAGGTCGGGTTGCCGGAGCGTCCGGCCATGCGCGAGTTCAGTGGCGGCGTGCCGAAGGCATTGCGGCGCAGTGCATCCCAGGCCTGCGATTCACGGCCCTTGAGCGCGCCGAAGCGCCACAGGTCGACCATGAACGGCGTGACCGGATCGCCGGTCATGATGTTGGTCTCGAAGTTGGCATAACCCCAGCGCGGCAGCCAACCGACCTGTTCGTCGATCGCCAGCAGGGTACGGCCGATGTCGCGCGCCACGTCCGGGCGGGTCAGCGCCAGCCACTGGTTCTGCGCGCGGTAGGTATCCCACAGCGAGAAGTACTCGTAATAGGTCCAGCCATCGGCGCGGTGGATACCGTCGTCATAACCGCGGTAGCGGCCGTCGGCGTCGTTGCCGGTCATCGGCTGCAGCAGTGCGTGATAGACCGCGCTGTAGAACACCGCGCGGTCGTCGGCAGTGCCGCCCTGAACACGCACCCGGCCCAGCTGCTCGCGCCAGGACTGCTGGGACAGCGCACGCATGCGGTCGAAGCCGAGCAGCACCCCATTCTGCATGCCTTCTGCGCGCAGGTTGGTGCGCGCGCCTTCGGCATCCACGTGCGAGATCGCGCTGACCGCCGTCACCGACTGGCCCTTGGCCAGGTCGAAGCTGAGCCAGGCGCCGTTCGGCTTCTGCTCGCCTTCCATGCTGTGGCGCGCGCCCGGCAGGCCACCGCCCTCACCCCAGGTGCCATGCGCCTTGAAGGGACGGTCGAACTCGATGCGGAACCAGGTGGTGTACTGGTGGCCGCCACAGAAGCTCTTGGTGACCAGTTTGCCTTCCACCACACGATCGCCGACCACATCGACCACGCTGCCGATCACCGAATGGCGCTCGTTGGCCTGGCCGACGTTGACGAGGACGTGGCCATCGCCGCTGCGCTGGCTGAAGGTGTAGCGCTCGGCCGCGGCACGGGTACGCGCGGTCGCCTCGGCATCGATGCCACCGTAGCTGGTCAGGCGCACCTTGTAGTAGCCGGCCTGGCCGACCTCGCCATCGTGGGTGTAAGCCGACGCATAGGCCTTGTGGTCGAACTGCTTGGCGTTGCCGGTATCGAAATCGCCACCCGGACCGATCGAGCCGGTCACCGGCAGCACCGACACCTGCCCGCCCTGTTCCCAGCAACCCGCGCCGGACAGGAAGGAGTGGCCGAACCCGCGGATCTTCTCGTCGTCATAGCGCCAGCCCGAGTAGTGGCTGCCGATCGGACTGACCTGGATCAGGCCGAACGGTGCCGACGCACCCGGGAACGTATTGCCGTCGTCCTTGCTGCCGATGAAGGTGTTGACCTCGCGCTCCAGCGCTGCCGGGGCAGCCTGCAGCAGCACCGGCACTGACGACAGCGCGAGCAGGCAGGCCAGGCGCACCAGCGGGCGCGAGGACAATGGGACGGCGGGAGCGGACGGCACTGGGCGCATGTCGGGTTCCTGTAGTCGATGACGCGGAGGCAGACGGCCGGGGGCGTTCGGCACCGTTCCGCTGAGCCCTGCCCTGACCTGCAGAGAGCTCCCCCTGGAATGACGCCCGACCCACCAGACCGTGAATTTAGATCGATTCAAGTAGAGCATGCAGGTTCAGCCGAATGCATTCTGCGGCGCAGCATGAGAGGGGGTGTTCGGCAGGGCTGCGCCCTGCACCTGCTACGAGCTGGAGCAACAGCAACCGCAACAGCAGAAGCAACAGCAGAAGCCGGTTTCCTGTGGGGAGTCGGGGTGGGTCCGGTTGCGGGGGACGCCGTAAACCCGTCCCTGGGGGCTTGGCCGCCGCCGTCATTCCGGCTGGCGCCGCC
>NZ_JAXBQT020000019.1:38540-95389 GCF_047520755.2 Stenotrophomonas sp. FR010 | reverse complement strand
AAGATACCTGCGCATACTTTCAAAGATCCGGGGAAGTGGCCTCAGCGCCGTTCCCGTGTGCTGCGAAGTTTCCTTCGTAGCGAGCCGCCCATTATGCCAGACTTTTTCAGTCCGTCAACACCTTCGTTCGATTATTTCGTTCGACGGTGGTGGGCGCCCTGGTGTCGCTGAAGCCCCTTGGTGGCGACCCCTGCGACGGGGGAGGAGAAGTATGTCCCCATTCCCATCATTTGTGAAGGGGGTGTGGCGATTTTTTTCACCGGATGTTGCATCTGTTCATGCGCCGCGCTGCGGCAGGAGCCCGTGAAGAGCAGCCGAGCGTGAGCTTGGCTCTACAAGAGCAGAAGGAAGGGCCGGCTGGCGCCGGCCCTTCCTTCTTCTCAGCCAGCAACCAGGCGCACGCGGGCGAAGGTGCGCTTGCCGACCTGCAGCAGGCCTTCGAAGCCCGGCTGCAGCACCTGCTGGCCGTCTTCAACCACTTCACCGTCCACCTTCACCGCGCGCTCCTTGAGCTTGCGGTTGGCTTCGGAGTTGCTCGGGGTCAGGCCGGCCGCCGTCAGCAACGCGGCAATACGCAGGCCTTCGGCCGGGATCGCCACATCCTGCAGCGGCAACTGGGTGATGTCGCCCTGCCCGGTCACCGCCGCTTCCCAGCCGGCAATCGCCTGCTCTGCCGCCACGGCGTCGTGGAAACGGGTCGCCAGCTCACGCGCCAGGCGCAGCTTGACCACGCGCGGGTTCAGGCCGCCATTGGCCACCTGCTCGCGCAGCTGCACGGCCTCGGCCTGGCTGATGTCGAAGGACAGCAGCTCGATCCAGCGCCACATCAGAGCGTCGTCCACCTTCATGGTCTTGGTGACGATGTCGATGGCCGGCTCGCTGATACCAATGTAGTTGCCCAGCGACTTGGACATCTTGTTGACGCCATCCAGGCCTTCCAGCAGCGGCATGGTCAGCACCACCTGCGGCTTCTGGCCATGGTGTTCCTGCAGGCCACGGCCCATCAGCAGGTTGAACTTCTGGTCGGTACCGCCCAGCTCGACGTCGGCCTCCAGGGCCACCGAGTCGTAGCCCTGCACCAGCGGGTACAGGAACTCATGGATGGCGATGGACTGCTGGGCGGCATAGCGCTTGGCGAAATCGTCGCGCTCGAGCATGCGCGCCACGGTGTGCTGGCCAGCCAGGCGGATCATGTCGGCCGCGCCCATCTTGCCGAACCACTCCGAGTTGAAGCGGACTTCGGTACGGCTGCGGTCCAGCACCTTGAACACCTGTTCCTCATAGGTACGGGCGTTGGCCAGCACGTCCTCGCGGCTGAGCGGCTTGCGGGTGAGGCTCTTGCCTGACGGGTCGCCGATCATGCCGGTGAAGTCGCCGATCAGGAAAATGACCTGGTGGCCAAGGTCCTGGAACTGGCGCATCTTGTTCAGCAGCACCGTGTGGCCCAGGTGCAGGTCGGGCGCGGTGGGGTCGAAGCCGGCCTTGATCCGCAGCGGGCGGCCCTCCTGCAGGCGCGCACGCAGATCCTCGAGCTTGAGGATCTCGTCGGCACCGCGGCCGATCAGGGCAAGGGCTTCTTCAATCGAGGACACGTGACTACTCCCGGCAACGCCGATTCTTGTGTGGGGTGTTAAAGCAAAGTTAACCCGATTGGCTTCACAAAAGCCAATGGGCACAAGGGTTTGACGCGGTTTTCTCAGGTGTCTATGGTAACCGCCGATCAGGCCCGCGCTCCCGGGCCGCCAGGAAAAGACCGCCGATGCACAATTCCGAACAAGGGCGCGCACGCAAGCAGCGCTTCCAGGAACGCCTTCACGTCCTGCACGACAACGCCCTGCATCGGAAGCTCAGGCAACACCTTCCCGCCGCCTTCAATGAGCGCTGGACCCGCCGCCATTGGATGCACGCCAGCCTGTTTGCGACCATCGGCGCCCTGGTGGCGACGATCGTCCCCGGTTTCTCGCACACCATTGATGCGCCTTACGCGGACAGCCACACCAGCCTGGCGCTGCCGCTGCCGCCGTTGACCATGGCCCGCCAGCAGCAGGTGCCGGGCGACAGCTGGCAGGTGCTGCGCATCCAGCGCGGCCAGACGCTGAGCGACCTGTTCGACAAGGCCGGCATTCCGGCCACCACCCTGCACCGGGTGCTGGAGCACCCCGGTGCGCGCGAGGCGCTGACCAAGCTGCGCCCGGGCGCCGAGATCGCCTTCGACATGCCGCTGTCCGGCGACCTGCGCAGCATCCGCTTCGACCGCGACGCCGACAACCGGGTGGAACTGAGCCTGACCGGCGATGACATCAAGGAGAAGGTGACGCGGCGCGAGACCTCCACGCGTACCGTGGTCACCAGCGGCGAGATCACCAGTTCGCTGTATGCCGCGGCCCGCCGGGCCGGGCTGTCGCCGTCGGCGATCGCGACGATGACCGACGACATCTTCAAGTACGACATCGACTTCTCCAAGGACCTGCAGCCGGGCGACCGCTTCAGCGTGGTGATGGACGAGACCTGGCGCGAAGGCGAGAAGGTGGACACCAGCAAGATCCTGGCGGCGACCTTCACCACCGGGGGCAAGACCTATTCCGGCTTCCGCTTCGACCGCAACGGCAAGTCCGAGTACTACGACATCAACGGCCGTTCGTTGAAGAAGAGCTTCATCCGCATGCCGATCCCGTTCGCGCGGCTGAGCTCGACCTTCGGCGCACGCAAGCACCCGGTGCTGGGCAAGATGCGCATGCACAAGGGCGTGGACTACGCCGCGCGCACCGGCACCCCGATCATGGCCGCCGGCGACGCCCGCGTGCAGTTCGCCGGCGTGCAGCGCGGCTACGGCAATGTGGTGATCCTCGACCACGGTCGCGGCCACACCACCCTGTACGGCCACATGTCGCGCTTTGCGAACATCAAGACCGGCCAGCGCGTGGCCCAGGGCACGGTGATCGGCTACGTCGGCTCGACCGGCCTGGCTACCGGCCCGCACCTGCACTACGAATTCCGCGTCAACGGCGAGCACCGCAACCCGCTGACCGTGACCATGCCGCCGCCGGAGCCGCTGAAGGGCGCCGAGCTGGTCGCCTTCCGCGCACAGACCGCGCCGGCGATGGCCCGCATCCAGGGCATGGAGAAGCTGATCTACGCCGATGCCAGCCCGGCACCGACCAGCCGCGACGAGGCCGCCACCGAGGTGGCCAGCGCCAAGGACAAGCAGGCAACCGGCCGCAAGCGCGGCTGAGCCCCTTCGTTGACGAAGAAGGACGCGGCAGCACAAGCTTGCCGCGTCCTTTTTTTATGCCTGCCATGAACACACCTGCCGACGCTGACGCCCCCCTGTACCTTGGCCTGATGTCGGGCACCAGCGCCGACGGCATCGATGCCGCGCTGGTGCAGTTTCCCGCGGGCGGTGGCTGCCGCTTCGTGCACGGCCTGACCGCCCGCTGGGAACCGGTGCTGCGCGCGCGGCTGGTGGCGCTGGGCGAAGGTGGCCCGTTGGATTCGCTGGAGGAGCTGGGCGAACTGGACGCGCGGATTGCGATCAACTTCGCCGAGGCTGCCAACCAGCTGCTGGCCGAAGCCGGCGTGGATCGCAGCCAGGTGCGCGCGATCGGCTCGCACGGCCAGACCGTGCGCCACCGCCCGCTGGCCGATCCGGCGTTCACCGTGCAGCTGGGCGACGGCAACCGCATCGCCGAACTGACCGGAATCACCACGGTGTCCGACTTCCGCCGTCGCGACGTAGCGGCCGGGGGGCATGGCGCGCCGCTGATGCCGGCCTTCCACCTCGGCATGCTGGGTGCCGCCGATGAAGACCGCGCGGTGCTCAACCTGGGCGGCATCGCCAACCTGACCCTGATCCCGCGCGAAGGCGCGGTGCGTGGCTTCGATACCGGCCCGGCCAATGCGCTGATGGATGCCTGGTGCCAGCGCCACACCGGCCGTACCTTCGATGCCGATGGCGCGTATGCCGCCAGTGGCGCGGTGGACGAGGGCCTGCTGGCCGGCTGGCGTTCGGACCCGTGGTTCGCGCTGCCGCCGCCGAAGAGCACCGGGCGCGAGCAGTTCCATCTGGCCTGGGCCGAGGCCCACATGGAGGAAGGCGAATATGCCGCTGCCGATGTGCAGGCCACCCTGCTGGAGCTGACCGCGACGACCGTGGCCGACGCGCTGCTGGCGCAGCAGCCGCAGACCCGGCGCCTGCTGGTCTGTGGCGGCGGCGTACGCAACCGGCAGCTGATGAAGCGGCTGGCGGCGCGGCTGCCGGAGGTGCAGGTGGAGTCCAGCGCGGTGCACGGGCTGGACCCGGAGTACGTGGAAGCGATGGGATTCGCCTGGCTGGCGCAGCGGACGATGGACGGGCTGGCCGGCAACCTGCCGAGCGTGACCGGAGCGAAGGGGCCGCGGATCCTGGGGGCAATCCACCTGGCGTGAGGTGGCGCCATCCACGCATGGCGTGGATTCACCGGGCAGCCGAGCGTGGGCTCGGCTCTACCTCTACAAAGCCGCTAATCGAAGCCCTGCCCTGCGGGCAAGGCCTGCAGGGCGGCGATCGCGTCGGAGAGGGCGTCCACTTCGGGATCGCCGAAGCCGGAGCGGACCTCCAGTTCACTGCTGAACAGGCCCTGCTCCAACAACGCGGCGCAGGTCTGTTCATGGGTCCAGCCGCGGGCGACCGCGACACGTCGGATACGTTCCAGCAGCAGCGGGTCCAGGTCCCGCAGCACAACGTCGGCCATGCTCACTTCCCCGTTCGCAAGGCACCGCCCCCTCGGCGCGTCGGGGGCGATGATCCCGCAGTCCGGGCGGGCAGGCAATCAGGCGACCGGTGGCGGCCCGCGGTCGGCGATCCGCGGCCACAGCCAGGCCAGCAGCAGCAGGGTCGGCACCACAGTGACCGAGCTGAGGATGAAGAACGTGCTGTAGGACGTCGCCTCAACGATGTATCCGGAGACACCGCCGATGAACTTGCCCGGCAGGTTGGCCAGCGATACCAGCAATGCGTACTGCGTGGCGGTGAAGTTGCGGTCGGTCAGCGACGACATGAAGGCCACCAGCACGGTGCCGGCGAACCCCTGGAACAGGTTGTCGGCACTGAGCGCGGCATAGAACGCCCACAGCTTGCCTGGGTTGTGCGCCATCAGCAGGAAGGCCAGGTTGGACATCGCTACGCCCAGTGCGGCCACCAGCAGCATGCGCCGGAAGCCGAATGCGGCCACCGCAATACCCCCCAGGAACGCACCGCCGATCCCCATCCATACGCCGAACAGCTTGGACACGGTGGCGATGTCGGCCTTGTCGAACCCCGAATCGAGATAGAACGGCCCGGCCATCACGCCGATCACCTGATCGGGGAACTTGAACAGGCCGACGAAGGCCAGCAGCACCAGTGCCAACGCCACGCCATTACGGCTGAAGAAGCTGGAGATGGGCTGGACGAAGGCTTCGGCGATATCGATGCGACGCTGCACCGCCGTGGCCGGGCGCTCCGGTTCGGCGCACAGCAGGGTAGTGACGATCGGCAGCAGCATCAGCGCGGCCATCGCCAAGTAGGCGACGATCCAGCCTTCGAACTGCGCCAGGTACAGCGCGCCGGCGCCGGCCAGGATCAGGCCGATCCGGTAGCCCAGCGTATAGGTGGCCGCCAGCGCGGCCTGCGCGGTCTGCGGAGCGATCTCGATACGGTAGGCATCGACCGCCGAGTCCTGGGTGGCGCCAGCGAACGACGCCACCAGCACCCACATCACCAGTGGCCGGACGCCCTCTTCCGGCCGCACGAAGGCCAGTGCGACCAGGCCGACCAGCACCAGCACCTGCGATACCAGCAGCCACGAACGGCGGCGGCCGAGCGCGCCCAGCAGCGGAAATGCATAGCGGTCCAGCAGCGGCGCCCACAGGAACTTGAGCAGGTAGAAGAAGCTGGCCAGGCTGATCAGGCCGATGCTGCCCAGGTCCAGGCCGACGTCACGCAGGCGCGTGGACAGCGTCTGCGAAGCGATCAGCAGGAACGGCAGGCCACTGCCGAAGCCAAGCATGGCCATGGTCAGCGCCGACGGGGTACCGAAGGCGCGCTTGATGCCTGCCCAGCCCTTGTAGCTGACCGGTGTGGCGGCCTCGGTCACAGGTCGTAGTCCACGGTGAACGGGGCGTGGTCGGAGAAGCGCTCGTCGCGGTAGATCGAACAGCTACGCAGTTTGTCGCGCAGGCCCGGCGTGATGAACTGGTAGTCGATGCGCCAACCGACGTTGTTGGCGCGGGCGGCGCCGCGGTTGCTCCACCAGGTGTAGTCCTCGCCGGTGGGATTGAGCAGCCGGTAGGCATCGGCCCAACCGCGGCCGGCGGCGACATCGGTGGCCTGGCCGTGGTCGGCGCAGAGGGCGTTGAGCCAGTCGCGCTCCTCCGGCAGGCAGCCGGAATTCTTCTGGTTGGACTTCCAGTTCTTGATGTCCAGCGCCGAACGCACGATGTTCCAGTCGCCGCACAGCACGTAGTCGCGGCCGCTGCGCGCCCACTCCTCCAGGATCGGCCGCAGCCATTCCATCACTTCGAACTTGAAGCCCTGGCGCAGGTCACCCGAGCTGCCGGAGGGAATATAGAAGGAGACCACGCTGAGATTGCCGTAGCGCGCCTCGATGTAGCGGCCTTCGTCGTCGAACGGCGCCCAGCCCAGCGAGGTGATGACCTGGTCCGGCTCGCGCTTGCTGTAGATCGCCACGCCGCTGTAGCCCTTCTTGGTGATGGCGTCGCGGTAGAAGCAGTGATGGCCATCCGGACGGAACATCGGGTCGGTCAGCTGGTCTTCCTGGGCCTTGGTTTCCTGGATGCACAGGACGTCGGCGTCCTGGGCACGGAACCAGTCCAGGAAGCCCTTGGTCGCGGCGGAACGGATGCCATTGGCGTTGAAACTGATGATGCGCATGCGGGGACCTGCGGCGGGAAACCGGGCAAGCATACCGGTTGCCCGTGGGGCTGCGCAGTCCGCCAGGCAGCGCCGCGACAGCCTTCACGCGGGGCCGGACGAGCGCGAAACGCCCAGCTGGATTAGGATTTGTGCTCCAAATGAAGATGAATCGAGTTTTGATGAGCGACCACCGCCACCGTTTCCTGCAGCTGGCCCTGACCGCCGACGCCCTGCGCTTCGGCCAGTTCACCCTCAAGTCCGGCCGGCTGAGCCCCTATTTCTTCAACGCCGGCCGTTTCGACTCCGGTTCGCTGCTGTCCCAGCTCGGCGCCTGCTATGCCGATGCCATCGATGCCAGCGGGATCAAGTACGACGTGGTGTTCGGCCCGGCCTACAAGGGCATCCCGCTGGCCACCGCGATGGCCTGCGAGCTGGCCCAGCGCGGCCGCGACCTGCCGCTGTCGTTCAACCGCAAGGAAGCCAAGGACCACGGCGAAGGCGGCCAGCTGATCGGCGCCGACATGAATGGCAAGCGCGTGCTGATCGTCGACGACGTGATCACCGCCGGTACCGCGATCCGCGAAGCGCTGGGCATCATCCGCGCTGCCGGCGGCACCCCGGCCGGCATCGTGGTGGCCCTGGACCGCCAGGAGATCGCCTCGGAAACCGACCGCCGCTCGGCGGCGCAGTCGGTGGCCGAGGAGGCCGGGATTCCGGTGATCGCCGTGGCGTCGCTGGCCGATCTGCTTGATTTCGCCTCCGGCAACCCGGAACTTGTGGGTTACCGCCAGCCGCTGGAAGCCTACCGGGCCCAGTACGGCGTCCGTTCGATCCGCTGACCGACCCAGGGGAAAGGTCATGTCCCGAGTTCCTGCCGTTCTCTTTGCCGGCCTGCTGCTGGCCGTGCCGTTCACGCTGCCGGCGCAGTCGCGGGGTGGCGGCAAAGTGGAAAAGAAGCTGTATTGCTGGAACGAGGGCAAGGAGCGGATCTGCAGCGATTCGCTGCCAGCCGATGCGGTCAATCACGCCCGCGAGGAGTTCAACGCGAAGAGCGGCCTGCGCAATGCGCAGGTCCAGCGCGCGTTGACCGACGAAGAGCGCGCCGCGGCCAGCACCCAGGCGCAGCAGCAGCAGCTGGACCTGATGGCCGAGCAGACCCGCCAGCGTACCGAGCAGGCGATGCTGTCCACCTATGGCAGCGAGGAGGACCTGCGCCGGGTGTTCGCCGAGCGCCAGGAAGTGCTGGACAACAACCTCAAGACCGCCGAGTACAACGTCACCAGCCTGCGCGAATCACTGGTCGCGCTGCTGTCGGCCGCCGGTGACCGAGAACTGGCCGGTGGCAAGGTCGCCGACAAGCAGGCCGAGGCGATCCGTCAGCGGCACGTGCAGTTGCAGGCGCAGCAGCGCCTGCAGGCCGGGTTCCTGCAGCAGCAGCAGGCGCTGAAGGCGGAAATTGAAAGCACCCTGCAGCGCTATCGCGAGCTGAAGGGCGTGGCACCGACGAGCCAGGCCCCGTGATTCGCTTGTAGAGCCGAGCCCATGCTCGGCTCCGCGTGACCTTGGGAAAGAGCAGCCCAGCATGGGCCCGGCTGTACAGTAGGCGGCGCCTGGTTACGGGTTGGCCCACGGAATTTATGCACTCTTTACGCGTCGGCCCGGTCCGGCGCGTAGTGCGTTTATGGGCGGCAGGACGACGATGACGGCCTGAGGTGGAGGGGTTCCACCAGGACGCTATTGCAATGTCCCCCTGGCTGTCTTTGTTGTGTGGCGTGCTGGTGCTGGTCGCCGCCGCCTATCTTCTTTATGTCGTGCTGCGGCCCGAGTCGTTCTGAGCGGAGCCGGCCATGACTGAGATGCTTGTGATTATTGCCGCCAGCCTGCTGCTGGCGTGGCCGCTGGGCCTGTACCTGGCCCGCGTGATGCGTGGCACGCCGATGAAGGTCGACGTGCTGTTCCACTGGATCGAGAAGCCGCTGTACAGGGTGTTCGGGGTCGATCCGTCGCGCTCGATGTCCTGGCGCGGCTACGTGCTGGCCTTCGTCCTGAGCAACGTGGTGGTCGCCGTACTGACCCAGGCGGTGTTCATGACCCAGGCCTGGTTGCCGTTGAATCCGGACCAGATCCCGAACATGCGCTGGGACACCGCGCTGCACACGATGATCTCGTTCCTGACCAACACCAACCAGCAGCACTATTCGGGCCAGGCGCAGCTGTCCTACCTCTCGCAGATGACCGGCATCACCGGCCTGCAGGTGGTGACACCGATGATGGGCCTGGCGCTGGCGGTGGCCACGCTGCGCGCGTTGTTCTCGCGTGCGCCGCAGGCTGCGGCGGCCACCAGTACCGGCGATGACCGCCAGGTGGCGGTGGGCAACTACTACGTGGACGTGGTGCGCCTGTGCGTGCGCTTCCTGTTGCCGCTGTGCCTGGTGTGGACCCTGCTGCTGACCAGCCAGGGCGTGCCGTCGACGATGGCCGGTGGCCCGCAGGCCACGCCGATCGATGCCAGTGCCGGCATGGCCGGACAGAAGCTGCCGCTGGGCCCGGTGGCGGCGATGGTCGCGGCCAAGCAGCTGGGCGCCAACGGTGGCGGCTGGTACGGCCCGAACAGCAGCTTCCCGCTGGAGAACCCGACCCCGCTGTCGAACGCGCTGGAGATCGTCGGCATCCTGCTGGTGCCGATGGCGGTGATCTTCATGATCGGTGCATTCACCGGCCGGCGCCGGTTCGGCGCCCTGGTGTTCAGCTGCATGCTGGGCATGTCGCTGCTGTCCACCGGCGCGATGGTGTGGAGCGAAGGGCACAGTGCCAGCGCCGCCACGCCGCTGCTGATGGAAGGCAAGGAGGTGCGCTTCGGCGCCGACGGCACGGCGCTGTGGGCGGCGGTGACCACCCAGGTCTCCAACGGGTCGGTCAACGGCATGCATGACTCGCTGGCGCCGCTGAGTGGCGGCATCGCGATGGTCAACATGCTGGTCAGCGCGATCTGGGGCGGCATCGGCTGTGGCCTGCAGCAGTTCATCGTGTACCTGCTGCTGGGCGTGTTCCTGGCCGGGTTGATGACCGGACGTACGCCGGAACTGTTCGGCCGCAAGCTGGAGACGCCACAGGTACGCCTGCTGGCCCTGCTGGTGCTGCTGCAGCCGATCACCCTGCTGGTGTTCACCGCGATCACCCTGGCCGTGCCCGGGCTGGCCGCTACCTCCAACCCGGGCTTCCATGGCATCAGCCAGGTGTTCTACGAGTACGTCTCGGCCTACGCCAACAACGGCTCGGGCTTCGAGGGGCTGGGCGACGCCACGCTGTGGTGGAACCTGAGCTGCTCGCTGGTGCTGCTGCTGGGCCGCTTCCCGCTGCTGATCATCCCGCTGGTGGTGGCCGCGCAACTGGCCGCCAAGCGCCAGGCGCCGGAGTCTGCCGGCAGCCTGCAGATCGAAACCCCGACCTTCGCCCTGACCCTGGTCTCGGTGATCGTCATCCTGACCGTGCTGCAGTTCATGCCGGCGCTGGTACTCGGCCCGATCGCCGACCACCTCAGCCTGGGACTGCACTAAGGACACCCCGATGAGTACCCACGCAAGTTCCACCCGTAGTTCCCTTGCCCCGCGCCCTGCGCTGCTTGATGGCGCCGGCCTGCGCCGTTCGCTGGTCGACGCAGTACGCAAGCTGTCACCGATGCACCTGGTGCGCAGCCCGGTGATGGCGGTGGTGATGGCCGGCACGATCGTCGCCGCCATCGTCACCCTGACCGGCAATGCGCCGCTGTGCTTCGGTCTGGCGGTGACCGCGATCCTGCTGGTGACCGTGCTGTTCGGCAACTTCGCCGAAGCCGTTGCCGAAGCGCGCGGCCGTGGCCAGGCCGCCTCGCTGCGCCGTGCCCGCCAGGATCTGGTGGCGCGCCGGCTGGCTGCGCCGCAGCCGGGCGCGGCTGAAACCCAGGTACCCGCCGCGGAACTGCGCCCGGGCGACCATGTGATCGTCAGTGCCGGTGAGCTGGTGCCGGCCGATGGCGAGATCGTGCAGGGCCTGGCCACCATCAACGAGGCGGCGGTGACCGGCGAATCCGCCCCGGTGCTGCGCGAGGCCGGTACCGACCGTTCCGGCGTGATCGGCGGCACCAAGGTGCTGTCCGACCAGATCATCGTGCGGGTGACCGCCGAGCCGGGGCACAGCTTCCTGGACCGGATGATCGCGCTGGTGGAAGGTGCCAACCGTCAGAAGACGCCGAACGAGATCGCGCTGACCCTGTTGCTGGCAGCGATGACGCTGACCTTCCTGGTGGTGGTGGCGACGCTGCCGGCGATCGGCGCGGCGGTAGGCGTGCAGATCGATCCGCTGCTGCTGATCGCGCTGCTGGTATGCCTGATCCCGACCACCATCGGCGGCCTGCTGCCGGCCATCGGCATCGCCGGCATGAACCGTGCGCTGGCTGCCAACGTGCTGGCCAAGTCGGGCAAGGCGGTGGAAGTGGCCGGCGACGTCGACGTGCTGCTGCTGGACAAGACCGGCACCATCACCTACGGCGACCGCCAGGCCAGCCACTTCCATCCGTTGGCCGGCATCGACGCCAGCCAGCTGCGTGAAGCGGCGCTGCTGTCCTCGCTGGCCGACCCGACCCCGGAAGGCAAGTCGATCGTACGCCTGGCGCGCGAGCAGGGTTGCGCCACCGCCGAGCCGGACCATGCCGAGTACCTGGCGTTCAGTGCACAGACCCGCATGTCCGGCGTGGACCTGGAACATGGCCGGCAGATCCGCAAGGGTGCCGCCGATGCGATCCGCGCCCACGTACAGGCGCTGGGCGGCAACGTGCCGGCGGAACTGGCCGGTCGCGTCGAGCAGGTGGCGCGCAATGGCGCCACCCCGCTGGTGGTGGCCGAGGGTCGCCACGTGCTGGGCGTGATCGAACTGTCGGACGTGGTCAAGCACGGCATGCGCGAGAAGTTCGCGCAGCTGCGGGCGATGGGCATCCGTACGGTGATGATCACCGGCGACAACCCGCTGACGGCTGCAGCCATTGCCGCCGAGGCTGGCGTCGACGACTACATCGCCGAGGCCCGCCCGGAGGACAAGCTGGCGCGCATCCGCCAGGAACAGGCCGGTGGCCGGCTGGTGGCAATGGTCGGTGACGGCACCAACGACGCCCCGGCACTGGCCCAGGCCGACATCGGCCTGGCGATGAACTCCGGCACGCAGGCGGCGAAGGAGGCCGGCAACATGGTCGACCTCGATTCGGACCCGGCCAAGCTGCTGGCGGTGGTGGAAGTGGGCAAGCAGCAGCTGATCACCCGCGGCGCGCTGACCACCTTCTCGCTGGCCAACGACGTCTCCAAGTACTTCGCGATCCTGCCGGCGCTGTTCGCCGCTGCCGTGCCGACCATGGCCGCACTGAACGTGATGCAGCTGTCGAGCCCGCGCAACGCAGTGCTGGCGGCACTGATCTTCAACGCCGTGGTGATTCCCGCCCTGATTCCGCTCGCCCTGCGTGGCGTGCGCTTCCGCCCGGCCACCGCAACGGCGCTGCTGCGCCGGAACATGCTGGTGTACGGCCTCGGCGGCGTGCTGCTGCCGTTCGCGGCGATCAAGGCGATCGACCTCCTTCTTGTCCTGGTATTCGGCGCATGAACCGTACTGTTTCCACTTCGTCTTCCCTTCCCCGCGGACAGAAAGCCGAGGCCCGCGTGGCGAGCCTGCAGGATGGCGCAAGCTGGCGCCCGGCGATCGGCCTGGGCCTGGCCACCCTGCTGCTGGCCGGCGCGGTCTACGCCGGCATCGCCACCGGCTTCGCCGGCCTGGCCTACCCGACCCAGGCCGAGGGCAGCCTGCTGCGCGACGGCAACGGCCAGGTGCGCGGCTCGGCGTGGCTGGCGCAGCCGTTCACCGGTGATGGCTACTTCCAGGCGCGTCCGTCGGCGGCCAACTACGACCCGATGGCCGCGGCCGGTTCCAACATGGCGCGCAGCAATCCCGCGCTGGCCGAGCGCGTCGCTGCCAGCACCGCTGCGGTGGCTGCACGGGAAGGTGTCGCGCCAGCGCAGGTTCCGGCCGATCTGGTAACCCAGTCCGGCGGCGGTCTCGATCCGCAGTTGTCGCCGGCCGCCGCACAGCTGCAGGTGGCGCGCGTAGCGCGTGCCCGTGGCCTGCCGGTGGAGCGCGTGCAGGCACTGGTGCAGGCGCATACCGAAGGGCGCCAGTGGGGCCTGTTCGGCCAGCCACGGGTGAACGTGGTGACGCTGAACTTCGCGCTGGACCATGCAGCCAAGGCACCGTGATGCCGGCCTGCACCGGCTGCGCGCACAATGGCAGCCATGACAGCGGCCCCCATGACTGATGCACGTACCCGCCAGGCCGATGCCCTGGTTGAAGGCCTGCAACGCGAAGCCGGCGGCAAGCTGACCGTGTTCCTCGGTGCGGCGCCGGGCGTGGGCAAGACCTACACCATGCTGACCCGCGCGCAGGAACAGCTGCGCCGCGGCGTCGACCTGGTGGTGGGCCTGGTGGAAACCCATGGACGCACCGATACCCAGGCCCTGTTGGAGGGCCTGCCGCAGCTGCCGCTGAAGGACGTGGCCTATCACGGCCATGCCCTGCAGGAGATGGACCTGGACGCCGTGCTGGCACGGCATCCGGCGCTGGTGCTGGTGGATGAACTGGCCCATCGCAATGCGCCCGGCAGCCGCCATGAGCGGCGCTGGCAGGATGTGATGGAGCTGCTGGACGCCGGCATCGACGTCTGGACCACGGTCAACATCCAGCATCTGGAAAGCCTCAACGACGTGGTGATGCGGATCACCGGCGTGCGGGTCAGCGAGACCGTGCCCGACGGCGTGCTCGACCGCCTGCACGACATCGTGCTGGTCGATCTGCCGCCGCGCGAACTGATCGCGCGCCTGCAGCAGGGCAAGGTCTATGTGCCGGAACAGGCCGCACAGGCCCTGCAGGCGTTCTTCTCGCCGGCCAACCTGACCGCGCTGCGCGAACTGGCGATGCAGGAAGCCGCCGACCGCGTCGACAGCAGCCTGCGCGAAACCCGCGCCGCGCGTGGCGAAGGCAATCTGCCCCTGCGTCGCGGCGTTCTGGTGGCCATCGACGGGGGCGGCCAGAGCGAATACCTGGTGCGGGTGGCGCGGCGCATCGCAGAGCGCCGCGACGCACCGTGGACGGTAGTGACCGTGCAGGGCCGGCGCCAGGACGAGGCGACCCGGCGCGAGATCGATGCGGCCTTCGCGCTGGCACGGCGGCTGGGCGGCGACGCCGAACTGCTGCATGGATCGAGCATCGCCGATGCCCTGCTCGACCATGCCGCACACAACGGCGTGTCGACCCTGGTGCTGGGCCGGACCCGCGAACGTCCACTGGCACGGATGTTCAACCGCACCCTGACCCAGCAGCTGATCCAGCGTGGCGCGCATTACGAGATCACCATCATCAGCACGCCGCAGGCACGCGCACGCTCGCGCCGCGAGAGCCTGCTGCCGCCAATGCGCGGTATCAGTCATGAACCGGCACAAGCCCTGATCGCTACCGCGCTGGCCTGTGCGGTGGCGTGGCTTGCCGAACACTGGGTGGGCATGGCCGACCTGTCGATGGTGTTCATCGTCGCGGTGGTGCTGGTGGCTGCACGCACGCGCGCCAGCGTGGCGGTGATGGCCGCGATCCTGTGCTTCCTGGCCTACAACTTCCTGTTCATCGCGCCGCGCTTCACCTTCGCCATCGGTGCACGCCAGGGCGTGATCACCGTGTTCCTGTTCCTGGCCGCGGCACTGGTGGCCGGGCGCCTGGCCTCGCGCCTGCGCATGCAGGTGATTGCGCTGCGTGCGGCCAACCGCCATGCGCGTGCGCGCCAGCAGCTGGGCCGTCAGCTGGCCAGCGCGGCCGGCAACGGCGAGGTGGCACAGGCGGGCCGGCATGCGCTGGAGCAGGCCCTGGACGTGCCGGCGTGGCTGCGGATCGGCACCGATACCGCCGCCGGCGGCCGCAGCCAGCCCGGCGATACCGACCTGGCTGCCGCCGACTGGGCGCTGCGCCACGGCCAGCCCAGTGGGCGCTTCACCGATACCCTGGCCGGTGCGCAATGGTGGTTCCTGCCGTTGCTGGACGGCGAAGACCGTGCGATCGGCGTGGCCGGCCTGTACCTGCCCGGCGCACAGGCGCGCCTGCTGCCCGAACAGCGGCAGCTGGCCGAAGCGATGGTCGATGACATCGCACAGGCCGCGCTGCGTACCCGGCTGGTGGCGGAACTGGAGCAGGCACACGTCAGCAACGAGACCGAGCGGCTGCGCTCGGCGCTGCTCTCCTCGGTGTCGCACGACCTGCGCTCGCCGCTGGCGGCGATGATCGGGTCGGCCGACAGCCTGGCCAGCTACGGTGCGGCCATGGATACAGCCGATCGCCGTGCTTTGCTGGACACCATCCTGGTCGAGGGCGAACGGCTGGACCGCTACATCCAGAATCTGCTGGACATGACCCGGCTGGGTCATGAAGGGCTGAAGATCAACCGCGACTGGATCGGCGTGGACGAGCTGATCGGCTCGGCGGCACGGCGCCTGCAGCGCTACCAGCCAAAGGTGCGGCTGGAGCTGGACATCCCAGCCACGCTGGCACCGATCTGGGTGCACCCGGCGCTGGTCGAACAGGCCGTGTTCAACGTGATGGAGAACGCGGCCAAGTTCTCGCCGCCCGACGCCGCCGTGCAGGTACAGGCGCGCGAGCTGGACGGCCAGCTGCGCATCGACGTGATCGATGCCGGCCCCGGCATTCCCGATGACGAGCGCGCGCGCATCTTCGACATGTTCTACAGCGTCGAGCGCGGTGACCGAGGCCGCCACGGCACCGGCCTGGGCCTGACCATCTGCCAGGGCATGATCGGCGCACATGGCGGCAGCGTGCAGGCGCTGCCCGGACGCGACGGTCGCGGTACCCTGATCCGCATCACCCTGCCCCTGCTCAAGCCAGCCTCCCACGATGAGCCCGACCCCGATTGATGCCAGCGTGCCGGCCGCACGCGTGCTGGTGATCGATGATGAAACCCAGATCCGCCGGTTCCTGGACATCAGCCTGCGCGCGCAGGGCTACCAGGTGCGGCAGGCCGCCACCGGCCAGGAAGGCCTGCAGCTGGCCGCCAGCGAGGACATGGACCTGGTGATCCTGGATATCGGCCTGCCGGACATGGAAGGCCACGAGGTCCTGGAACAGCTGCGCCAGTGGAGCCAGGTGCCGGTGATCATGCTGACCGTGCGCGCCGGCGAAGCCGAGAAGGTGCGCGCACTGGATACCGGCGCCAACGACTACGTGACCAAGCCGTTCGGCACGCAGGAACTGATGGCGCGCGTGCGGGCGCTGCTGCGCACGCGCAGCGTGCCGACCGATGGCACACCGCCGGTGTTCGACGATGGCCACCTGCACGTGGACCTGGTGCGTCGCGAAGTCGCCCTGCAGGGTGAGCCGGTGGCGTTGACCCGCAAGGAATACGCGCTGCTGTCGCTGCTGCTGCGCAATGCCGGACGGGTGGTGACCCAGCCGCAGATCCTGCAGGAGATCTGGGGGCCGACCCACCAGCACGACACCCACTACCTGCGCATCCTGGTCGGCAAGCTGCGGCACAAGCTGGGCGATTCGGCGCTGGATTCGCGCTACCTGTTCACCGAGCCGGGCGTGGGGTTGCGGTTCAAGGGGTAGTGCCGGCCGCTGGCCGGCAACTGCAGGGTGTGTGAGGTTCATGGGCTTGCCGGCCAGCGGCCGGCACTACCCATTCTGCTGCAGCTTCCAAAGGGGTCAGAACCCCAGCGGGGTGTCGCCCAGCACTGGTTGCAGCTGGCTGCGGAACAGGGCCTGGATGCGTTCCAGTGCGGCCTCGTCGTTGCCTTCGAAGCGCAGCACCAGCACCGGCGTGGTATTGGAGGCACGCACCAGGCCCCAGCCATCGGCGAAGTCCACGCGCAGCCCGTCGATGGTCGACAGGCGGCCACCCACATACGGGTTGTCCGGGGACTGCGCCGCCGCCACCAGCATCGCCACCAGGGCATGCGGCGTCCCGTCGGCCACCGGTACCTTCAGCTCCGGCGTGGCGACCATTTCCGGCAGCTCGCCCAGCACCTCGCCCGGCGTTTCCTCGCGCTGGGCCAGGATCTCCAGCAATCGCGCAGCGGCGTACAGACCGTCGTCGAAACCGAACCAGCGTTCCTTGAAGAAGAAGTGGCCGCTCATCTCGCCGGCCAGCTCGGCATCGGTCTCGCGCATCTTCGCCTTCATCAGCGAATGCCCGGTCTTCCACATCAGCGGGCTGCCACCGTTGCGCAACACGTGGTCGGACAGCTTGCCGGTGCACTTCACGTCGTAGATCACCATCGCGCCCGGATTGCGCATCAACACATCGGCAGCGAACAGCATCAGCAGGCGATCGGCGTAGATGATCCGGCCTTCGCCGGTCACCACGCCCAGCCGGTCGCCGTCGCCATCGAAGGCAACGCCGAGATCGGCGCCAAAGCGCTTGACCGTCTGCACCAGGTCTTCCAGGTTGGCCGGTTCGCTCGGGTCGGGATGATGGTTGGGGAAGGTGCCGTCGACATCGCAGTACAGCGGAATGACGTCGGCGCCGATCGCTTCCAGCAGCTGCGGCGCCAGTGCGCCGGCCACGCCATTGCCGGCATCGGCCACGACCTTCAGCGGACGGTCCAGCTGCACGTCATCGGCGATGCGCTGGATGTAGTCGGCACTGACATCGCGCTGCTGGTAGTCACCGGGCTCAGCGGCCTGCACCAGGCGGCCCTCGACGATGCGCTGGTAGAGATCGGTGATGGCATCGCCGGACAGCGTCTCTCCGCCAATGACCACCTTGAAGCCGTTGTACTCGGGCGGATTGTGGCTGCCGGTGACTGCCACGCAGGTGCCGGTACGCAGATGGAAGGCGGCGTAGTACACCAGCGGGGTCGGCGCCAGGCCGATGTCGATCACCGCGCAGCCGGCACGGCGCAGGCCCTCGGCCAGCCCAGCCGTCAGCTCGGGTCCGGACAGGCGGCCATCGCGACCGATCACCACCTCGCGCAGGCCCTGCTCCAGTGCCACGGTGCCGATGGCCTGGCCGATCAGCGCCGCGGTCTTCGGTGTCAGTTCACTGCCCACCACGCCGCGGATGTCATAAGCACGGAAGATGCCGGCGGCCAGCTCTTCAGCGGGCACTGGCGGTGGCGGCGGTGGCGCGGCATCGCCACTGCCGGTCACAGCGGCCTCGGGTGGCGGCGCCTGCTGCAGGCTCTCTCTCAGGGTCGGGCCATGGTCGGCCTCGGACGCTGCGGCGCGGCGCGGCAAGGGCAGCGACTTCGGCAGTCGGTCACGTCCCACCACCAGCAACACGGCAATGAACGCCAGCAGCAACGCCACAATGGCGCTGGCCAGCGCGCCCAGGCCCAGCGGACCGGCGTCGACATTCGGTACCGACGCGACCAGTCGCAGCGGCGTGCCAGCAACCGGGCGCGCCAGCGCTTCCGCACTTTCGGACAGGCCCGCGTTGCCCTGGGTGACCAGATCGAAGCCACCCTGGCGCAGGCCAAGGAAGCCGGCGGACGGCGCACGCACCTGGTCCAGCGGCGAGGTCAGCCGCAGCAGCGGCTGGCGGACATAGATCACGGCCGGCCCCAGGCTGCCCAGCTGCACTGGCGCAGCCAGGCCCAGGCGATTGCCGCCACCATCGCGGACGACGCGCAGGCTGGGTTTGCCCTCAGCCACCGCCGCTTCCAGCAGGGCCAGGCGTGCATACCCGAAGGTGGCCGGATCGGCATAGGCGTTGGCCAGATCGGCCGTCAGCACCTCGACCTGCTCAACCCCGGTCCAGCTCTCGCGCACGGCCAGCGCCGCTGCAGCGGCATCGCCGGCCTGCAGCGCCTGCTGCACGCGATCGTTCTTCAACTGCTGCTGCAGCTGCTGCAACTGGCCAGCAGCGGCCTGCTGCAGGCCCTGCACGGCCTGGTCGCGCGCTTCTTCCAGCGCCTGGCCGTTGGCCTCCTGCCGCCATTGCTGCACCGCGCTCCATCCGAACCAGCCGGCCAGCAGGATCAGCAGCACCCCCAGTAGTGGTGCACTGCGACCCAACGACCGTCCCCGCTGTCCTTCCCCGATGCCGCTCATCGATGTCCCCTGTCAACGCACCCCGGTATGGCCGAATCCACCCGTGCCCCGCACGCTGTCGGTGAAAGTATCCACCACCTGCAGGCTGACGCGGGCAATCGGAACCACCACCAGCTGCGCGATGCGATCGCCGGGCTCGATGGTGAAGGCCTCGCGGCCACGGTTCCAGACGCTGATCAGCAGCGGCCCCTGGTAGTCGGCATCGATCAGGCCGGTGCCATTGCCCAGCACGATGCCGTGCCGGTGGCCCAGCCCTGAACGCGGCAGGATCACCGCGCACAGGTTCGGGTCGGCAATGTGGATGGCCAGGCCGCTGGGCACCAGCGCGGTGTCGCCCGGCTGCAGGGTCAGTGCGGTATCCAGCGCCGCGCGCAGGTCCATGCCGGCGCTGGCTTGGGTGGCGTAGGCCGGCAGCGGCCAGCTGTCGCCAAAGCGCGGATCGAGCAGCTTGACCTGCAGCGGCCGGGAAAGGGATGCCTGGGTCATGCCTGGAGTCTCCGCGCGATCAGCGCCAGCAGTTGTTCGGCCAGTTCGCGCTTGGAGGTGGCCGGGAATACCTGTTCACCGTCCTGCCAGAAGGCCGTGGCGGCATTGTTGTCGCTCTCGAAACCACCGCCACTGATGCCGACCTGGTTGGCGATCACCAGGTCCAGGCGCTTGTCGATCAGCTTGCCGCGTGCATATTTCTCCACGTCGTGGGTCTCGGCGGCAAAGCCGACCACCAGCTTCAGCGACTGCGTCTGCGCGGCGACTTCGGCCAGGATGTCCGGCGTGCGCACCAGCTCGATCACCAGCGACTGGCTGTCGGCGGTCTTCTTCAGCTTCTGCGCGGCGACCTGGCGCGGGGTGTAGTCGGACACTGCGGCGGCACCGATATAGATGTCGGCGGGCAGCGACTTCAGTACGGCATCGCGCATCTGCGCGGCCGAGCGCACGTCGATGCGCTGCACGCCCGGTGGCGTCGGCAGCTGGACCGGGCCGCTGACCAGCACCACGTGCGCACCCAGCGCGGCGGCGGCAGCGGCCAGGGCAAAGCCCATCTTGCCGCTGCTGCGGTTGCCGACGTAGCGCACCGGATCGATGTCTTCGTAGGTCGGGCCGGCACTGATCAGCAGGCGCAAGCCCTGCAGGGCACGGGTTTCCGGCGCGGCAACCGTCGCAGCGGTACCGCCATTGGCCACCAGCGCGGCCACGATGTCGCCCGGTTCAGCCAGCCGGCCGGGACCGGATTCACCTTCGGCCAGCGGGCCATCGACCGGGCCGATCACCTGCGCACCGCGCTGGCGCAGCAGGGCGATGTTGGCCTGGGTAGCCGGATGCAGCCACATCCGGTGGTTCATTGCCGGGCAGATCGTCAGCGGTGCGGTGCTGGCCAGGCACAGGGTGCTGACCAGGTCATCGGCATGGCCCTGGGCCAGCCGCGCCAGCAGATCGGCGGTACCCGGCGCGACCACGATGCGGTCGGCCCAGCGGGCCAGCTCGATGTGGCCCATGGCCTGCTCGGCGGCGCTGTCCCACAGCGTGGTGCGGGTCGGCTGCCCGGACAGGGCCTGGAAGCTGAGCGGAGTGACGAACTGCTGGGCACCGGCGGTCATCGCCACCTGCACCTGGGCACCGGCATCGCGCAGGCGCCGCACCAGCTCCAGGGCCTTGTAGGCCGCGATCCCGCCTCCGACGCACAACAGCAGTTTCTGGCCTTCCAGCGCGCGGGCCGGCGCGGGGGAAGCGTTGGGGGAGTCAGCCACCTGGAATTCCTGTGCAAACGAGGGCATTAGCTTACCCGATGGTCGGCAATGTCCCGGTACACGGCACACATAGCGGGCGGCTATCAGCAGATGGGACTTGCGCCACAACGCTTCCGGGGTTCAAGGCACTGCGATTCGGAACTTTCCTATACCTGTTGGCCGGCCACGTTTGCAGAATCGTCAGTGGCCACCGCAGGTGTGCCGCTTCGCTTTTCGAGGATTCCGCGTGCACCCGCGCATCATCATCGCCGACGACCATCCCGTCGTCCTGCACGGCATCCGCATCGTGCTGCAGACCCATCTGATGGAGGTCGTCGGCAGCGCGCGTGACGGCGCCCAGCTGCTGCAGCTGGTTGAGCACCACGGCTGCGACGCGGTGCTGACCGACCTCTCCATGCCGGGCACCGGCCCGGATGGCCCGGAACTGATCGCTGAGCTGCGCGAACGCCACCCGGGCATGCCCGTGGTGGTGCTTACCGGCGCCCGTCACCCCGGCCTGCTCGATGGCCTGCTGCGTGAAGGTGTCAGTGGCCTGGTCGACAAGTGCGCCGATTTCGGGGAGTTGCCGCAGGCCCTGAACGCGGCCATGGCCGGGCAGGTGTTCGTCTCGCAGCAGCTGCGCGACCACCTGCAGGCGCGCGACCTGATGTTCGCGCGTGAGCCGGCGGCGCTGTCGGCCCGCGAACAGGAAGTGCTGGACCTGTTGGCCGCCGGGCTGAAAGTGAACGCCATCGCCGTCCACTGCGGCCGCAGTCCGAAAACGATCAGCCGGCAGAAGGCCGAAGCCAAGCGCAAGCTGGGGCTGCAGAACAACCAGGAGCTGTTCGCCTATCTGCAGTCGCGACGCGACTGAGGCAACAGCCTACCCGGGCGTGCGTCCTGCCCTGATGGGACGCATCACCCGCGCTGGCGATGATGCAGGCATGCCCATCCATGACTGGCCCGAGCAGGAACGTCCCCGCGAGAAGCTGATCGCCCGCGGCCCCGCCACGTTGTCCGACGCAGAGCTGCTGGCGCTGTTTCTCGGCTCCGGCTTCGGTGGACGCGACGCGGTGCAGACCGCCCGCGACCTGCTGCAGGCGCATGGCCCGCTGCGCGTGCTGCTGGACCGCCCGGCCCGCGAGCTGGCCCGGTTGCCGGGGCTGGGGCCGGCACGAAGCTGTGCACTGGCCGCCGGCCTGGAACTGGCCCATCGCTACCTGGCCGCCGAGCTTCAGCAGGGCGAGGCGGTCGGCAACAACCCGGCCGCGGTCGGCCGCTACCTGCAGCACCGCCTGCGCGGCCAGGCCCGCGAGATCTTCATGGCGCTGTTCCTGGACAACCGCCACCGGCTGATCGCCTGCGAGGAACTGTTCCAGGGCACCATCAATGCCGCCCCGGTCTACCCCCGCGAGGTGGTGCGGCGAGCCCTGCTGCACAATGCGGCAGCGGTGATCCTCAGCCACAACCACCCCTCCGGCGACCCGGAACCCTCCGGCGCCGATACCCGGATCACCGATGAACTGCAGCAGGCGCTGGCACTGGTGGACGTACGCCTGCTGGACCACTTCGTGGTCGGCGAAGGCCGCCCCGTTTCGTTTGCTGAACGGGGCCTGCTGTCCCCGCCCCAGCCACGCCTGTTCGGCTGAGCGGGCCTGACCAGGACCGGGCAGGAACCCCCGCAGGCATGTTCTGGTCAGCGTGGGCGCGGGCATCTGCGCTAAAATGGGCGATTCCGCCGCTCATTCTCACAGCAGGCCTCGTGAAAAATCTCCTCCGCGCCCTGATCAGCCAAGGCATCGAAGCCTTGCGCGCCAATGGCACCCTGCCCGCCGACTCCCTGCCGCCGGACTTCGTGGTCGAGCGCCCGAAGACCCGTGACCATGGCGACTTCGCCACCAACGCCGCGATGCTGCTGGCCAAGGCCGCGCGCAGCAATCCGCGCGCACTGGCTCAGGCGCTGGTCGAGGCGCTGCCGCGCAGCGAGGACGTCAGCAAGGTCGAGATCGCCGGCCCCGGCTTCATCAACTTCCACCTGGCTCCGGCTGCGTACCAGCGCGAAGCCGCGTCGGTCATCAAGGAAGCCCACGACTACGGCCGCAATCTGTCCGGCAACGGCCGCACGGTGGGCGTGGAGTACGTGTCGGCCAACCCGACCGGCCCGCTGCATGTCGGCCATGGCCGCGCGGCGGCGATCGGCGACTGCGTGGCCCGCGTGCTCGATGCCAACGGCTGGAACGCCAAGCGCGAGTTCTACTACAACGACGCCGGCGTGCAGATCGAGAACCTGGCGCTGTCGGTGCAGGCCCGCGTGAAGGGCATTGCGCCGGACCAGGAAGGCTGGCCGGAAGGCGGCTACCGCGGCGAATACATCGCCGATGTTGCCCGCGCCTACATGGCCGGCGCCAGCGTTGACCTGGAAGGCACGCTGGTAGTCGGCGCCAAGGACCCGGACGACATGCAGGCGATCCGTCGCTTCGCTGTGGCCTACCTGCGCAACGAGCAGAACCTGGACCTGGCCGCCTTCGGCGTCGACTTCGACATCTACTTCCTGGAAAGCTCGCTGTACGCCGATGGCAAGGTCGCCGAGGCCGTCGCCAAGCTGCAGGCCTCCGGGCACACCTACGAGGAAGGCGGCGCGCTGTGGCTGCGCAGCACCGATTTCGGTGACGACAAGGACCGTGTGATGCGCAAGTCCGACGGCACCTTCACCTACTTCGTACCGGACGTGGCCTACCACCTGTCCAAGTGGCAGCGCGGCTACGAGCGCGCGATCACCGAACTGGGCGCCGACCACCACGGCTCGCTGGCGCGCGTGCGCGCCGGCCTGCAGGCGCTGGAAGTGGGCATCCCGCAGGGCTGGCCGGAATACGTGCTGCACCAGATGGTCACCGTCATGCGCGGCGGCGAGGAAGTGAAGCTGTCCAAGCGTGCCGGCAGCTATTTCACCCTGCGCGACCTGATCGACGAGGCCGGCCGCGATGCGACCCGCTGGTTCCTGATCGCGCGCAAGCCCGATTCGCAGCTGACCTTCGACATC
This sequence comes from Stenotrophomonas sp. FR010, assembly GCF_047520755.2. Taxonomy (NCBI): domain Bacteria; kingdom Pseudomonadati; phylum Pseudomonadota; class Gammaproteobacteria; order Lysobacterales; family Lysobacteraceae; genus Stenotrophomonas; species Stenotrophomonas sp. FR010. The sequence goes on along the minus strand of NZ_JAXBQT020000019.1, from coordinate 71,610 downwards.
GACCTGGCCCGCCAGCAGAGCAACGACAATCCGGTGTTCTACGTGCAGTACGCGCACGCCCGCGTCTGCAGCCTGCTGCGCCAGGCCCAGGAAAAGGGCTTGGTGTACGAGCAGGGCAATGGCCTGGCCAATCTGGGCCGCCTGGCCGACGATGCCTCGCTGGGGCTGATGAACGAGATCTCGCGGTATCCGGAAGTGGTGGAAGCGGCCGGCGCGGCGCTGGAGCCGCACCTGGTGGCGCAGTACCTGCGTGAATTGGCGCATGCCTTCCACACGTGGTATCACGGGACGCCGGTGCTGGTGGACGACGCCACCGATCGCAACGCCAAGCTGACCCTGGCCTGCGCGGCGCGCCAGGTGCTGGCCAACGGCCTCGAACTCCTGGGCGTGAGTGCCCCGGAAAAAATGTAAGCATCAGGAGACGCAGTACACATGGCAGCACGACGCGGCAAAACCCAGGCACGACGCAACAGCAGCAGCCAGGGCACCCCCGGATGGGTGTGGCTGGTGGCCGGTGTGGCGATCGCCGCCGTGGTGTTCCTGGCGGCGCCGAACCTGTTCAAGGGCGAAGGCGATGGCTTCCTGCGTGCCGGTCCGCAGCCGAACCCGAACGCGCAGCCGGCCCCGGTCGCTGATGCCGACAGCGATGTCGGCAGCCAGCCGGCCGCGCAGCCGGCCACGCCGAAGCCGGCCGAACCGGAGAAGCCCGCCGCGACGCAGTACGACTTCTACACCCTGCTGCCGGGCAAGGAAGTGGAAATGTCCGACGCCGAACTGGCCGCCAGCGCGCGCGCCGAGGATCAGCGCCGGGCCAAGGCCGAAGCGTCGCGCGCGCAGGCCGCGCTGGAGGGCAAGCCGGTACCGCCGGCCAGTACGGCCACGCCGGCACCGACCGCAACGGCCAGCGTCGCAAGCACTGCGCCGTTAACCGCGACCAACCGTCCGCTGCCGGCACCGCTGAACGAGCGCCCGGCCGCGGCAACCCCGTCGGCCAGCACGGCGGCCGCCACTCCAGCGCCGCGCGCGGAAAGCGCGCCCGCCGCGTCGGCACCGCCGGCATCCGCTGCTGCACCGGCGGCCGCCGACAACGCCCGCTACATCCTGCAGGCAGGAGCCTTCGGTGCTTCCGGTGACGCCGAAGCCACCAAGGCCAAGCTCGCCATGATGGGCCTGGCGGCACGCGTGGAGTCGGCGCAGATCAACGGCAAGACCGTGTACCGCGTACGCATGGGCCCGTACGGCAGTGCCGGCGAGTTGTCCGAAGCCAAGCAGAAGCTGGATGGCACCGGCCTGCAGGCGATGGCGATCAAGGCGCAGTAAGCCTGCCGATGTGAATGAAAAAGCCGGGCAGTGCCCGGCTTTCTTGTTTCTGTAGAGTCGAACCATGCTCGACTGCCGTTGAATGCAGTCGAGCATGGTTCGACTCTACAAAAAGCGTTTACGACTCCGGTCAGCCCTCGCGGGCGACCTGGAATCCGGCGAACGACTGGCTGACCGGCATCAGCTCCAGCCGGTTGATGTTCAGGTGCGGCGGCAGGCTGGCCACCCAGAAGATCTGCTCGGCGATGTCTTCGGCGGTCATCGGGTTGGCGCCGCTGTACAGCTTGTCCGAGGCGTTCTGATCGCCATGGGTACGTACCACGGTGAATTCGGTTTCGGCCATGCCCGGCTCGATCGTGGTCACGCGCACGCCGGTGCCGTGCAGGTCCGAACGCAGGCCCAGCGAGAACTGGCTGACGAAGGCCTTGGTGCCACCGTAGGCGTTGCCCCCCGGGTACGGGTAGACGCCGGCCACCGAAGAGATGTTGATGATCGCGCCCTTGCGCTTCACCAGCTGCGGCAGCAGGCGATGGGTCAGGGTCACCAGCGCGGTGATGTTGGTGTCGATCATCGTGGTCCAGTCCGACAGCGTGGCGCTCTGTGCCGGCGCGGTGCCCTGCGCCAGGCCGGCGTTGTTGACCAGCAGGTCGATCTCGCCAAAGGCCGGCGGCAGCGCCAGCAGGGCCGCCTCCATCGCCACCGCATCGCGGATGTCGAAGGCGGCGGCGTGCACCACGTCCTTGCCGTAGCGCTCGACCAGCGGCTGCAGGCGTTCGCTGCGGCGGCCCGTGGCGATCACTTTCCAGCCGGCCTGGGCGAAGCGGTGGACGGCGGCGGCGCCGAAGCCGGACGTGGCGCCGGTAATCAGGACAGTGCGGGTCATCAGGCAACTCCAGGGGGAAAAACCGGACGCCCATTCTGGCATTCCCGGCCCGTCCTGAGGTGCCCGCCGTCCAGTCGTCCCCCCGGCTCAACGCACGCGAAACACTCTGGCCTTGGGCAGGTCTTCGTCGACCTGCAGGAACCAGCGCCCGGCAATTCCTGGAACAACGGCGATCTGCGGCGACTGCAACACCTTGTGCAGCTTCATCTGTCCCTTCATCACCTGCCATTGCTGGCCGTTATCAAGGGTGAACAGCGTGCCGGGCTGCCAGCCTGCGACCTCTCCGACCACACGGGCACTGACCGGTTCGTCATCCAGGCCCAGATGCATTGCTGCCGGTGCCGGCACCTTGGCAGGCAGCGGCGCAGCGACCGGGGCCACCGCTGCCGTCGACGCGGCGGCCGTGCTCTCTGCCTCGCGCAGTACCCGGTTCAACGCCTGCAACTGCGCTGGACTGAGCCCGACCTCGGCCAGTTGGGATGCACTGAGGCGCCGCTCGACGGGTACGAAGCGGTCCTGGGCAAAGGCAGCGAAGCTGCCGGCGAGCAGTAGTGCGGAAAACAGATACCGGCGCATGCAAGGGTCCCAGCGAACGAGTGCTCACGATGCTGCAGTTCGATGACAGTCCGGTGACACGCCAGGGGCCGGTACAATTGGGCCATGATCAACAATGATGTCCTGCGCAGCGTGCGCTATTCCCTGGACCTGGGTGACCAGCACGTGGTCGCCCTGTGCCAGATGGCCGACCCGGCCTTTGCCGTGGATACCGGGCAGGTGAAGGCCTGGCTGCGCCGCGAGGACGAAGCCGGTTTCGAGGCGATGAACGACAGCGCGCTGGCGCACTTCCTCGACGGCCTGATCGTGCACCTGCGTGGCCGCGACGAGAGCCAGCCGCAGCGCGCAGTGGAAACCCGCATCGACAACAACCTGGTGCTGAAGAAGCTGCGCGTGGCGTTCCAGCTGCGCGACGTGGACCTGATGGAGATCTTTGCCAGCGCAGGTTTCAATGTCTCCAAGTCGGAAGTGGGCGCGCTGTTCCGTCAACCCGGGCACGCCAACTACCGGCGTTGCCTTGACCAGATGCTGCGCAACTTCCTCAAGGGCCTGAGCCTGCGCCTGCGCGGCTGAGCACGGCGTCGACGAACGCCCGCGCCGCTGGTGTCGGCAGGCGCTGCCAGACCAGGTGCACGCGCCGGGTCGGGGTCGGCTGCAGCGGAATCTGCACCACGCCCTGGAACCCATCGGCGATCAATGCCGGCACGATGCCGACCGCCAACCCATGGCGGACGAAGCGCTCGACCAGTTCCATCAGGTTGACCTCGAAACGGACCGTGTGCGGCAGTCCGGCTGCGGCAAAAGCATCATCGGTCTGCCGGCGTGCGCCGGTGCCGCGCGGGAAGTCGACCAATGCTTCATCCTGCAGTGCGGCCAATGGCAGCCGCTTGCGCCCGGCCAGCCGGTGCGATGGCGCCAGTACCGCTACCAGATCCTCCTCCTGCAGCACCTGATGGCAGACACCGTCCAGCGCTGCCGAAGGCGCCAGGCCGACCAGTGCCACATCCAGCGCGCGCGACTGTACCTGCGCGATCAGGTCCTCGCTCTTGTCCACGCGCAACTGGAACTCCACCTGCGGGTGCACGCGCTGGAACGCCGCCAGCATCGCCACAACGTCGATTCCGGTCAGCGAGGAAATCTGCCCGATGGCCAGCAACCCACGCACTTCGCCACTGACGGCGGCCACGTCGGCGCGCAGGTGGCGCAGGCTGGCCAGCACCTGGCGTGCGTGCACCAGCAACGCCTCGCCGGCGGCGGTGGCCCGCACCTGGCGCGGCAGGCGCTCGAACAGCGTGGCACCCAGTTCCTGTTCCAGGTGGGCGATCTGGTGGCTGAGCGCGGACTGCACCACGTGGCAGCGCTCGGCGGCACGGGTGAAATTGCCCTCTTCGGCCAGCGCCACGGCGAACTCGAGCTGCTTGAGGTTCATACAACTATCTTGTTTTCAGATGGCATGGATGATGATGATTCATTTCCATCATGCTCGCAGCAGGCGGACACTGTGCCCCCGCTTCCTGGAACATCGCGTGAGCCCGTCCCTTCCCCCTCTGCACCGTTGGCAGGTGCTGCTGATGTCGGTCGCCACCGGCGTGGCCGTGGCCAGCAACTACTACGCGCAACCGCTGCTGCACACCATCGCCGACGCCTTCGGCGTGCCGTTCGGCCAGGTCGGCATGGTGGTTACCGCCGCGCAGCTGAGCTATGCCGCCGGCTTGATCCTGCTGGTGCCGCTGGGTGACCTGTTCGAACGCCGCCGCCTGATCGTGGTGATGAGCCTGCTGTCGGCGGGCGGACTGGTGATCAGTGCCTGCGCACCGTCGCTGACCTGGTTGCTGGTGGGCACCGCGATCACCGGCCTGTTTTCGGTGGTGGCCCAGGTGCTGGTGCCGTTCGCCGCCACGCTGGCCGCGCCGGAACACCGCGGCCGCGTGGTCGGAACATTGATGAGTGGCCTGCTGCTGGGCATCCTGCTGGCGCGTACCGTGGCCGGCCTGCTTTCCAGCCTGGGCGACTGGCGCCTGGTGTATGCGATCGCCGCTGCCACCCTGGTGCTGACAGCAATGGCATTGCAGCGCGGCCTGCCGCGATTCCACCACAGCGCCGGCCTTGGCTATTTCGCATTGCTGCGCTCGATCGGCGTGCTGTTCGTGCAGGAACCGGTGCTGTGCCAGCGCACGCTGCTGGGCGCCTGCAGCTTCGCCATGTTCGCGATCTTCTGGACCCCGCTCGCGTTCCTGCTGGCACAGCCGCCGTATGCCTACAGCGACGCCACCATCGGCCTGTTCGGGCTGGTCGGCGCGGCCGGCACACTGGCGGCCGGCCTGGCTGGCCGCATGTCCGACCGTGGCCAGACCGGGCGTGCCACCGCCATTGCACTGCTGCTGTTGCTGCTGTCGTGGCTGCCGCTGGGGCTGTCCGCACACTCGCTGCTGGCATTGCTGCTGGGCGTGGTGGTGCTGGACCTGGCCGCGCAGCTGTTGCACGTCAGCAACCAGAACCTGATCTACGCGCTGCAACCGGCGGCACGCAACCGCCTCAATGCCGGCTACATGACCGGCTATTTCATCGGCGGTTCACTGGGTTCGCTGCTGTCTGCGCAGGTCTACCAGCGCTTCGGCTGGACCGGCGTCTGCGTGGCCGGCGCTGCCGTGGCTGCGCTGGCCCTGCTGCTGTGGCTGCCCGGCGCGCTGCGCGCGCGCCAGGCGTCGCTGGCCGACTAGAAGCTGCCCTGCAGCGCCAGCTCCCATCGCCCACCGGCGTTGCCGGGGAACAGGCGCTTGGCTGCGTTGTCCGTGTCATGCACGGTGGCGCGCAGTTCCCATGCCGGGGTAAGCGTGGCAATGGCACTGAGCTGCCCATGCAGGTAGTCCGGGCCCTGCGCGGTGGCCAGCCAGTACTGGCCCACCGCTGCTTCCAGGCGGAGGCGTTCGTGCAACGGCACACGCACACCCAGCTGGGCATAGGTACCGCGATGGCCACCGGCCAACGCATCGTTGGAATGGGCGACCTGCAGCCAGGCGCGCTGCTTCCAGGTCAACGTGGTGTTGAGCTCGGTCCAGTCCAGCGCGCGGCCGGTGCCCGGGTACACGTAACGGGTCAGGTTGGCATCCAGGCTCCAGTCCGGTGCCAGTGCGCCGGACCAGCCCGCCACCAGGTCGAACTCGCTGCGCGCGCCATTGTCCGGTTTGAACGAAACGTTCGAACCCCACACGCTGGCGTACCATCCCGACGGGATCGAGACCTTCGCGCCGGCCTGCACCGCCGGGTCGCCATCGCTCTGCGAGCTGCCACGCCACACGTAGTCGCTGGTCAATGCAGCACTGCCACTGGCCTGCACCTGTGCCTGCGCGCTGCCGATCCCGAGCAGCGCTGCCAGGGCGGCCACCAGCGCCGCCATCATCCCCTTGCTGTTCACTGCACTGTGTTCCTCGTCGAAGGCGGTCGCGCCGCCGGGACGGCAGTGTCGGGTGGGCCGCCGTAACGGATCGAGGGTGCTGCCCGGCCTGCGGCGCAAATTCGGCGTAAATCCCGTCGATGGAGGCTACGCGCCAGCCGCGCGGTATCATGGCGCCTTGTTTCCAGGAACCAACCACGTGGACGCCATCCTGACCCCGGTATCGATCGGCGAGCTGATCGACAAGATCACCATTCTCGAGATCAAGGCCGAGCGCATCGATGATGCTGCCAAGCTGGCCAACGTGCGCACCGAACTGGATGGCCTGTTGCCCTTGCTGCAGCAGCAGCTGCAGGCGCAGCCGGCATTGGACGCGCTGAAGCAGCAGCTGAAGGCGATCAACGAGCGCATGTGGGACATCCAGGACCAGCTGCGCGACAAGGAAGCGGCCCAGGTGTTCGATGATGCATTCATCCAGCTGGCACGCGGTGTCTATGGCACCAATGGCGAGCGCGTGCAGGTGAAGAACGAGATCAACCGCGTGGCCGGTTCGGCGCTGGTGGAAGAGAAGCAGTACCAGGGCGAGTAAGGCCGCTCAGCCGCATTCGAGCAGGTGACGGAAGCGGAACAGGTCACCATCCCCGCGGATGCCGAGCTTGCGGTAGGCCGACGTTTTCTGCGAGCTGATGGTGCTGGCCGAGCGCCCTGAGCGCAGGGCCATTTCACTGGTGCTGACGCCCTCCAGCACCAACCCGAGCACTTCACGCTCGCGCTGGCTCAGCGGCGTCAGCACCGGTGCAGATACCCGGCGTGTGCGTGGCAGCTTCAGCTCCTCGCGTAGTTCCGGTGGCACGAAGCGCCCTCCGCGAGCGACCACGTCAATGGCGCGCAGCAACGTCTCCGGTGGCATCGACTTGGACAGGAAGCCGCGCGCGCCGGCTCGCATCGCGGTGGTCACCGTACTGGCGTTGCAGTGCGCCGAGAGCACCAGCACCGGCAGCGCCGGCCAGCGCTGCGACAGCACGCGCAGCAGGGCCAATCCATCGCCCAGGTCGCCCATCGGCAGCGCATCGATCAGCAGCAGGTCGACACACCTCGGGCTGCGCTCCAGCAGCTGCAGCAGGTGCGCCTCGTTGGACAGGCTCACGCGCACCTGCACACCACTGTGTTGGCGGAGCAGAACTTCCACGCCCAACCGAAGTACCGGGTGCGGATCCAGCAGTGCCAGGCGTCGTGGCCGATCAGGCCGCAGGGGCGGGAGTGTCGGTGGCATCGCGGCCTGTCCAGGCAACATGGAACATCCACCGTAGGCCGGTGCCCGCAGCGGCGGAATCCAATTCCTTGCAATGCTCGGCCCGCGTGCGCCACCAGTCAGACGGCATTTTGTTTCGCGCCGCCACAAACGCAACAGGCCCGGCAAGAGCCGGGCCTGTTGAGACGCCTCCAGCGCGCAGGCGCGCCGGAACAGCGGTTACCAGCTGAAGCGCGGGCCGACGGTGTATTCCTTGTCGCCGTCGCGGTTCATCTTCAGTTCGCCGTTCAGGCCCCAGTTCTGGTTCAGCTTGACCTGGCCACCCAGGCGGCCGTACCACTGGCCTTCCGGGTTGACGCCGTGCTTCTTCGAGAAATCTTCGTAGCCGACCATGCCATAGACCTCGGCGTGGGCACCGAAGGCGGTGCGGATACCGGCTTCAGCGCTGTAGCCGTTGAAGTCCAGGCCGTGCTTCGGGTCGAGCTTCTGGTAGGCAACGCGGGCAACGAAGTCGGTGCTCGGAGCGATTTCAACGTTGTAGCCTGCACCGATCTTCCACTGGTCCAGCTTGACGTTGGTGTGGTCGAATTCCTGACGGCTGTACTCACCGAAAGCGTGGAAGTTCGGCAGGAAGCCGTACGAACCCTTCATACCCCAACCGTCGGACTTGAACGCGTCGTTGTCGGTCTTGGCGTAGTCGGCTTCGGCGTAGTTGTAGGACAGGTTCTCAGCAGCCGAGGCGGTGAACGGCAGGGCGGCGGCCAGGGCCAGAGCAATCAGCGAATTCTTCATGGGGGTACACCTTTACTTTCTTATGGTGTGCAGCAGCGCCAGGGCGCCATCGCATCGGGAATGTAAATTCTCCGTTATTCGCCACAACGTTCCCTGAAAACAGCAGCCTTCGCGTTGCTGAATTTTTTGGCTTGATTCAGGCTGTATCTGGCATACGCGCGCGGCGCGCGTGCATTTTCAGGTTTCTTCACGATCCACCGCTGTCGATCCCCGCCGCGCTGGTTCGTCGTGTACTTGAAGGCCGTGCATGTGGCACGGTCCATCCGGAGGCTGGCAATGAGCTACATCGATGGTTTCGTCCTGGCGGTGCCCACCGCCAACAAGGAGAAGTTCCTCGCCCATGCACGCACAGGAGATCCGGTCTTCATCGAGTACGGCGCACTGCGCGTGGTCGAGTGCTGGGGCGATGACGTGCCGCACGGCAAGACCACCGATTTCTTCGGCGCGGTGAAAGCCACGCCGGACGAGACGGTGGTGTTTTCCTGGATCGAATGGCCCGACAAACCGACCCGCGACGCCGGCATGAAGAAGATGATGGAAGACCCGCGGTTTGATCCAACGAAGAATCCGATGCCGTTTGACGGTGCGCGGATGATCTACGGCGGCTTCGTGCCGATCTACGAGCTGACCCGCTGAACCCGGCGGACGTGCTCAGCGCGCGTCCGTTTCATCGCTGGCAGTGGCATGGCCGGCGCCCAGTGCGGCGCCGGCACCGAGGCCCATGCCGCCCATGCCAGCGCCCATTCCGCCGCCCCCACCTCCGCCACCACCCGCACGGCCGCCCTTGGCATCGCCATCGTTGCGCCCCTTGCCGCCACCACTGGCAGCGGGGCGGGTCGGCCCCTGCGGCGGAATCCGCAGGTCGGGAGGAATCGGCGCCAGATCCAGCGCTTCGCGCACGAAGTCGCGCAGCGAGACCACCAGTTCGTGGGTATGCACCGGTCGCCCCTGTGCAAGATCGTTGGCAGCGCGCGCGGCCAGCCGCACCTGTTCGTCGGTGCCCAGCAACAGAATGTCCGAGAGCGCGGCCTCGACCGCATCGCGGATGCGACGCGTTCGATCCGAACGCGGTTCGGCGATGCCTTCGGCCGCTTCGCGCTGGCGCAGATCGCGGCGATGGCTGGGATCCACGCCCAGTTCACCAGTGAATGAACCGCCCAGGGTCTTGTAGGCCGCCATCAGTGTGCGCAGCCGCTCGTTGATCTGCCGGTTCTCGCGCTCGCGACGCTGCTGCAGGGTCTGCATCACCAGCAGGCGGATGCCCACGCCCAGCAGGGTGATCAGGACCAGGCCGGCCAACGTGGACAGCACGCCCTGCCAGGAACTGAAATCGATACCGCGCATGCTGGGGCTCCGGCGGGAAGGATCTGCATCTTGCCCCAGACCGCGCCCCGAAAACGCGAAAGGCCCCACCACCCGGTGGGCGGCAGGGCCTTCGGTCACGGCGCGATTACTTGCGCTTGGCGACCTTGCGCACGGCCTTGGCCGGGGTCTTCCTGGCAACAGCCTTCTTGGCCGGAGCCTTCTTGGCGGCGACCTTCTTGCCGACAGTCTTCTTGGCAGCAGTGGTCTTCCTGGCAACGGCCTTCTTGGCGACGGCAGCCTTCTTGCCCACAACCTTCTTGGCGGCGGCAGTCTTCTTGGTGGCGACCTTCCTGGTGGCGGCAACCTTCTTGCCGACAACCTTCTTCGCAGCCACGGCCTTCTTGGCGGCGACGGTCTTCTTGGCCACAGCCTTCTTGGCGGTGGCGGCCTTCTTGCCAACCACCTTCTTGGCGGCCGTGGTCTTCTTGGCAACGGTCTTCTTCGCGACAGCAGCCTTCTTGGTGGCGGCCTTCTTCACGGTGGCGACCTTCTTGCCGGCAGCCTTGGTGGTGGCCTTGGTGGTCTTCTTGGCAGCGGCGGCCTTCTTGGTCACGGCCTTGCCCGCAGCCGCCTTCTTCTTCGCCACTTCCTTCTTCAGGGCAGCAGCTTCGGCCTTGGCGTTCTTCTTGGCCGCTTCCAGCTTCTTCCTGGCGTTGGCAACCGTCTTGCCGACCGACTTGGCAGCCTTCTCGGCCTTCTTGGCAACGGTCTTCTCGACCTTGGCCACGGCCTTCTTGGCCTTGGCCACGCGGGTACCGGCAGCCTTGCTGGCGCGCTTGACGGTCTTCTTGACCGACTTCACTGCGTCTTCGGCGGCGTGGGCGATGGTCTCGCCGACGTTGGTGGCGGCTTCTTTCACGTTCTCGACAGCGTCGGTCACGACCGACACACCATTACCGTTGCTCATGTTGCCCTCCTGCGGGCCTTAAGTATCAAAACGGGGCGATGCTATACCGACATTGACGATCGTGGAACGGGGCATGTGCCGGCAATCGCATCTGTTGCGACGCCGATGGTGTACGCAGCAGCCCCTGTTGCCACCTGCGGTTCGCAGCAAACCCCTTTTTTTCAGTGCTGCGCTACGCAAACCCAGCATTGTCTGGCCGTCGCCGCGCGCACGTGCACGGAGGCAGCGTCCGGCATCCGTCGTGGCGCATTGCGGCACCCGCCTGCGCGGAACTGCGCACGTATCCGCCTGTGCCAGTGCGGCGCGCGTTGGCCTTGAATGGCGCACCCATCACCTGCCCGGGTGTCGCCACAAGCGCGTTCTGGCCCCCGCGCTCCCCCCTTCGAGGCACCCGTTTTCATGGCGCATTTATCCAGATCGCGACACACTCATTCAGCTTGTTCTACCGTAGGGCCGTACCGCCCCCACCCACGCCAGCGAACCGACTCCCATGCGACCGCTTCCTACCCTGCTCACGCTCGCAATCGCCGCCGCCTTCGGTGGCTTCGTTGCCACCGGCATCAATGCCCACCTGGACAACCGTGCCGACGCCGCGCCGCTGCCGGCGGTCCTGCCGACCACTGCAGCGTTGCCGGCCTCGGTGGCCGGACAGGCGGTACCGTCGCTGGCACCGATGCTGGAGAAGGCGATGCCGGCGGTGGTCAGCGTCAACACCAAGCAGGTGATTCGCGTACGCAATCCCTTCTTCAACGACCCGTTCTTCCGCCGCCTTTTCCCGGACATCCCGCAGGAACGCATCAACGAATCGCTGGGCTCGGGCGTGATCATCGACGCCAAGGAGGGGCTGGTGCTGACCAACCACCATGTCATCGACAACGCCGATGACGTGCAGGTGACACTGGCGGACGGGCGCACGGTCAAGGCCGAGTTCCTCGGTTCGGACCGAGATACCGACATCGCGCTGATCCGCATTCCGGCGCAGAACCTGACCGACATCAAGCTCGGCAACAGCGACCAGCTGCGCGTAGGCGACTTCGTGGTGGCCATCGGCAACCCGTTCGGCTTCAGCCAGACGGTCACGTCCGGCATCGTCTCGGCGGTGGGCCGCAGCGGCATCCGCGGGCTGGGCTACCAGAACTTCATCCAGACCGATGCGTCTATCAATCCGGGCAACTCCGGTGGCGCGCTGGTCGACCTGCAGGGCCAGCTGGTCGGCATCAATACCGCCAGCTTCAACCCGCAGGGCAGCATGGCCGGCAACATCGGCCTGGGCCTGGCGATTCCTTCCAACCTGGCGCGCAGCGTGGTCGACCAGCTGGTCAAGCACGGCGTGGTGGTGCGCGGCACGCTGGGCGTGGAAAGCCAGAACCTGACCGCGCAGATCGCGCAGGGCCTGGGCCTGGGCGAAACCCGCGGTGCGCTGATCACCCGCGTGCTGGCCGGTTCGGCCGCCGCCGCAGCCGGGCTGAAGCCGGGCGACGTGGTGGTGTCGGCCAACGGCCAGCGCGTGGACAGCGCCGAGGCGCTGCACAACGTGGAAGGCCTGGCCGCCGTCGGCAGCGCGATGACGCTGGACGTACGCCGCGAAGGCAAGCCACTGCAGATCAAGGCGACGCTGAAGGAACAGGCGCGCGCGGTCACCGGTGAGAGCCTGGACCCGCGCCTGACCGGTGCGACCTTCGTCGACCTGCCCGAGTCACTGCGACAGTCTGGCGTCGGCGGCGTGCTGGTCAGCGAGGTCAAGCGCGGCAGCCGCGCGGCCAGCAACGGTCTGCAGCAGGGCGACATCATCACCGACGCCACCGTGGGTGAATTCGCCGACCTGGCCAGCTGGCGCGCCAATTTCCAGCAACGCCCGCCGACCCTGGTGGTGCGCGTGCTGCGCAACAATGGCCAGCAGCAGGGCCAGCTCGTGATGCGCTGATCGCCCTGCCGTAACACCCCCTATACCCCGGCAATGCTATTGCTGTCCGTCCAGGTCGGCACCGCCGACGCCCGTTCCCCCATCGCAACAGGAGTGATTCGATGAGCCCCACCAATACCGAGAACCTGAAGGAACACCTGGGTGAAGCCGGTTCCCACCTGAAGCAGGCCGCCACGGCCGCCGGCGGTGCGATCAAGGGCGCCACCGGTGCCGCCACCGACGAACTGCGGATCGGCAAGGCCAACGTCAAGGCTGAACTGTCCGACAGCGCGCTGTCCGGCCTGGCCGCTGCCGAGTTTGGTGGTGCCGCCGCCAAGGAGCAGGTCGATGCACTGATGGACAAGGGCAAGGACCTGATCGACAGCGCCGCCGAGCTGATCCGCGAACGTCCGCTGGCCTCGTTCGGCGTGGCCTTCGCTGCCGGCTGGATCATCGCCAAGCTGGCCCGCGGCAGCAGCGACAAGTAAGCCGCGGCGTGAGCGAAGACAACGCGCAAGCCCCTGATCCGGCGGCCACCCCGCCGCTGGATGAGAGCATCCGCCAGGTCGGCGCGGCCGGTCGTGCCGCTGCCGATTCGGCCAAGCACTCGCTGCGTTCGCTGCGCCGGCTGGCCTCGGCCGACTTTGCGCTGGCTCGCAGCGCATTCGGCCGTGCACTGGCCTGGGCCGGGGTAGCGATCGTATTTGGTGCGTCGGCCTGGCTGCTGATGGCCGCCACCCTCATCGCCCTGCTGCAGAGCTGGGGCCTGAGCTGGCTGCAGGCCCTGCTGATCACCTCGCTGCTGAGCCTGGCCGTCACCGGTTATGCGATCTGGCGGGTGTCCTACTTCTTCCACCACACCGGCATGCACGCCACCCGGCGCCAGCTGTCCCGCCTGGGCCTGTTCGATGAGCCCAGCGAAGACGACCCCGATGCCGATGTGCAGCTGCCAGAGGGCAAGCCATGAAGTTCGGTGCGCTGCAGCGGCGGGTGAAGCGCTGCGAACAGGTGGTGACCGTGCGCCTGGTCGAGACCCAGGACCACTGGTCGACGCTCAGCCAGGTCTGGCGCCAGGGCTGGTCGCCACTACGCATCGTGGTAGTGGGCCTGGCCGGTGGCTTCATTGCCGGCAAGCTGGAAATGCCGGGCAAGGTCAACGGTGCGCGCTGGCTGCAGATGGTGGGTTCGGTCTCGAACCTGTTCGCCAGTGCGCAGGCAGCGTTCGCCACGGCGATGGCGGCGCAGGCGGCGGCCACCGCCGACGATGCGGCCGAAGAAGCCGGCGATGCCAGCGAACAGGCACACGCAGCGGCCTCCGCCGCTGAAGCGCGGCCCGCAGCGGCGGCGCGAGCTGTGCCGGAGGCGGAACCGGACCTGCGCGAACCGCGCCCGGCCGAGGCGGCCACCGAACTGTCCGAACGTTGATCCATGGAATCCGCCGCGCCGATGGCGGCCGGCGGATAATGCGCTCCCCTTTCCGGCTGATGCGTCGATGAGCGAGTCCTCCCTGTCCCCGTCACCAGCCGATCCACAGGACCCGGAGGCACCGCTGCCGCCTCCGTCTCGCCCACGCGGGCCGATGTCGCTGGTGGTGCTGGCGACCCTGGCGGTGGGCTACACGCTGTGGGCGGCGCAGGACATCATCCTGCCGGTGCTGCTGGCGATGTTCTTCGCACTGGTCGGCAACCCGATCCTGCGCCTGCTGCAGAAACTGTGGATTCCGCGCGCGCTGGGCGCGCTGCTGATTCTCGGCGCCGGCCTGGGCGTGACCGGTTCGCTGGCGGTGCAATTGATCGGCCCGGCGATGGAATGGGCGCAGGAAGCCCCGCAGCAGCTACGCAAGGTCGCCCGCCAGGTGCAGGACCTGACCAAGCCGGTGCAGCAGGCCAACCAGGCGGCGGAGAACTTCGCCCGCGTCGCCGGCGGCGACAGCAACCATAAGGTGCAGGTGATCCGCACCCAGCTCGACGACCCGTACCGCATGCTGACCCGCGCGCCACGGCTTGCCGCCTCGGTGCTGGCCGTGGTGCTGCTGACCCTGTTCTTCATGATCTACGGGCAGAGCCTGCAGCGCGCGGCGATCGCGCTGTTCCCGAACCGCCAGCAGCAGCGCTTCACCGCCGACATCCTGCGGTCGATCGAGCGCGAAGTCTCGCGCTATGTGCTGACCATCAGCGTGATCAACACCCTGGTCGGGCTGGTGTTCGCCGGCGTGCTGATGCTGCTCGGCATCGGCCTGCAGGAGGCGCTGCTGTGGGGCACGGTGGCCGCGCTGCTGAACTTTGCCCCGTACGTCGGTCCGCTGATCGGCGTGGCACTGATGCTGCTGATGGGCTTCGTGGAATTCCGCGACCCGCTGCAGGCGCTGCTGCCGGCGGCCGCGTACCTGGCCCTGCACACTCTGGAAGGGCAGATGGTGACCCCGATCGTGCTGGGCCGGCGCATGAAGCTGTCGCCGCTGGTGCTGATCCTGGCGCTGATGGTGTTCGGCTGGGCCTGGGGCATGATCGGCCTGCTGCTGGCGGTGCCGCTGCTGGTCTGCATCAAGCTGGTGCTGGCACGGCTGGAAGGCATGCAGGGCTGGGCACGGCTGCTGGAATGAAAGCCCGCGCGGGCAGGCGTAGAATGGAGGGGTGAATTTCCCCGTCCAAGCCATCACTCTCGACCTTGACGACACGCTGTGGCCGTTCGCTCCGATCGGCGCCCGCATCGATCTGGTCCTGCACGAGTGGATGCGTGAACACAGCCCCGCCACCGCCGCGATGTATCCGGTGGCGGCGATGCGCGAACTGCGCGAGCGCCTGTACCACGCCCATCCGCACCTCCACCACGACCTGAGCGCGCTGCGTCGGCTGACCCTGCACGAAGCGCTGCACTCCAGCGGCGCCAGCCTCGATCTGCTGGAGCCGGCGTACGAAGTGTTCTACGCCGCGCGCAACCAGGTCGAGTGCTATCCCGATGCGATCGATGCGCTGGCGAGGATTGCCGCGCGGGTTCCGGTGGCAGCGCTGAGCAACGGCAACGCCGATCTGGAGCGGATCGGCCTGGCGCATCATTTCGCCTTCCAGCTGGGCGCGCGCGAACACGGCGCGGCCAAGCCGGAGGCAAGCATCTTCCACGCCGCCTGCACCCGACTGGGTGTGGCGCCGGCACAGGTGCTACATGTCGGCGACCACGCCGAAATGGACGTGGCCGGGGCGATCGCCGCCGGCCTGCGCGGGTGCTGGATCAACCGCGAAGCAGCCACCTGGACCCATCCGAAACTGCAGCCGGACCTGCAGTTCGACACCCTCACCGGCCTGGCCGACTGGTTGGACGCCAACCTCGACGCCGCCGCATCCCGGAGTACCTGACGCATGAGCGAGATCACTGGTTTCACCGCCGACAGCGCCGCGGCGCTGCCGTTGTACGTGCTGGACCGCGAGCAGTTCGCCGCCTGGAAGCAAGGCCAACCGGCCGCGACCCAGGCCTGGCTGGCCTCGCAGGGTTTCACTGCCGGTGCGCACAGCGTGGCTTTGTTGCCCGGCAGTGAGGGCCTGGCCGGCGCGGTGATCGGTGTCGGTGATCGCGCCGATGCCTACAGCTATGCGCATGCGCCGCACGCGCTGCCGGAAGGCAGTGTCTGGCAGCTGGCCAATGTACTGCCTGCCGCCGAACAGGCGCTGCTGCAGCTGGGCTGGGGTTTGGGCAGCTACCGCTTCGACCGTTACCGCAAGCGTAACCGCGCCCCGGCGCAGCTGGTGGCCGCACCGTCCGGCGAAGTGGCAGACCTGATCGCCGCCAGCCTGCGCGTGCGCGACTGGGTCAACACCCCGACCGAAGACATGGGGCCGCAGCAGCTGGAAGACGCCGCGCGTGCACTGGCCGATGCACATGGTGCGCAGGTCGAGGCGATCACCGGCGATGAACTGCTGAAGCAGAACTTCCCGGCCATCCACGCCGTGGGCCGCGCTTCGCACCGCGCGCCGCGCCTGGTGGTGCTGCGCTGGGGCAAGGAAACCGACCCGGCACTGGTGCTGGTCGGCAAGGGCGTGTGCTTCGATACCGGCGGCCTGGACGTCAAGCCGGCCGACGGCATGCGCAACATGAAGAAGGACATGGGCGGCGCCGCGCATGCGCTGGCCCTGGCCGGCCTGGTGATGGCGCGCGGACTGCCGGTGCGCCTGACGCTGCTGGTGCCGGCGGTGGAAAATGCGATCGGTCCGGATGCGTTCCGCCCGGGCGAAGTGATCGCCACCCGCAAGGGCCTGAGCGTGGAGATCGACAACACCGATGCCGAAGGCCGCGTGATCCTGTGCGACGCGCTGACCTTCGCCGGTGAGCAGAAGCCGGACCTGGTGCTGGATTTCGCCACGCTCACCGGTGCCGCACGCATCGCGCTGGGTCCGGATCTGCCGGCGCTCTTCAGCAACGACGACACTGTGGCGCAGCAGTGGCTGCAGGCCGGCGACGCAACCCGTGACCCGGTCTGGCGCATGCCGCTGTGGCGCCCCTACCTGCGCTATCTGAGCAGCGGCATTGCCGACCTGGCCAATGCCGGTTCGCGCATGGCCGGCTCGGTGACCGCCGCGCTGTACTTGGAGCGCTTCCTCGAAGACGGCCAGCGCTGGGCGCACCTGGACGTGTACGCCTGGAACGACGGCGAACGCCCGGGCCGTCCGGCCGGTGGCGAAGCGCTGGCGCTGCGCTCGGCCTGGGCGATGCTGAAGGCGCGTTACAGCTGATCCGGTGGGTGCCGACCTTGGTCGGCACGCCGTCCCCGGCAAATCTGACGAAAAATTGAATTTCGGCCTCGGCCGGGTTCTGCGAGGATGTGTGGGTCGACCACCCACACGCTCCGTGAAGGCAGGACTCCGACCATGTCGCTCTTCGGCTACACCCGTGCCGGCCAGACGCCGGGCGCACCGCGCAAGCATTCCCCCCTGCTCTGGATCGCGCTGATCGCGCTCATCCTGGGTACCGTGGCGCTGGCCTTCGCCTGGCTGGCCGGCTGGATGGGCGACCGCCTCACCGCGCAGCGCTTCACCGACACCATCGAGGCCACCGGCCCGGCCCATCCGGGCTTCCGCCGTGCACACAGCAAGGGCATCTGCGTAAGCGGCTGGTTCGAACCCAGCGCGCAGGCCCCTACCCTGTCCAGTGCCCGGGTGTTCTCGCAGACACGTGTGCCGGTGATGGGTCGCCTGTCAATCGGTGGCGGCGACCCCTACGGCGCCGACAACACCGCACGCGTGCGCAGCCTGGCGGTGCAGATGGTCAGCGATGATGGCCAGGAATGGCGCATGGCGATGAACAGCTTCCCGTTCTTCGCGGTACCCACGGCCGAGGCGTTCTACGAGCAGACGCGCGCCTCGATTCCCGACCCGGCCACCGGCAAGCCGGACCCGCAGAAGATGGCGGCAGTGCTGGCGAAATACCCCAGTGCGCAGGCGTTCCAGCAGTGGGCGAAGACAGCGCCATGGACCAGCAGCTGGGCCGACACCACTTTCAACAGCGTCAACAGTTTCTGGTTCACCAATGCGCAGGGCCAGAAGCGTGCGGTGCGCTGGCGCTGGCAGCCGCTGGCGCCGGTAGTGGAGATGGATGCGGAAGCGCGCAAGCAGGCCAGCGTCGATTTCCTCAGCCAGGAACTGCAGCAGCGCCTGGCCAACGGCCCGGTGCGCTGGAACCTGGTCGTGACCACCGCCGAGCCCGGCGATGCCATCGATGATCCGTCGGTGCCGTGGCCCGAGTCGCGTGACCAGGTAGTGGCGGGCGTACTCAGCCTGGACCGCATGCAGTCGCAGGAAGAAGGCGCCTGCGGCCAGATCAACTTCGATCCGCTGATCCTGCCCGGTGGGGTGCGCGGCAGTAATGATCCGATCCTGGCGGCCCGCTCGGCGGTGTACTCGCAGTCCTTCAACCGCCGTGAACGCGAGCGTGCCAGCGGCAACGTCGAACAACCGAAGGAGGCCGCACGATGAGTACCGGCAACGGCCACTTCAACCTGCTGGCGCGGGTGCTGCACTGGTCCATGGCACTGATGATCGTCGCCATGCTGTTCATCGGCGTGACCATGGTCGCCTCGCTGCACCTGCGTCCCGCGCTGATCGACCTGCACCGCCCGCTGGGCATCGCGATCCTGTTGCTGGCGCTGCTGCGCCTGTATAACCGGCTGCGCCATCGCCCACCGGCGCTGCCTGCCGACCTGCCGGTCTGGCAGGGGGTAGCGGCCAAGGCCTCGCACTGGATGCTGTACGCGCTGATGCTGGCGATGCCGTTGATCGGCTGGGCGATGCTGTCGGCCGGCGGATACCCGATCGTGCTGTGGGGAGGGCTGCACCTGCCGCCGATCGTGCCGCATACCCCGGCGCTGTATGCCGCGCTGCGCAATGCGCACAGCCTGTTGGCCTATGTGTTGTTCGCCACGGTGCTGATGCATGTGGGTGCGGCGTTGTTCCACCTGTGGGTGCGGCGGGACGGGGTGTTCCAGGCGATGGCGCGCGGGAAGGATTGAAAGGATTCGCCGGGCGTTCCCGGCGGATTGTTTCCGCGACCGCGGGGGGGTGTCGCTTTTCTTTTCACGCGAAAAGAAAAGTAACCAAAAGAAACGCGCCGCCAGAGCGCGAGCCGGTGCTGCGCACCGGTGCCCTGTGCTTCTCGGTGAATCAGGGGACGGCGCCGAACTCGCTACGCTCAAACACCGGCGCCTCTTCGCCCCTGATTCCCCTGCGATGCTCGGCTCGCTCAAGGCGGACCCAACATCAAGAGCGACAGCTGCACCCAGTAGATCCACGCCATGCGTGGATGCTGTTGCCGTTGATCTTGACCTTCCAGTCCGCCTTGAGCGAGCCGAGCACCGCAGGTCCGGCGAGGGCGAAGAGGTGCGGGTGTCTGAGCGCAGCGAGTTCCCGCGCCGTCCCTCGACGGACCGAGGAGCGCAGGGCACCGGCGTGCGAAGCACGCCGGCTCGCGGCCGGCGGAGCGCTTCTTTGGTTACTTTCTTGATGGCCCACATCCATGTGCGCCACCCTACGGGCCGGCTACGCCGTTCCACGCTGCTCCTGCAGCGTGGTGCACGAGCAAAGAAAGTGACACCCACCCGCGGTCGCGGAAACGACATCACCAGGAAAGGCAGGCCGCCCCTACAACCACCCTTTCTGCCGCGCCAGCCGGTACGCCTCAATGCGATTGGCCACGCCCAGCTTGCCGATGCACTCGGACAGATAGTTGCGCACCGTGCCGTGCGACAGCCCCAACTGCTCGGCGATCTCGCTGGCGGTACGGCCCTCGCCCGCCAGCCGCAGCACGCGGCGCTCGCGGTCGGTCAGCGGGTCGGCCTGCGACCACGCATCCAGTGCCAGCTGCGGGTCGATCGCACGGATGCCCTGCTTGACCTTGCGCAGTGCCTCGGCCAGGTTCTCGGCCGGTGCGTCCTTCAGCAGGTAGCCCAGCACGCCGGCTTCCAGCGCGCGGCGCAGGAAACCTGCGCGGGCGAAGGTGGTCACGATCACCACCTTGATCGGCAGCTCGTGACGCGCGATGCGCTGTGCAAGCTCCAACCCGGACAGGCCCGGCATCTCGATGTCGGTCACCAGGATGTCCGGCTGCAGCTGCTGCAGCATGCGCCACGCGGTTTCGCCGTCGGCGGCGCTGCCCAGCACTTCGATATCCGCTTCCAGGCACAGCAGCGCCGACAGTGCGCCGCGTACCATCGCCTGGTCTTCGGCCAGCAGGATGCGGATCATGCGGCACCGTCCTGCACCAGCGACGGCGGCACGCCTGGCGGCAGCGGTGTGGTCGCAGCGGCCAGTGGCACGCGCACGGTCAGCACCGTGCCCTCGCCCTTTGCGGACTGCACCTGCAGGCTTCCACCCAGGGCGGCCACGCGTTCGCGCATGCCGCACAACCCATTGCCCTCGGCCTGCACGCCGCCACGACCATCGTCGCGGATCTGCATCGCCAGCATGCGTCCCTCCAGCATGAACTCCACCCGTGCCTGCGTCGCCTGTGCATGGCGCACGATATTGGTCGCGGCCTCGCGCAGCACCAGCGCCAGCCCGCGTTCGACATCCACCGGCATCGCCGGTGGCGGTACGTACTGAAGGTGGACCTGCTGGCACTCCAGCAGCAGCCGCGCCGATGCCAGCTCGCCGGCCAGGTCGCTGGCGCGGATACCGGTGACCGCACTTCGGACCTGCGCCAGCGCCTCGCGGGCGATGGCCTCGGCCTCGCCGATCTCCTGTCGCGCGCGTGCATCACCGCGGTCGTGCAGCTTGCGCGCTAGTTCCAGCTTCAACGTGATCAACGACAGGGTGTGGCCGAGCAGGTCGTGCAGGTCGCGGCCGATGCGTTCGCGCTCGGCGGTGGCTGCGAGCCGCCGCACCTCGTCCTGCGAAAGCTGCAGTGCCGCATCCTTCTGCTGGTTGAGTGCCTCCACGTTCACGACCAGGCCGACGATATAGGACACGGCGGGGATCCAGACCAGGCTCTGCCACGGGTACTGGAACAGCAGGGCGAGGCTGCAGAACAGGAGGTTCAGACCAGTGAGCTGCAGCAGATACTGCCACCAGCCGCCGCGACCGCTCACCCGCAGCAGTACGCAGCCGAACACGAAGTAGGTCAGCCCAGACGGGTACCAAGGCAGCAGCACCAGCGACATCGCGATCAGGCCCAGGGCATAGCGCGGGGCGTGATGGCGCGGCGCCACCATCACCTTGGCGTACAGCAGCAGGAACACCGGATAGCTGGCCAGCGTCAGCAGCAGCCAGCGCAGGGTGAAGCCATGGCCAAGCAAGGGCGTCAGGAAGATCCACACTGACCACAGCAGGTGGATTGCCTCGCCCCAGGGGGACTTTCCCCGGCGCAGCGTCTCGGCCACCGCCGAGTCGGGCGCGGGGCGCAGCAGCGAGGCAAGCCAGATGGACGGCACAGGCGGTTCCAGGCGGGGACGATCGCCGCCGATCATGCCAGTTCAGCCGCCTGCGCGCAGGCGCCACCGTCGGCTGGGCGGCACCGGCGCAACCGAGCGCAGATCACGGTACGCTTGGCGGCGCCGCTGCGGCGGGCCGGCAATGGGGCGATCGGATCCATGGGCAGTACCGGTAGCGGGAACGTTGCCATCCTGTGCCGCCGTGGTCACATTTCGCAGGTGCCGCCGTCAGTGTCATCGGATGACAGCTGTCACTGCCGTCTTCGCTGTGCCTGCCTTCATGCTGTGCCGCACGCTCCACCGCCGGAACCGCCGTCGTCCGCGCTTCCGGCCACACCCGCCCGAACGCATGTGATGGAACGAATGAACGCTTCTGCCGAGCTGTTGAAGGAACTCCGTATCGACCGCAAGTCGCCGCCGCCGGCCGCCGGAGGCAATGGCGGTGGCCGCCGCGGGTTGTGGATCGCGATCATCGTGGTCGTGCTGCTGATCGCCGCGGCCGTGGCCTACCTGTTCGGTCGCGCACCGGCCGTAGAGGTGGAAACCGCTCCCGCCGTGGCCATCCAGCAGGGCAGCGCCAGCAGCTCGGTGCTCGACGCCAGTGGCTACGTGGTCGCCCGGCGCATGGCCACGGTATCGGCCAAGATCACCGGCAAGGTGCGCGAGGTGATGATCGAAGAAGGCATGCGGGTCGAGGCTGGCCAGGTGATGGCCACGCTCGACCCGATCGATGCCGACGCGCAGCGCAGCCTGTACGCCTCGCAGCTGCAGGCCGCACGCAGCCAGGTCGCCGGGCTGGAGGCGCAGCAGAGGCAGGCCGCCGCCGAAGCCAGCCGCCTGCAGGCGCTGGTTGGCCAGCAGCTGGTCTCGCGCTCGCAGTACGACCAGGCCGTGGCCCAGCGCGACAGCCTGCGTGCGCAGCTGGATACCGCGCAGCGCAACGTCAAGGTTGCCAACGACCAGCTGGCCATCGCCGATCTGGGCGTGGACAACAACATCGTGCGCGCGCCGTTCTCCGGCGTGGTCACCGCCAAGGCGGCGCAGCCCGGTGAGATCGTTTCGCCGCTGTCGGCGGGTGGTGGGTTCACCCGTACCGGCATCGGCACCATCGTGGACATGGACTCGCTGGAGATCGAAGTCGAGGTCGGCGAGGCCTTCATCGGCCGCGTGCAGCCGAAGATGCCGGTGGAAGCCACGCTCAACGCCTACCCGGAATGGAAGATTCCCGGCGAGGTGATCGCCATCATCCCCACCGCCGACCGCGGCAAGGCCACGGTGAAGGTGCGCGTGGCGCTGAAGGTGAAAGACCCGCGCATCGTGCCGGAGATGGGCGTGCGGGTCAGCTTCCTGGAACAGGCGCAGCCGCAGGCCGCGGCCAAGCCGCAGGGCGTGCGGGTGCCGGGCGGCGCCGTGGTCCAGCGCGACGGTGCCTCGGTGGCCTTCGTGCTGGGTGACGGGAACCGCGTGCAGCAGCGCACGGTCGAGGCCGGCCAGGCGATGGGCAAGGACCGCCAGATCCTCAAGGGCGTGAGCGCAGGTGAGCCGGTGGTGGTGAACCCACCCGATACCCTGCGCGATGGCGCCAAGGTGCAACAGAAACAAGCGCAGTAACGGCCTGGCGCCCGTGGGCGCGGCCGGCAGCATCGCTCGACGCACGCCTGCGGCCACCGCAGGTGCGCTTCCCCGTTTCCCGCTTCCCGTGGAGAACCACCCATGTCGACCCTGGTTTCACTGCGCAACATCACCAAGACCTACCAGCGTGGCCCCGAGAAAGTGCAGGTGCTGCACGGCATCGACCTGGACATCGCCAGCGGCGACTTCGTTGCGCTGATGGGCCCGTCCGGTTCGGGCAAGACCACCCTGCTCAACCTGATCGGCGGCCTGGACAGCCCCACTGGCGGCGAGATCAGCATCGAGGGCGAGCGCATCGACCAGATGAGTGGCGGCCAGCTGTCGACCTGGCGCAGCCACCATGTCGGCTTCGTGTTCCAGTTCTACAACCTGATGCCGATGCTGACCGCGCAGAAGAACGTGGAACTGCCGCTGCTGCTGACCCACCTCAGCGCGGCGCAGCGCCGCCGCAATGCCGAGATCGCGCTCACCCTGGTCGGCCTGGCCGACCGCCGCAGCCACCGCCCGAATGAACTGTCCGGCGGCCAGCAGCAGCGCGTGGCGATCGCCCGCGCGATCGTCTCCGACCCGACCTTCCTGATCTGCGACGAACCGACCGGCGACCTCGACCGCCAATCGGCCGAGGAGATCCTCGGCCTGCTGCAGCAGCTCAACCGCGAGCACGGCAAGACCATCATCATGGTCACCCATGACCCGAAGGCCGCCGAGTACGCCACGCACACGGTGCACCTGGACAAGGGCGAGCTGGCCGACGCGCCGCTGGCCCACTGACGGAGGCCACAGCGATGAAATACTTCTCGTTGGTGTGGGCACAGCTGTTCCGCAGCCGTACCCGCACCCTGCTGACCCTGCTGTCGGTGGTGGCCGCGTTCCTGCTGTTCGGCATGCTCGATTCGGTGCGGGTGGCGTTCTCGTCGGGTGGCAGCGTGGAAGGTGCCAACCGGCTGATCGTGGCCTCGCGGCTGTCGATCACCCAGTCGCTGCCGATCCGGCTGGAAGCACAGGTGCGCCAGGTGACCGGCGTCCGTGACGTGGCTTATGGCATGTGGTTTGGTGGCATCTACCAGGACCCGAAGAACTTCTTCCCGAACTTCTCGGTGTCACCCAACTACTTCGATGTCTACCGCGAGCTGCAGATCGATCCGGCACAACTGGAGGACTGGAAGCAGACCCGCACTGGCGCCATCGTCGGCGAAACCCTGGCCAAGCAATTCGGCTGGAAGATCGGCGATACCATCCCGCTGCAGGCGACGATCTTCCCGCGTGGCGGCAGCAATGACTGGCCACTGGTGCTCAAGGGCATCTACCGCTCCAAGGACCGCGCGCTGGCCGCCAACGAAGAACGCCAGTTGATGATGAACTGGAAGTACTTCGACGAATCCAACGACTACATCAAGAACCAGGTGAGCTGGTACACGGTGACGCTGGACAACCCGGACCACTCTTCGCGGGTCGCACAGGCGATCGATGCGATCTCGGCGAACTCCGACCACGAGACCAAGACCCAGACCGAATCGGCGTTCCAGCAGGCCTTCGTCAAGCAGTTCGCGGATATCGGCATGATCGTCACCTCGATCATGGGCGCGGTGTTCTTCACCCTGCTGCTGTTGACCGGCAACACCATGGCGCAGGCCGTGCGCGAGCGCGTGCCGGAGCTGGCCACGCTGAAAACGCTGGGCTTCAAGGACAGCACCGTGCTGACCCTGGTGATGGTGGAATCGGTGCTGCTGATCGGCCTCGGTGGCCTGATCGGCATGGGCCTGGCCGCCCTGATCCTGCCGGCGATCGGCCCGAAGAGCATGGGCATGCTGCCGCCACACGTACCAACGCCGACCTGGCTGATGGGGTTGGGCCTGATCGTAGTGATCGGCATCATCGTCGGGCTGCTGCCCGCGCTGCGTGCCAAGCGCCTGAAGATCGTCGATGCACTGGCCGGCCGCTGAGGAGGATTGCAGATGAACAAGCTCAAGAAGTGGCTGGGCAACGGCGTAACCGTGCTGCTGCTTGCGATCGGCCTGGTGTTGTGGATCGGGCTGCCGTGGTTTGGCGTGCTGGCCGTGGCCGTGCTGGTAACGCTGTGGCTGCTGCTGACCCGCGGTGGACGGCTGGCGTTGGCCGCCACCCGCATCGGCGTGGCCAGCCTGCCGCAACGCTGGGGCGCGTCCTCGGTGATCGTGGTCGGCATTGCCGGCGTGGTCGGCGTGCTGGTGGCGATGCTGGCGATGGGCGAAGGTTTCCAGGCCACGCTCAACAATACCGGCGATGACACCACTGCCATCGTGCTGCGCGGTGGCTCGCAGGCCGAGACCAACTCGGTGATCACCCGCGAACAGGTACCCATGCTGTCCACCCTGCCCGGCATCAGCCGCGATGCGCAGGGCCGGCCGTTGTTGTCACCGGAGCTGTCGCAGGTGGTCAACCTGGTGTCCAAGTCCGATGGCACCGACGTCAACGCCCAGTTCCGCGGCGTCGGCCCGCAGGCGTGGGCGGTGCATGACAAGGTCAGGATCGTCGAGGGCCGCAGGTTCGCCACCGGGCTGCGCGAGATCGTGGTCGGCCAGGGCGCCAAGGGCCAGTTCCGTGACATGGAGGTCGGCAGGACGCTGACCCTGGGCAACCAGATCTGGACCGTGGTCGGCGTGTTCGCCACTGGCGATGCGCATGATTCGGAACTGTGGACCGACGCCGATACGCTGGCCACCACCTACCAGCGCAGTGCCTGGCAGTCGATCAGCGTGCGTACCGATGGCAAGGCCGGCTTCGATCAGTTCAAGGCGGCCGTCGCTGCCGACCCACGCCTGAAGCTGGACGTGGAAACCACCCGCGTCTACTACAGCAAGCAGGGCGGCGGGCTGACCAAGCTGATCGACATCCTGGGCAAGGTGATCGGCACGATCATGGCGGTCGGTGCGGTGTTCGGCGCGCTCAACACCATGTATGCGGCCGTGGCCACGCGCGCCCGCGAAATCGCCACCATGCGTGCGATCGGCTTCCGCGGCCTGCCGGTGGTGACGGCGGTGATGCTGGAAACGATGCTGTTGGCGCTGCTCGGTGGCCTGCTCGGCTGTGCGGTTGCATGGCTGCTGTTCAATGGCTACAGCGTGTCCACCATCGGCAGCAACTTCAGCGCGGTGGTGTTCAAGTTCCACGTATCACCGGAACTGCTGTGGACCGGCCTGAAATGGGCACTGGGCATCGGCCTGGTCGGCGGCCTGTTCCCGGCGCTGCGCGCGGCACGTTTGCCGATCACCACGGCGCTGCGCGAAACCTGAGCCCCTGCTTCGCAGCGGCACACCCGCAAGGACGGAGCGAAGGCTCCGTCCTTTTTTCTGTCATGCGTCTGTGGATTGTTGGACGCGATTCATCTTGCCGGCACGCTGCCGGACCGTTGCCAATGGAAACCCTCTAGAATCGCGCGCCCATCATCTGCAACCGCGTTCCCGTCACGGCCATCTCTCTCCTGGCCGTGGATGGAAGCAGAACGGCGCCCTTCGGGGCGCCGTTCTTTTTGGGCCCCGCGCCGGTCAGCGCTTCGCCGCGCGCATCGCGCGCAGGTTGTCACCGACGAACAGGATCAGGCCGGCCCAGATCGCGGCAAAGCCGATCGCCTTGCCGGTATCGAAGGCTTCATGGAAGAAGAACACACCCAGCAGCAGCTGCAGGCTCGGCGCGATGTACTGCAGGATGCCGACCAGCGACAGCGGAATGCGCTTCACGCCGTAGGCGAAGCCGATCAGCGGTACTGCGGTGACCGCGCCGCCGAAGATCAGCAGCAGGTCGTTGCGCCAGCCCCAACCATGGAAGAACGCACCGCCGTGGCCGTTCTCGGCCCAGATCGCAAACGCCAGCGCCGGCAGGAACAGGTACATGCTCTCCACGCCGAGGCCGGCCACCGGGTCGACCGAGACCAGCTTGCGCAGCAGGCCATACAAGCCGAACGAACAGGCCAGGCCCAGCGCGATCCACGGTGGCGTACCTGCATCGATGGTCAGCCAGGCCACGCCCACCGCCGCCATTGCCACCGCTACCCACTGCAGCCGGCGCAGCCGTTCCTTCAGCACCAGCACGCCCAGCAGCACGTTCACCAGCGGGTTGATGAAGTAGCCCAGGCTGGTCTCGATGACATGACCGGCGTTGACCGCCCAGATGTACAGGCCCCAGTTGAACGCGATGGTCAGGCTCGACACCAGCAGGATCGGCAGCGCGCGCGGCTGCGCGGCGATCTTCCGCCACCAGCCCAGGCGCGCACTGATCAACAGCCAACCCAGCACCAGCACCGTGCTCCAGATGATGCGGTGGGCGATGATCTGGAACGAGGGCACCTCGTTGAGCAGGTGCCAATAGACCGGCACCAGGCCCCAGATCACGAAGGTGGATGCAGTGACCAGCAGGCCCCGGCGTTGTTCTTTCTCGTCCATGCTCACTTCTTTCTCGTCCTTGCCATTGTCAGCACCACCACACCCAGAAGAATCACCGCCATCGCCAGCAGGTCGCGCCAACCGAAGCGCTCACCGTTGAGCAGCGCGCCCAGCAGCACCGCGATCACCGGATTGACATACGCGTAGCTGCCCGCGAGCGCCGGGCGCACGTTCTGCAGCAGCCACACGTAGGCAGTGAACGCGACGATGGAGCCGAACACGCACAGATAGGCCATCGCCAGCAGGCCACCGGTATCGGGCAGCGTGGTCGGGCGCTCGCCCACCGCCAGGCCGATCAGCACCAGCAGCACGCCGCCGCAGATCATCTGCCCGGCCGCGGTCATGAACGGACCCGGCAGGTCCAGGCCGCGTGCCCACACAGAACCGAACGCCCAGCCGATCGGCGCGATCAGCAGCAGCACCAGCCCGGTCGGCGAGCCGGTCAGGCTGCTGCCGGCGTTGAGCCAGACCACGCCGAGGAAGCCGATGGCGATGCCCAGCCACTCACCACGGCTGGCATGTTGCCCGCGCAGCGCCGAGAACAGCGCCATCCACAGCGGCACCGAGGCCACCGCCGTGGCGGCCAGGCCCGAGGACACCTCGCGCTCGGCCAGCACCACCATGCCGTTGCCCAGCACCAGCATGGTCACGCCCATGATGACCAGGTTGCGCCACTGCCGCAGCGTCGGGTTCGGCAGCTTCCAGAACAGGCGCAAGGCCAGGAACATCAGGCCGCCGGCAATGATGAAGCGGCTGCCGGAGACCATCGTCAGCGGCAGTGCGCCGCCGTGCAGGGCCTTGGAGATGCCCAGATAGGTCGAGCCCCAGACCACGTAGACCAGCAGCAGTGCCAGCGCGACAAGGCCACCCCGGGGGGCAGCCGCAGACGAAGAGGGGGGAGCCGACATGACACACCAGGGAGCCGGGGGAAGGCGGATTCTAGGACGTTTTGAGTATGGTCCGGGACCCCATACGGTGGCACGCTGTCATCCATCCATGCACCCTGCTCTGGTCTGCTACCCCGTGTTGACGGCCGATGCAGTACCAAGAGGGCTGCCCGGCCGCGCCGCCCCAAGGCCGGACGCCGTTTTCCCTGCGCACGGACGCGCCGCATCGAGGATTTCCACCCAGATGAGCACCACGTCCCAACCTGTTGTCCCCGCGAACGACCGTGCCGCTTTGCGGCGGTCGATCTCCAACACCCTCAAAGGCTCCGCCGGCAACCTGGTGGAGTGGTATGACGTCTACGTGTACTCGGTGTTTGCCGTGTACTTCGAATCGCAGTTCTTCTCGCCGGACGACAAGAACTCCACCCTGTACGTGTGGGCGATCTTCGCGGCGACCTTCCTGATGCGCCCGATCGGCGCCTGGTTCTTCGGCCGCTTCGCCGACCGCCACGGCCGCCGCCTGGCGCTGACCGTCTCGGTCACGTTGATGGCGCTGTGCTCGTTCCTCATCGCCATCACCCCCACCGCCGCCAGCATCGGCATCTGGGCCGCCGTGATCCTGTTGTTCGCACGCCTGCTGCAGGGCTTCGCCACTGGCGGCGAGTATGGTGCCAGCGCCACTTACATGTCCGAGGCCGCCATTCCGGGACGTCGCGGCTTCCTGTCCTCGTTCCACTACGTCACCCTGGTCGGCGGCCACGTGCTGGCCCAGCTGACCCTGCTGCTGATGCTGACCTTCTGGGGCAAGCCGGAGATCTCCGAGTGGGGCTGGCGCATCGCCTTCGGTATCGGTGGCATCGCTGCGGTGGTGGTGTTCTGGCTGCGCCGGGGCATGGACGAATCGCTGTCGGAGTCGTCGATCGAGGCCGCGCGCGAGGGCAAGGCAAAGAAGTCCGGTTCGATGTACGAGTTGTTCGTGCACCAGTGGCGGCCGCTGCTGCTGTGCTTCCTGATCACCGCTGGCGGCACCGTGGCCTTCTACACCTACTCGGTGAACGGCCCGAAGATGATCCAGAGCGCCTTCGCCGGCAACGACCCGATGACCGGCACCCTGATCAACCTGGGCGTGCTGGCCTTCCTGATGGTGCTGCAACCGGTCGGCGGCTGGCTGTCGGACATCATCGGCCGCAAGACCCTGCTGGTGTTCTTCGGCGTCGGCGGCGTGCTGTACAGCTGGTACCTGATCACCCAGCTGCCGCACCAGCATGACGCCACCCTGGCCTTCCTGACCCTGGCGCTGGCGTTCGTCATCCTCACCGGCTACACCTCGATCAACGCGGTGGTGAAGGCCGAGCTGTTCCCCACCCACGTGCGTGCACTGGGCGTGGGCCTGGGCTATGCGCTGGCCAACTCGCTGTTCGGCGGCACCGCCCCGCTGCTGTACCAGGGCGCGCTGAAGACCGGCCACGTCGATTGGTTCGCCATCTACGTGACCGCCACGATCGCGGTATCGTTGGTGGTCTATGTGTTCTTCCTTACCAACAAGGGCCCGAACTGGCTCGACGGCACCCGCAAGTAAGCGCGTTGCCCTGATCGCGGCCACTGGCGCAATGCCGGTGGCCGCTACGTCTCCCGCCACCGCGCTGATGTGGATCGCGGTGACGCTGGCCGCAGCCACGGCATTGGCCTGGGTGCTGCGCCGCCCCAACGCGCAGGCCACGTGGCCGCGCACGGGTTTCGGGATCGCCCTGCTGGTGTTCTGCGCCGCGCTGGCGCTGCAGCTGGCGATGGACCTGGGCAGCGGCCACAGCTCGCTGCACCTGCGGCTGCATCGCGGCGTCAACGCGGGGCCGCTGGTCGGCCTGCGCACGATGGCGGCGTGCTATCTGGCCGCGCTTGCCGCCGGCGGCTGGGGCGCGTGGAAGCTGCTGCGACGGCGCGGGTAGTGCCGGCCGCTGGCCGGCAACCTCATGAACCTCCGGAAAGAGCAGGGAGTTGCCGGCCAGCGGCCGGCACTACCTCAGCGGCGGGCCGCTTCGCTCTTGTCGCGCGCGCCGCGGAACTCCGATTCCTTTTCCCACGTCGGCCAGCGGCGGCTGTTGGCCAGCTCGGCACCCAGGTCGTAGACCAGCAGCGTGTCGGCAGCGTGGCCGCTCGGGTCCCAGCTCGGCGTCCAGGCATCACAGGCCTGGTGGTAGCAGTCGGCGAAGTACTTTTCGCGCAGCGCGCGGCCGCCTTCAACGCCACCGTCCAGCTTGTCCAGGCCCGGGCCGATGGTGATCGCCGGCACGCCCAGGCGGGCGAAGGCAAAGTGATCGGCACGGTAGAAGAAGCCGGCTTCCAGGTTCGGGTCCGGACTGTAGCTGCGGCCACGGGCCTTGGCCACGCGCTCCAGATCGCCTTCCAACGACACCCGGCCCTTGCCCCACGAGGCAATGTCGCGGGTCGGGCCATCCGGGCTGAACATCTCGATGTTCAGCACCGCAGCGGTCTTGTCCAGCGGCGCCAGCGGGTGCGCAGCATAGTAGCTGGCCCCCAGCAGGCCCTTCTCTTCAGCGGTCAGCGCCACGAAGTACAGCGTGCGCTGTGGCTGCGGGCCGGCAGCGAACACCCGACCCAGCTCCAGCACCGTGGCCACGCCGGTGGCGTTGTCGATCGCACCGCGGCGGATGCGGTCCCCCTTGGCGTCGGGCTGACCGATGCCGAACGCATCCCAGTGCGCGGAGAAGATCACGGCCTCGTCAGCATGTTCACCACCGGGCAGCTTGGCGACCACGTTGCGGGTCACCACCTGCTCGCGCTTCAGCGCGAAATCCACGCTCAGTTTCGCGTTGTCCAGTGCCACCGGGCGGAAGTCGGCACGCATCGCCTTGCGCTTCTCCGCATCGAAGTCGAGGCCGGCGTCGGCGAAGATCGCCTCGGCCAGCTCGCGCTGCATCCAGCCGCGCAGCGGGGTGTGCTGCGCCATCGCTTCGGCGTGGCCGCGCTCGATGTCGAACAGCGGCGAAGTGCCCGAGCTCTTCACCGTGGCCCAGCCATACGCGGCCGGCGCGGTCTCGTGCACGATCAGCACGCCTTCGGCACCCCGGCGTGCGGCTTCCTCGAACTTGTACATCCAGCGGCCGTAGTAGGTCACCGCCTTGCCGTCGAACGCGCCCGGTGCATCGGCCTCGAAGTCGGCGTCGTTGATCAGCACCACGGCGATCTTGCCGTGCAGGTCCACGTCCTTGTAGTCGTTCCAGTGGCGTTCCGGTGCGTCGATGCCGTAGCCGACGAACACCAGCGGTGCATCCTTGATCTGCACGCGCTTGCGCGGCTGCAGGCTCTGCAGGGTCACGTCCACGCCATTGGCCAGCGCACGCTTGCCCTGCTTCAGCGACAGGCTGGCCTTGGCCTCACCCTCCAGCTGCGCGCGCACCAGCGGCACCGGCTGCACCCAGCTGCCGTCTACGCCGCCCGGCTGCAGGCCATAGCTGCGGAACTGCTCGATCAGGTACTGCACCGTGCGCTCTTCGCCCTCGGTGGCCGGTGCGCGGCCCTCGAACTCATCCGACGCCAGCACGCGCACATGCCGCGACAGTGCCTGCGGATCGATGCCGCCACCCGGCAGGTCGTTGGCCGCATGGGCCAGGCCCCCGACGAACATGCAGGACGACAGCAGCAACACGCGCATCGGATTCACGGCAGTACCACGGCTAGCTTGGAAGTCACCAGAGTGTAACGTGGTCGTGACATCACGGCGCAGCCTGGGCCCACGTCATCCACGCAGGGCGTGGCTCTGCCTGCTGATGCGGTCCAGCCAGCAGGCCAGGCCCTGCGCGTTGAGTTCGATGTCCATCGCCAGCACGGCAATCACCGCCGCATCGTCCAGCGCACAACCATGCTGCTGCGCCCGTTCCAGGTACAGCGCCTGCAGTGCCGCCAGCAGGCAGCGGTGGCGGTCCGGGCGGCCATCGCACTGGCGGCCGATCGCGGCCATCGCATCGATCTGCTCGAACAGGTCGTTGGCCAGTTTCTGCACCTGCTCCACGCGCCCATAGTGGGTCAGGTACATCGCCTGCGGGCCGTAGCCCAGCATGCGTCGGATCGAGGCCTTCATCGCCTCCGGGTCGAACTGCACCGGCGAGGAAGTCGGGAAGATGAAAGCGCCCTGCGCGCTGTCCAGCTCGCGGTAGGAGATGCCGAACGTATCGCCAGTGAACCAGCTGCGGCTGCGAGCATCCCACACGCAATAATGGTGCAGTGCGTGGCCCGGCGTGTGCAGCAGCACCAGCTCGCGGCCAGCGAGATCGATGCGGTGGCCGTCTTCGGCCACCACCACGCGGTGTTCGGGAATCGGCTCGATGTGGCCGTAGCTGCGCGCGATCTCCTCGGCGCCGTACACCGCCGTCGCACCCGCAATCAGCCGGGTTGGGTCGATCATGTGCGGCGCACCGCGCGGATGCAGCACCGCCTTCGCATTCGGCAACTGTTGCATCAGCAGGCCTGCACCACCGGCGTGGTCCAGGTGCACGTGCGTGAGCAGCAGCCAGTCCACCGCGTCCACGCCCAGGCCAGCGTCCGCCAGCGCCTGCAGCATCGCCGGCACAGACAGGCCGGTGCCGCAGTCGACGAAGGCCGCGCGGCCGTTTTCAACGATCAGGTAGGCCGCGTCGAAGTCCGGGCGCTGGAAACCGGTATCGATGGTGTGGATGCTGGGGTCGGCGGTCATCGGCACGCACCTGGCAGTCTCGGAAACAGACGCCCATGGTAGGCGCGCATGCGGCCCGGGTTCGATGCGGCTTTGGTCGGGTAGTGCCGGCCGCTGGCCGGCACATGCATTCTCCCGGCCATCCCGAGGTTGCCGGCCAG
>NZ_JAXBQT020000019.1:0-38530 GCF_047520755.2 Stenotrophomonas sp. FR010 | reverse complement strand
TCTCGGTGGCCCTGCTGGCCGGCAACCTCGGGATGGCCGGGAGAATGCATGTGCCGGCCAGCGGCCGGCACTACCGATCAGCCAGAACGCAATCCGAACCGCGGCCGCAGCAGCAACGCCAGCACCAGCACCGCCAGGAACGCGCCATAGGCATACAGCACCGCCAGCACCTGCGGCCAGATCGGGCCGGCGCCGGGCTGCACCACGCCAATGCGGTAGCCCCACAGCATCGACACGATGCTCAGCGCGAACGCCACGACCAGGGTGGTGCCATCGAACAGGCGCCGCCGCGCGCTGCGCGGCTGGCGCGGAAACAGCCAGTACAGGCTGCCCAGCAGCAGGAACCAGGGCAGGAACAGCAGCAGCGACAACCAGGCCATCGCAGACTCCATGTCATCGCGCCAGAGGCGCGCGGACATCATGCCATGGGTGCTGTGCCACGGTCGTGCCGGCGGGGGGCTTCCCTGTAGAGCCGAGCCTATGCTCGGCTGGGCAGCAAAGCAGCCGAGCGTGGGCTCGGCTCTACAGAGGCGGAGCCGGGTCGAGCATGGCTCGACTCTACAAAGGGCAGGGGCAGGCCCGGCGATCAGGCCGCTTCGCGCAGCGCGGCCAGGGCGGCCAGCACCGCGTCCACCTCGGCGTCCAGCTTGAACAGCTCGCTCTGCAGCTGGTCGCCCTGCTCGGCCTGCTTGATCACCGCGATCAGCTGGCCCGCATCACGTGGCGAATCGAAGCCTTCGCTCTGGATCAGCAGCGTGCCGTCACCAGCGGTCAGCTTGAAGTAGAACCGGCCATCCTTTTCCCGGTACTGCTTGAACTGCGGCGGCGCCACGCGGGCCACGCCGGCATCTTCGCTGGCGATGTCGCCCGCCGTGGACAGGTCGCGCAGGCCCACGGCGTGGCGCAGTTCTTCCAGCAGCGGTGCCGCCAGCTGCTCGCGCAGCTGCTGGCCACGGCGCTTGAGCAGCGCTTCGATCTTCTCCGGCTCGGCCATCAGCGCGTTGTAGCGCTCGCGCAGCGGCGACAGCTCGCTGTCGATGCGCTCGAACAGCTGCTGCTTGGCGTCGCCCCAGCTGATGCCGGCGGCGAAGGCCTTGGCGAATTCCGCGGTCTGTTCCGGGGTCGCGAAGGCCTGGTACATCTGGAACAGCGCCGAGCCCTCGGTGTCCTTCGGCTCGCCCGGCGCGCGCGAGTCGGTCAGGATCGAGAACACCAGCTTCTTCAGCTCCTCGCGCGGCACGAACAGCGGAATGGTGTTGTGGTAGCTCTTGCTCATCTTGCGGCCATCCAGGCCCGCCAGCGTCGCCACCTGCTCATCGATCACCACGTCCGGCAGCGGGAAGTACTCCTTGCCGTACACGTGGTTGAAGCGCTGGGCGAAATCGCGCGCCATCTCGATATGCTGGATCTGGTCACGGCCCACCGGTACCTGGTTGGCCTTGAAGATCAGGATGTCGGCCGCCATCAGCACCGGGTACATGAACAGGCCGGCGCTGACGCCTGCGTCCTCGTCCACGCCTTCCTCGCGGTTCTTGTCCACCGCCGCCTTGTAGGCGTGCGCGCGGTTGAGGATGCCCTTGCTGGCGATGGCGGTCAGGAACCACATCAGCTCGGTGGTCTCGCGGATATCACTCTGGCGGTAGAACCACACGTGTTCCGGGTCCAGGCCACAGGCCAGCCAGCTGGCCGCGATCTCCAGGGTCGCGCGCTGGGTGCGCTGCGGGTCCTGCGACTTGATCAGGCTGTGCAGGTCGGCCAGGAAGAAGAAGCTCTCGATCCCCGGCGCGCGGCTGGCCGCGATGGCCGGACGGATGGCGCCAACGTAGTTGCCCAGATGGGGCGTGCCGGAGGGGGTGATGCCGGTAAGGACTCGGGTCGTCATGACTGCGTGGGGTAACCTTCGATGAACGGGGCCAGTTTACCTTGCACGCCACCAACCCCGTCAGGGCCCGCGGCGCGTTCATTCACCCAACCCCGCTGGAGACGCCCGATGAAACGCCTGCTGCCCCTGCTGCTGATCCTGCCCCTGGCCGGCTTCCGCCCGGCGCCCATGCCGCCACCGGTGTACGACGGCGGCCCCGTACGCATGGCCCTGGTCGACCGCGACCGCGGCACCGAACTGCGCAGCTACCCCGCCGAGGGCCAGCGCTGGGTGGCTGGCGAGCGCGGCCACCGCTACGCCGTGCGCCTGTACAACGACAGCCCGCGCCGGGTGCTGGTGGTGCTGTCGGTGGACGGCGTCAACGCCATCTCCGGCGAGGATGCCGATCCCTCGCAGACCGGCTACGTGCTCAATCCCGGCCAGCGCGCCGACATCACCGGCTGGCGCAAGAGCCAGGACGAAGTGGCGCAGTTCGTGTTCAGCAGCCCCAGCGGCAGCTATGCCACTCGCACCGGCCGCCCGGGCAACATCGGCGTGGTCGGGGTGGCGGTGTTCGAGGAGGCGCGTCGCTGGTACCCGCAGCCGATCCTGCGACGTGGCGTGCCGCTGCCGGCACCAGCCGCGCAGGCCGAGGCTGCCACCGACGCCAGTGCCAGCCGCATCGAGGGCTATGCCAGCAAGTCGCAGGCGCCAGCGCTGGGCACCGGCCACGGCGCACGTGAACACTCTTCGGTGCGCGATACCGACTTCGAACGGGCCAGCCGCAGCCCGGCCCAGGTGCTGCAGCTGCGCTACGACAGTGCCCGCAACCTGCGTGCGCGCGGCATCCTGGTCGATGCGCCCTCGCGCCTGCCGCGCGAACCGCAGGCGTTCCCCAACCGCTACGTGCCGGACCCGCCGGCCCGCTGATCGTCCCGCGCAGACAACACGACGCCCGCTACCTCACGGTGCGGGCGTCGTGTTGTGGGGTGAAACCGAAGCGCTTACTTGTAGTCCGGGTAGTCCTTGCTCACCGCGTCCTGGAACTCACGCACTTCCTTCTCCGCGCGGTCCTTGGCCCAGCCATAACGTTCCTGCAGGCGGCCGGCCAGATACTCGGCGTTGCCTTCGGCCACATCGAAATCGTCGTTGGTCAGATCGCCCCACTTGGCCTGCGCCTTGCCCTTCAGCTGCGACCACTTGCCGGAAATGATGTCTTTGTTCATTGCTGGGAGTCCTTGATTGCAACGGCGTTCTTACCGTGGCTCCAGCTTCGCGCAGCAGCTGTTGAATGCCGGTCAACCGCCAATGAAATACACGCTCACCTGCTTGAATGGTTCACTACGCTTCGACACGTACGCTGCAGGGAAACGCGCAAGCAAAAAGGCCGGGGAGATCCCCCGGCCTTTTTGCTTTCCGTTCCAATTCAGGCTCAACGGCCCTTGGCGGCGTCCTCAACCTTTTCACCGGCCTTCTGCACGTCCTTGCCGGCACCGGCCACGGTGTTGCAACCGGCCAGCAGGGCCACCGAGAACATCGACAACAGCATCAGGGCAACTACGCGCTTCATGGGCTTCTCCTTGGGTTCGCCGCTATACCGCTTCATTCGCGGATGGGATTCTTTCGCTCGGCGGGAGGGCACCAATGCCCACTGCCGCCGCGTGAAGTGCAATCTGGCGGCAGGGGCGTGGAGCGGGCGTGAACGGTTCGGCGATCCGTTCAGCGGGGGGCGGTCAGTCGCGCATCAGGGTGGACTTGCCGAACAGGCTTTCCACCAGGTCCACGGCCAGTTCGGCGGTGGCATTCTGCTTGTCCAGCAAGGGGTTGAGCTCGACGATGTCCAGCGATCCCATGCGCCCGGTATCGGCGATCATTTCCATCACCAGCTGCGCCTCGCGGTAGTTCACCCCGCCCGGCACCGTCGTGCCGACGCCCGGCGCGATGCTGGGGTCGAGGAAGTCGACATCGAAGCTGACATGCAGGTGGGTGTTCTCGTCGATGCCGGCCAGCGCCGCCTCCACCGCGCGCTTCATGCCGTTCTCATCGATGTAGCGCATGTCGTACACATCGACCTTGTGGGTCTTGATCAGGCGCTTCTCTTCCGGGTCCACCGAACGGATGCCGATCTGGTGCATCTGCGCCGGGGTGATCGCCGGTGCGCTGCCGCCCAGACGGGTCAGCGCGTCCGGGCCGAGGCCGCACAGGCAGGCCACCGGCATGCCGTGGATGTTGCCCGACGGCGTGACATCGCTGGTGTTGAAGTCCGAATGCGCGTCCAGCCACAGCACGCGCAGATTCTTCCCCTGCTCGCGGCACCAGCGCGCGACGGCGGTGATCGAACCGATGCCCAGGCAATGGTCGCCACCGAGCATGATCGGCATGCGCCCGGCCTGCAGCTCGGCGTAGCTGGCTTCCATCAGTGCGCGGTTCCAGGCCACCACCTCATCCAGGTGGCGGTAGCCCTCCACCGGCGCGGTCCACGGGTTGCGCGGGCCATCCAGGTTGCCCACGTCGCGCACGTCCACGCCGCGGGCCTCCAGCGCCTCCGGCAGGCCCGCCACGCGCAGCGCTTCCGGCCCCAGCCGCGCACCGCGATGGCCCGCACCGACATCGGTGGGAACGCCGATCAGGGATACGGAAATGGGATGGGCCATGGGTGCCTCCTGCGGTGCGGAAAAAGAAGCACAGTCTAGCCAGAGCTGTGTGACACCACTCGCGGCGGTGCAGCAGGGCATGGGTCAGATCGCCGCGGCCTGCCAGCCGTATCCGGTCAGGCATTCCAGCGCTGGGTCGTCAGGAATTGGACCTTCCGCGATCCACCTCACATCCCGGTCGGTTTCGCCTCTTACGCAAGTCTTGTGTCCACGCTGCGCAGGCACCCTGAAGGTGCCGCCTCACTTCCTCAATCATGGAGCACCACGCGCATGAAACATGCACTCAATGGACTTGCGGTACTGGCAATTGCCCTGGGCGGACTGTTTCCCGCCGCTGCCAGTGCACCCTCGCAACGCATCACGCATACGGTGACCTCCGATGCGTATCCCATGCAGACGGCGGGCGCACGCCAGGTACTCGACTGGGTGGCGCAGCGGGTGAAGCCGTCGTTCGCCCCGCAGGGCTACGGCAACGTACAGGTGGAACGACAGGCAGTCTCCGTAGGACGTGCGTCTGCACGCTCGGATGAATCGATTCCTGGAAAGCTGCCGGACCAGGGCATTCCCGGTGAGATCTACCGGGTGGAAAACCTGCTTCCCGACGGCTCCATCCAGACGTGGGAGTTCACCTGGGTGGAACCCTCATCCGGCCATGGCGGCGGCTGGGATGTCACCGGGTACTCCTACAAGAAGGGAAATGACCCGGTGAACCAGCAGTAGCGGAACGGGGGCAACGCGCACCGCGCTGCCCCCTTAGACACGCCGCCGCCGCGCCTCAACCGCCGCGGCGGCGAACCGGCGTCAGGCTCTGCACCTGGCCGTTGTTGCGCATCATGCACAGGAAGCGGCCATCGGGATAATCGATGATCAGTTCCTGATAATCGCTGCCCACCGGCATCTGGGTGACCAGCGCGCCCTGCGCGCCCTGCGCGCCCTTGCGCATGTTGCAGGCGCCCAACGCGGTATCGCCTGCCGGCGCCGGGGTGGTCACCGAAGACACATTGCGGAACACCGCGCGGCAGCCGCCATTGACCCACACCGAGTGCCGCGACAGGCCCCAGTTCTTGCCCTCCTCGCAGCGGGTACGGCTGAGCTGGCGCACGATTTCCACGTTGCCACGGGTGTTCAGATCGCACGAGACCAGCTGCTGGCCGGTGGATTCGCAGGTGACTTCGCGCGGTAGCGCGGCATCCCCGGCGGCACCGTCGCGAGAGCGTTCGCCGTTTGCGGCGGGCGCAGGCGTGCCGCTGGCGCTGACTTGGCAGATGCCATTGGCGCCGCCACGGCCGGTGTAGCTGACCTGCGGCGCGCCGTCATCGTTGCGGCTGATCGACAGGGTGATGCCGCTGTTGGCATCGCGTGCTTCGAAATAGCGGTCGTTGAAGCGCTTCAGCGCCGTCTCGCGGCCCTGCACGTAGACCGGCCCGCCATCGTCTGCGTGAACATCGATGCCGCCCGGGCAGCTGGCGTTGAAGAACGGCACGGCGGCCATGGCCGGGGCTGCGAAGGTTGTGACCAACAGTGCGACGGTGAGCGGCAGGGCGTGGCGACGCATGGGTGGGTCCCGAAGGGCATGTGTCCCCAGTATGTGTCGGAGGTCTGCAAATGGTCTGTGAGGAGAATCAAAAAGCCGGCAGCGCATTCGGGCGTTTATGTTTGCTATGGTAGCTGTGGAGCCTTGCCCGGGCTGTTAAGTCACCTTTACTTCGTGGGCCAGCTCAGGGCATGCGGCAGCGATGGTTCGGGCAGATTTCTCGCTGATGGCGCCACTGCGCAATCTGTCGCTTCTGGCATTGCGATGCCCGAAACGGGCCAAACGCGATAATTCATTTTTCCTTTCAGATCTCCCGATGCCATCGAAACAAACGACTGGCAGGCGGTGATTTCACGTGCGCATGATGAATCGCCACCTGCAAAGGTGGTCGGGACTTCCAAGCCCGTGTTGTCAACGATGTATACGCTTGCCAGCCGGCGTCGTCCTTTCAGGGGCGGCGCCGGCTGGCAATCCGTTAGCCGATCGACGGCGGGCGGTGCGTGGGGGCCTCGTGCCCGCCGATTCGTTGACCCGGTCTTGGAAGCCACGCATCGCCCGCCACCCTATCGTGGCGGCGCCTCTGTGCCTGACGAGGATGCCCGCATGTCCAAGACGCTCTACCCGTATCTGACCGCCACCCTGGGCGACGCCGCCCTGCATCTGCCGCTCGAACTGGCGCAGCCGTTGGAAGCCGCGTTTGCCGCCGCCAACGATGCGCCCGCGCCCATCAACCTACCCGTCTGCCTGCGCCGCATCCAGGCCGGCGATGCCGCCGACGGACAGCCGTGGCAGGGGCCATCCAGCACGCCCGGCCACGCCGTGGCCGCCGCACGCCGGGATCGCGCCGCAGTTGGCCTGGTGTCGTTGTTGGAGCTGTACCACGCCACCGAGCGCGTGCGCGTGGACGGGGAAGAGAAAGACGATATCGGCGATAGCACGCGCGAAGGGCTGATGCTGGCCTGCCGGGGGCTAGCGGAGTATGTGGCGTTGCAGGTGCGTAGCTGAGGCTGCGGTGGTCGCAATGTATGTGCGGCGTTGATCGAAGGATCTGCCCACGTCACACATTGAGCTGACTCACCGGGTTGGGACGAAAGAACCAGCGAATGGCGGTTTCTTCGTTTTCGTTCCATCGCCTTTGCGACCGGCGCCGCGCCGACGCATCATGATCGGCGCATGTGCTTATGCTGCGCTGGCGTGCAATCGCACACCCAGGGCCCGGGTCACCTTCAGGATGGTCGCGAAATCAGGGCTGCGCTCGCCGGAGAGTGCGCGATACAGACTCTTGCGCGACAGGCCCGCCGCACGCGCAACCTTGCTCATGCCCTGAGCGCGAGCGATATCGCCAAGCGCCTTGGCGATGAAGGCAGAATCGCCCTCGCTTTCTTCGATGCAGGCGTCGAGATAAGCCGCCATCTCCTCCGGCGTCCGAAGATGCTCGGCCACATCAAATGATTTGAGTTCGACTTTTCTCTTGATGGCCATGATGGGACAGCTCCGGTACTTCGGTATTGAGTCGTTTCGCCTACAGCCAGTTCGATGCTCGACATCTCCAGCTGACCGGCCGCTGCGGCCGGCCCAAGCGACTCGGCCAGCTCGACGGCCTGGTGCTTGAACTCATCGGTGTGGCTACGGCAGGTGATACGGGACATAAGGGACCTCCAAGTGCGATCAAAGTATCGCTTCTTGGCGTCCGCTGACGGCGAGCCAGATCAATCCACATCACAGGTGTCAGCCTATGGCAGGACGGGTCAGCTATTCAATGGAGGCGTGCCTGCACAAGAAATCAGCGATCTGCCGGCACCAAGCAAACCGGCGACCCCATCCTCATTAATCATCGGGAAGGCCGCACGGGGCGCCGAATGTAGGATTAATCCTATGCCCGAAACCGGAACATTGTCTCAGCGCGTAAATGCCTGATTGCTACAATCAACATGCGCACGAGACGCAAAAGGGAAGTATCCACCACACAGGAAGGGAGTAGACATGAAGCCTGTAGTTTTACTTTTTCTTGTCTTGCTTGGAATTTATGTGCCACAAGCACAATCGCAGGAGAAACCCGTCGATACGGGCCTTGGTGACTGCGTAGATTTCGTCATCTATGGATCGCCCACGTTGACGACTCAGGTTAACAGTACTGACTTTCAGTTCCTATATGGGCCCGGATCTTACCTTGATAAACCAGGCAAGAAGGTGTATGTCAGCAATTACACTTGCAGCCCAAACAATCTCGCGGGCTTAAATTATGCGGTAGCACAAGTTGCCCATGAGATGGGCCACCTTTACCTCGATCAAGGATGGCCACTAGGAACGAGGGCTGACTACATCGAAAAGGCATGCACCAACGAGGGTCTTGCGGTGTTAAATAATGTCACGGCGAGAAACGAGATCATCGCCACTTCAGAGAACACCGTAGATATCGGTTTGGCGGCAGCAAATTCAACTGAATTGCTGGCTGTTATTGCCGGCGGCGGCGCCAATCTCGCAAAGCGGGTCGGCGACACCTTCTGCGATGGCAATGTGGCCTCAACCACAGGCGAGAACTACAAAATTTACTACGGCAAAGAATATGACACAATTTACGGAACCGAGCCGGATCCGAAAGGGGAGGAGTAATTAATGAATCTCGTAACCTACGCTGTTGCTGCCGTGATCTCCCTGACCCACTTCGAGGCAACTGCAGCAAGCACTCAAGCCAGTTCTGCTGCGGAATCCAAACTCTGGGCATTCTCTGAGGAGATCGCCCTTAGTCTCCCTGGTCACGTGGACGATGTGTCGAAAATTGTCTCCGGATCCACCAAGGCGACTGCGGAGCGGTTGAGTCAAGGAAGTACTCTGCCAGACAAGGAAATCGGACCGTATTTGTTTACGCGTGACTCCGCCATTGTGATGGGCGCAGGACATCGTGTTGATTCCGTCTCATTCAACTTGTCCGGGAGCTGCGTTCCGGTTGCCTCTCTTCGTTCGCGCTACCCAAGCCTCATCGTGATGGACTACGCGCGCGGCCACAGCGAGCACGCCACATACACATTCGGGGCTCAGGTTGGCGACGCAATCATTGCGTACTCCTTTCCCGCAAACAAACTGAACTGCATGAATCGGGTTGAAATTACGCCTGCTGACATAACTAAGGCCCGGTTGCGGATGAAGTAACTGAATTTCAAGCAAGATAAGATCAAGCCGTCAGCCGCCCAAGCTGACGGCTTTTTTGTTCGCCCAATTGAACCATCTCGCAGGTATCTGTCCGGTGGACACGGTGCGAATCGCGGCGAATGTCGGCCTTGGACAGCGCTGGCAACGCATGGTCCGTACAAAGGCCAACGTACCGCGCTGGCGTTTTTCGTTGAAACCCATGTTTTCAAGGCATTTCAGGGCTTCCCAGGTGGTGCGCTTATCGGAATCATAAAGTTACTCCATGTTATTGAAATTTAATCATTTTATAAATTTTAACTAAACTCAATACCCCCCAATGCCCCCCAGTCATTGCGGATGCTCACGGACTCCTATGGACCATTGCGCCGATGAACTCCTAGTAGACGTGCGACGGCACTAGTACAGAGCTGAAGTGACGGGCGGGGATACGGGGCTCGCATCAAAGATGGCTGGAGCCCGGGTAAACCGCGCAATCGCCTTTGATTGGGCCTCTAAGAGCGGGCCCAGAGCTCCTGCGCCTGCAGGCGTCTGCCCCCATAGTCGCCTAGAAGTGGCAATCTGTCCCTAACACAACGCTTCCGAGGTCAGCAGTGAGTGACCCACCGACGTCCCCCCGCTTTCAGTAGCGGGGCTCTTTAGAGTCCGGGTTTCATTTGACCCACCCTCAATTCCGGTGCATTTCAAAGTAGAAAATTCGGCGTTCTACGGCACCTTGGAGTTCGCATGGGACCCGTGTTTCAGGGCGAATTCCTCCGGGATTGTCCATCCTAGTGCACTGTGAGGCGTTCCCCGTTATAGAAGCGCCGCCACCCTTCGATCTTGCTCCGTGCGTTTTTCGGCCAGTGACAAGAACCAATGCTCATTCAGGCACTCCTGCCGGAGGCGACCGTTGAAGCTTTCTACAAGCGCGTTGTCGGCGTGCCACGTCGGAAAAAATCCAGCTCCACCCTGTTTTCATAAGCCCAACGATCCATGACCTTCCCGGCGAACTCGCTGCCGTTGTCCACCTTGATTGCGATCGGCGATCCTCGCTGGGCTGCCAACCTTGTCATTGCCTCCGCCACATGCTCCCCGCGTAGCGACTGGTCCACGACGATGGCAAGACACTCATGCGTGAAGTGATCAACCACGGTCAGCATCCGGAAACGGCGACCGTCAAACAGTGCGTCGCTGACGAAGTCCATTCCCCAAAGTGCATTGGGAGCCACGGCTACCTTTATCGGCTGACGCCGGCGTGCACTTCTACTGCGCCGAGGCCAGCAATGCCTTAAAGAAAGGCCTTCCTCCTTGTAAATACGATGGACCCGTTTGTGGTTGTCACGCCAATCTTCTCGGCGCAGAACCACGAACACGCGCTCGCAACCGTAGTGCACCCGACTTGAGGTGATCTCACGCATGCGCATTCGTACCGCCTGACTGTCCCTAGCCTTGCCCTTGTACGAATAGCTGGAATACGACATCGCCACCATCTGCAGTGACCGCCGCATGCTGACCCCAAAGCGCTCTGGCAGCCAGCCGACCCAGGTGCGTCGCTGGGCAGGCCTCAGAGCTTTTTTGTGACCACCTCCTCCAACATGGCTTTGTCCAGGCTGAGATCAGCAACCAATTGCTTGAGCTTTCGGTTTTCATCTTCCAGCAGCCTTAAACGTTTCAATTCCCAAGGGCCAAGCCCACCGTACTTCTTTCGCCATACGTAGAAGGTGGCCTCGGCAATACCCATTTTCCTGCAGATCTCGCCTGCTGCCGTTCCCAGCTCCGCCTGCTTCAGCGCGTAGGCAATCTGCTCCTCGGTGAAACGCGACTTCTTCATGCCTGAATCCTCGTTTGTCACGGGGCCCGATACTGCCGACGTCTCTACTTTAGCCTGCACCAATTTTCTGGGGGTGGGTCACGTTTTTCAAAGCTTATGCAGGATTAGTTCTCTGGCGCCGAAATGGCTCGAACATCATTGAGTACCGGCAGGCTTCAAAGGCACAAGATCAAGAAGATCCAGAGACACAAGAAGTGAGGTCGGCTTTGATGCCAGCGCCAACGCTTCGGCATCGGCGCGCACTTGCTCGCTCCATCCATGCTTCTCCCTCCAGGCACGGGTAGGGCGGTAGTAGCTGCAGTCTCCATACTCAATGAAGCCCACGGAGAGCAGATAGGGGCCAAGCCGTGGATTCCTAACAGCCTCGATATAGATCGCGTCCCACGGCACCAGGTGGTCGACCAGCTCCAGGAAGCAACCGAACCAGCCCTTCCCCCGGAGCTTGGGTGTCAAGGACACTGACGCAATATCCAACGTTGTCACGTGCCTTCCGATCCCCGGAAGGGAGAAGCACGTGGAGCGACGCATGTACAGCTGGTAACCACCTCGTTTCAGATCAATGCAGCGCGCGATCTTCCGATCGTCGACCAGGCGCATCCAGGCGAAGAACTGCAACTCGATCGATACCATTCGACGAACTGCCAGCTCGTTCTTCCACGGGTCCTCAGTCAGATTGATCACCGTACTCCTCTCCATGTCCAAGGGATTGATCGCCAGGGCATCCCAGATCAGCAGCCCTGATTTCATGGCAGGCCCCGTACAGCGTACTGGCTGCCCGCCCGTTCATCAGCTCAAGCAAGTGCACCCCTCACTCACGCCTGAGCACGCCGGAAGAGTTTGCCAA
Organism: Stenotrophomonas sp. FR010; assembly: GCF_047520755.2. Taxonomy (NCBI): domain Bacteria; kingdom Pseudomonadati; phylum Pseudomonadota; class Gammaproteobacteria; order Lysobacterales; family Lysobacteraceae; genus Stenotrophomonas; species Stenotrophomonas sp. FR010. The sequence goes on along the minus strand of NZ_JAXBQT020000019.1, from coordinate 26,677 downwards.
GCTCGTTGAGTCATACGAGATCTCAAACATTCGGACCCTCGAGCATGATCAGACGGTCGACAGCTACCAGTGCGATGTACGAATCACTTACGAGTTCAAAGGTCGCGAGCGATCTGTCGACTTCTCCTATAGGGTCGACACAGATCAGAGCGACGGCAATGTCCTAGTTCAGTACCAGAACAAGATGCTCAGCCCAGTAATGAACTTCTTCATGGGGCTCCGAACCCATCAGGCGCACGAAGGGGTGGTCGCGATCGCGCCCCGTCCACTAGCGACATCAGAATGCGGCGGCCGAAGCTTCGCCCTAACGCAAGCACGGCCGTGCTCGACCACTTCTATCGATCGTTCAGGAGGGGGGGGGCGACGCGGAAGGAGTGCGGAATTCGCCTGCCATCCTCAGAGCGCCTCACTGTCCCCTCGGACATGGCGTCCAGAGCAAGCCCCGTTAATGCAGCCAGCGGCTACCAGGAATCCAGTTGGCATACTCGCTGAACGCACCGTATGGCGGGTGGTACAGCATCACTTCCAAGCCATGGAAGGATCCCACTGAAGGGACCCTTCCTCCTTGCCAGCTCTGCTACTTCAAGCGATCGCAGCAGGGCGCTCGAACGGATCACTTCTGAGCCGACTCTTCTTCTGCGGTCTTATGAGCCGCCAGACGCGCTTCCAGCGCATCAATCTTCTCTTGTTGACGAATCAAGTACGCGTCGCCCTGCCCAACGCGATTCATGAATCCCAAGGCGTAGATGACGTTGCAGTACATCCCCAACCCCAGCAGTGCGGCGCCCGGCCCAATCCACTGCATCCCCCCGTCCAAGAGCATCACCGGAGCATAAGCGATCCCCACTCCGACGATGGCAAAGCAGATCAGCACGTGTCTGAGCAAGAAAACTTGTATCCTCGAAGGATCCTGTCCCAGCTCCAGCGCCTTCTTGAGTTCTGTTCGCATAAGCGACAGGCCGAGCGTGTTGCCAAGCAGCCAAATCCACGCCTTGCCTCGACCGAACGCCCAAGCCAATCCAATCAGGACCAACCCACCGACAATGCCATTGAAGATGCTATTTGGATCAAAGTGCAGAGAAGTCATGCCGTCACCTCAGCTGAGCAAGTAGCGTTGAGTGTACTGACCGATCATGGCATGAGGCGAGAATCCTGGTAGTCGTGTCGGCCCCCCATGCACGTTTTGCTCGGGCGCGTGGCAAAGCCATTCCTCTAGCGGCGCCTATACAGACAAGTGTGAGGATCTACCGAGGCACTTCTTGGATCAGCTGATAGTCGACTCGCTGGTTCTGCGCACGCCCCAACTCAGTGCGATTGTCTGCCACTGACTGATCCTGACCGCGTCCTTCAGCATCGAAGCGAAAACACCCTGCTCCCGGAGCGCGCGCACCACCTGCTCCGCGCGGTTCTGGCTAAGTTGCAGGCTTGCCTCTGGGCTGCCAGCGCTATCTGTATGTGCGGCTACGCGGATTTTCGCTCATCGGATCCCGCAAGCAGCGCACTGAAGGAAAGATGTAACGACTCTTGCTGGTCACTGGGTGCAGCTCACGTACGACCGCCATGGCCTGCTTTGATAGCGGGACAATGTGCGCGACGCCCATCTTCATCTTTTCTGCCGGGATACACCATTGGCCGGTCTCGAAGTCGACCTCGGACCACTCCGCCTTCCTCAATTCGCCTGGACGGGCGAACACCAGCGGCGCGAACCTAGGGGCGCACAGGGTCGTGAGTTGCCCCGTATATCCGTCAATCGCCCGCAGTAGCTCTCCAATCTTTGCTGGGTCCGTGATCGAGGCGTAGTGGCGGTTCTTTGCGGTCTTCAGGGCCCCTCGCAGGGCGGCAGTAGGATCCCGATCAAGCCGACCGGTGGCGACTGCGTATCGAAACACTTGGCCGCAGATCTGGCGCAGTCGTTGGGTCGACTCAATCTTGTCTTGGGCTTCAAGCCTGCGCAGAACTGCCAGAACCTCTGCAGTGCTGATGTCTTCGATTGCGCGCTTACCGAGCCATGGGAATGCGTATGTCTCAAACATCCACTTGGCCTTGGACCGTGTGCCTTCTGCCAGGTCTCCTCTTGTCTCAAGCCACTCAAGGGCCACAGCTCCGAAACGACCATCTGCGGACAGCTGGGCCTTCAGCTTGCCCAGCTGCATCTCCTCGGACGAATCCTTGCCGTCTCGCAGCTGCGCGCGCGGCGTCGCGCTTGTCACACGCCTCCTTCAGGCTCACCTCCGGGTAGACCCCGATGGAGAGCAGCTTCTCCTTGCCCGCATGGCGGTACTTCATTCTCTAGTAGCGATTTCCATCGGGCATGACCTGCAGGTAAAGCGCTGCTCCTGCCGCAAGCTTGTGGGCCTTCTCTTTACCCTTTGCGTTCCTTGCAGCCATATCCGTCAACGACTTATGGGCCATTGGGGGGTATATCCTCCTATCTCTCTTGCTTGATCCCCTATATACCCCCAATTGCACCCCCAGTCTGGGTGGATGCTCATAGATGGCCGGGGACAAAAAAAGCACAAAAAAGCCCACTACTTCAGCGGGTTGATTGTGCACCGTGGACATTTGCGGATGCCAAGGGATCGAAGGTGGTGCCGCTTATCCGAATCGAACGGATGACCTACTGTTTACAAGACAGTTGCTCTACCAACTGAGCTAAAGCGGCATGGGTGGATCACCGGCGGCAGGGCCGCGGTCCGGGGATTCTAGCGCAACCTTGCGCATTCCAGCGACCGGCTCTGTGCTGCCCCGCTGCGCTGCTGGGCCTGGGCCCGCTGCGTGCCTGCCGCCAGCTGCCCTTCCAGCCACCATTGGCCGGCGTCGCCGCTGGTCACCAGGCGCGGCTGGAAGCCGGCGGCCTGCACCGCCGCCATGCGCCGTTCGGCGCCTTCGCGGTTGCGGTACTGGCCCAGCGCCACGGCATTGGCCTCCTCGCCCTGGCTGATGATGTAGTAGTCGCTCAGACCGGCGGCGACGATGCGCTTCACGGTGGCCTGCGCTTCGTCGCGGTTGGCGGCGGCCGGCAGCATCACCCGGTAACGGGCACTGCCGCTGGCAGCGGGCTGTTCGCGCAGGCGCACCTGGCTGAGCAGCGTGCCGGCCTTGCCCTGCGCGCTGCTCGCGGCGGCACGGTCGGCGAACGGGCCCAGCGCGACGCAGCGCGGCGGCTCGGCGGCCGCGGGCGGGGTGACGGGCTTTTCCGGTGCCGGAACGGGTACAGGCGGTGTTCCCGGCTTGGCAGCGTCAGCAACCGGCGTAGCGTCAGCCGTCTGCGGCCTGGCGATCTCCGGCTTTGCCGGCGCAACGGGCGCGGGCGTCGCAGCCACCGCGGTCTTCGCCGCCGGTTCGCGCTCCATCAGCGGTGCGGTCGGGGCGGTGGCAGTGGCCTCGGCTGCGGCATTGGCATCCACGCCACCGGGCACCCAGCGCAGCTCGGCCACGCCAGCGGGTTGCGGTGGCGGCGCAGGCTTCTGTGGCGCATCGCGCAGCAGCCACCAGCAGGCGACACCGAGATTGAGAATGGCCAGTACGACGATCAGGGCACGGGTCAGCATGCGCGGATACTAGCGCGCGGGCTGGTGCACCGCCCAGCGGGCGAGGCCATCCAGCACCAGCGAGGGGTGGTAATCGGCAGCGGGCAGCAACGGCATCAGCGCCGGTGCGCCGCCACCGTGCACCAGCAGCGACGGTGCCACGCCCAGCAGCGTGTGCGCGTGCTGTGCGCTGCGTTCAATCAGCGCCACCGCAGCGCCATCGCAGCCGGAGGCCAGCGCGTCGGCGGTGTCGTTGGCGAACTCGCTGTAGCCGCCACCGGTCGCGGGCAGCTGCACGGCACGGGCGTGCAGTGCTTCGCGCATGGTGGTGGGCGATGCGGAGATGCGGCCACCGTGGTGCTGGCCGTCGGCGTCGAGCAGATCAATCGTCAGTGCGGTGCCCACGCCGACCACCAGCACCGGGCGCTGCGCCTTGGCCGCGGCCAGCAGGGCCAGGAAGCGGTCGACGCCGAACTTTTCCGGCCTGGCATAGGCAATGCGCACGCCGGCGCATTCGGCGCTGGTGCGCACCACGTGCACGTTTTCGAAGCGGCGTTGCAGCTGGTCCAGCATCGCGCTGGTCAGCGACGGTGCCGCCACGCTGGCCACGAACGCGGTGCGGCCGCTGGGCAGGCTGTGCGGCGGCTGCCCGGCCATGCCTTCGGCGCCATGCGCCCAGGCCTGTACGTCACCGGCACGGTCACCCTGCAACGGCGCGAACTTGAAGCGCGAGTTGCCGAGGTCGAACAACCAATCGCTCATGCCGCCCTCACGCTGACTTCGCCGGCGTGCAGCAGGCGTTCCTGGCCATCGATGCGCACGCGCAATGCGCCGTCATCGGCCAGGCCAAGCGCAGTACCGTGCTGCCACTGCCCATCCAGTTCCACGCGCACTTCGCGGCCGGCCAGCATGTCGAAGGCAGCGTAGCGCGGCAGGAACGGAGCGAGGCCTTCGCGATCGAATTCTTCCAGCGCCGGCAGCAGGCGCGCCAGCACGGCAGCAACCACCCCATTGCGGTCCACCGGCTTGCCGGCCAACGTGTCCAGGTCCACCCACGGCTGGGTGATCTGCTCGCCGAACGACGGCGGCATGTGGGTGTTGATGCCAATGCCGATCACCGCGCGCGCCGGGCCGGCGTATTCGCCACCGCCCTCGGCAAGCAGGCCGACCAGCTTGCGCTTGCCATCGACGATCAGATCGTTCGGCCACTTCAACTGCGCCTGGGTGTAGCCCAGGTCGTGCAACGCTTCGGCCACGGCGATGCCGGCCACCAGGCTCAACCCGGCTAGGCGGCCCAGGCCGCCGGAGTACAGGCGCATCACCGACAGGTAGATATGCGCGGCCAACGGCGAGGCCCAGGTGCGGCCACGACGGCCGCGGCCACCGGTCTGGCGTTCGGCCAGCAGGACGCTGACCCCGCGCTGGGGCGCGCTGCACCGCAGCAATTCAGCGTTGGTGGAGTCCACCGTCCAGGCCACCTGCAGGTCGTGCAGCAGGGCCTGGGCATCGGCGGGCAGGCCGACGCGGATCGCCGCCGGGTCCAGCAGGTCGACCGGGCGGGTCAGGCCATAGCCCTCGCCAGCACGGCCCTCGATGTCCACACCTGCGGCCCTAAGCCCTTGAATACGCTTCCAAATAGCCGCCCGGGTCTGGCCCAGCTCTCGGGCCAGGGCGTCGCCGGACAGGCGACCGGCAGCGAGTTTGGCCAGCAATTGGCGATCGTCCACGGCAGCTTCCACGAAGTCAGGAAGGAATTATGCGGGAAAGCCGCCAGCGACGCCTGCCACGCTGGGTTCCGCAGGGGCTTCCAACGGGGCGCCAGGTTCGGGCTAGAATCGGGAACTCACCCTCCCTTAACGTGGATGTCGTCAATGCGCCGTTATGCCCATTGCCTGATCCTGCTGATGATGCCCTTCGCGGCGTCTGCAACGGCAGCGCTGGACGACAGCCGGGGCGCCTGCGTGTCCTCCAACGGTGATGCCGCCTCGCAGCGCGCGCCGACCGCGACCGCCTCGGCTGCGACCACCAAGCCGGCACCGGTACGCCCTGCGGCCAGCAATGCCACCAGCACCGGGGGCGGCGGCAGCGACGACGACGTGCTGCAGCGCATCCGTGCGCCGAAGTGGCACAGCTACCTGCCGGGAATGTTCCGCTGATCAAGTCGTTGCTGCAGTGGCTGCGGCCCTCGCCGCGGCCGATCGATGATGCGCTTTGGGAAGACGCCTGCCGCCGTGCGGCCTGGCTGCACGGCCTGCACGACGAACGCCGCGCGCGACTGCGCGTGCTGGCCACGCGCTTCCTGCATGAGAAGACCATTACCCCTGTCGGTGAACTGCAACTGCAGGCTGGCGATGGCGTGCTGCTGGCCGCACTGTGCTGCCTGCCGCTGCTGGAATTCGGCGAAGTGGGGCTGGAAGGCTGGTCGCAGCTGATCGTCTACCCGGATGCGTTCCGCGTGCACCGCAGCCACATGGATGCGGCCGGCGTGCTGCACGAGTGGGATGACGAGCTGATCGGCGAGTCGTGGGACAGTGGTCCGTTGATCCTGTCCTGGGCCGATGTGCGGGCCGACCTGGCCGCACCGCACGAGGGCTACTGCGTGGCGGTGCATGAGATGGTGCACAAGCTCGATGCACTGGATGGCGCGATGGACGGCACACCGCCACTGCCGCGGCAATGGCAGCGCGAGTGGGCGGCCACGTTCCAGCGCGCCTACGACGGCTTCTGTGCGCAGGTGGACGCAGGCGAAGAGACGCTGATCGACCCGTATGCGGCCGAGGCGCCGGAGGAGTTCTTCGCGGTGGCCAGCGAGTACCACTTCTCGGCACCGGATCTGCTGCAGCAGGCGTTGCCCGAGGTCGCCGCGCAGCTGCGGCGGTTCTACGGCGAGCCGCCGAAGATCGAAATGCCGTAGTGCCGGCCGCTGGCCGGCAACCTCATGATCTTCGATGACATTGCCTGGTTGCCGGCCAGCGGCCGGCACTACCGATCAACGATGTTTACGGCCCCGGCGGCAAGCGCACTTCGAAGCGTGCGCCACCCAGTTCGGCCGAACGGCCCACGATCAGTTCGCCGCGGTAGTCCTTGATCAGGTCCTGCACGATCGACAGGCCGATGCCGTGGCCCTGCACGCGCTCGTCGCCACGCACGCCACGCTGCAGCACCTTGCCGATGTCATCCGGGGCGATGCCCGGGCCATCGTCGTCCACCGCCAGCAGCAGGCCGGCACGGCGCGCGTTCGGCGCCGGCAGCGGCTGCGCGGTCAGCAGCACGCGGCGGTTGGCCCACTTGAAGGCGTTCTCCAGCAGGTTGCCGAGCAGTTCCTGCAGGTCACCCGGCTCGCCGTGGAAGCGCGCGGCCGGGTCGATATCGAATTCGCACAGCACGCCCTTGGAGGCGTAGACCTTTTCCAGGCCACGCACGATTTCCTCGGCGTTGGACTCGATCGGCAGCGGCGCGGAGAACAGCTTGTGGCCCGACGAGGCCGCGCGTGCCAACTGGTACGAAACCAGGTTGTTCATGCGCTGCAGCTGCACGTCCAGTTCTTCGCGCAGCGCACCGTCGCCGGCGCCGCTGTCCATCTGCGTGCGCAGTACCGCGATTGGCGTTTTCAGGCTGTGCGCCAGATCGGCAAGGGTATTGCGCTGGCGCTCGAGGTTCTCGCGCTCGCTTTCGATGAAGGCGTTGATGCTGTCGGTCAGCGGTTCCAGCTCGCGCGGGTGGCGCTCGCTCATGCGCTCGGTCTCGCCGCGCTGCACCTTGGTCAGCTCGGTGATCACCCGGCGCAGCGGACGCAGGCTCCACTGCAGGATGACGGTCTGCAGCAGCAGCAGGATCAGGCCGATGCCGCCCAGGTAGAACCAGACGCGGCCACGGAACACGCGCAGCTGCGCACCCAGCGCGCGCGAGTCTTCCATCACATAGATGGTGTAGGGGAATTCAGTGGCGGGGTCGGCGTCGGCGCCCCACACCAGGCCCAGGCCATAGCGGTACACCGAGCCCTGGCTGCCATCGATCTGGATCATCGGCAGCGGGCCTTCGAACACTTCCTGGCGCGGTGCCAGCAGGCCGCCGCCCACGGTGGGCAGCATCGGGCCTTCGGCGGACATCGAATTGCCCTTGCCGTGCGGCATCACCACCTGCAGGTACAGGCCACTGCCGGGTACGTCGAAGCGCGAATCCGGCGGCTGCTCGCGGATGTACAGCGAGCGGTCGCGGGTGAAGTCGATGCCGGCCGCGTAGGAGGTGGCGTAGTTCTTCAGGCGCTCACGCAGGTTCGCCTTCGCCGTATCGGCGAAGGCGGCGTCGAGCGCGTAGCCGGCCAGCGCCAGGAACGCGACCAGGCCCACGGACGCGGCGAGCATCTGGCGCGCCTGCAGTGAGCGCGGCCGCCAGCGTCGGAAGAACCACAGACGGCCGGACATCGTGTTATCGCCAGGGTGAGCCGGCTCAGCCCTCGTTGCGCGGGATCGCGAAACGGTAGCCGCGACCGCGCACGGTCTCGATCGGCTTCAGTTCGCCATCCGGGTCCAGCTTCTTGCGCAGGCGGCCGATGAAGACCTCCAGCACGTTGGAGTCGCGGTCGAAGTCCTGCTGGTAGATGTGTTCGGTGAGGTCGGCCTTGGAGACCAGTTCACCGGCATGCATCATCAGGTACTCCAGCACCTTGTACTCGTAGCTGGTCAGGTCGACATTGCTGCCGGCCACGCTGACCGTCTGGGCAGCAAGGTCCAGGGCGACCGGGCCGCATTCCAGGGTCGGCTTGCTCCAGCCGGCGGCGCGGCGCAGCAGCGCGTTGACGCGGGCCAGCAGCTCTTCGACGTGGAACGGCTTGACCAGGTAATCGTCGGCGCCCTGCTTCAGGCCCTCGACCTTGTCCTGCCAGCTCGAACGCGCGGTCAGGATCAGCACCGGGAACTTCTTGCCTTCGTCACGCAGGGCCTTGATCAGCTCCATGCCCGACATCTTGGGCAGGCCGAGGTCGATGATGCCGACATCGAACGGAACTTCGCGCCCCATGTAGAGGCCTTCCTCGCCGTCCTGCGCAGCATCGACGGCAAAGCCTTCGCGCTTGAGCCGGGCTGCCAGGGTCTCACGCAGCGGGGCTTCGTCTTCGACCAGAAGGATACGCATGAACTCTCCCTAGTGTCCTGGGTGTGGCCCGGAGGCCTGTGGGGTACGGGTTGATAGCGACGACTATCCCTGTTCAGGGGTTATCGCCGCGTAGTGATGACATATCCGACCGCGGCGTGCGCGGCTGTGAACGCGACGGGGCGGGGTCGTCCATGTAGCGGACCCGGCCCCGGTCGTCCATGTACTTCACCCGGTTGATATCACGACCATCGAACGGCACGCGCTCGGCGCCGAGGATGTGGCCGCCGGTGCTGCGCTGCACGCGGCGCACGGCATCGGACAGCGAACGCTCGTCGCCACGGTTGCCGCGCTCTCCCCGATCCATCATTTCCGCCCGTGCCTGCTCGCCGCGCGGCGGCTGTTGCGCCAACGCCGAAGACAGCGGCGCAGCCCACAGCACCACGCAGGTGGTGGCCAGGGCAATGCGGCAATGGAAGGGAGCGGAAGACATCGATGCGATCCTAGCCGAGCACGGCGATTCGTTCAAAAGTCGTAAATCCGGATGCCGGGTTCGGGACCCGGCGCTTTACAAATCCTTTGCAAATTCTTGGTTTGGGGCAGTGAATCCGGTCTGAACTTTTCCGGCCGCAGCCCTGCGATGTTCAGCTAGGTGAACATTCGGGACGAATCGCCGTCCCTTGTCAAGTCAGGAATGTGACTGCGGTCACGCTGCGGCGCGATCAGCTTCGCGCTCAGTGACCGACAGCGCCTGCTCGACCAAGCTCCAGTCGGCGCCCGGGCGGTGCGCGCCCTCGCTCAGCACCTGGCGGAACGCGCGGCCACCGGGCTGGCCGTGGAACAGGCCGAGCAGGTGGCGGGTGATGTGCTTCAGCGCCAGGCCTTCGCCCAGGCGCGCTTCCACGTAGGGACGCAGCGTGCGCAGCAGGTCGCCGCGGGCCTGCCGCGGGGCGCCGGTCTGCAGCGCCTCCAGCTGATGCAGCAGGTAGGGGTCGTGGTAGGCCGCGCGGCCCAGCATCACGCCATCGACGTGCGCGGCCTGCGCCTGCACCGCCTCGATGGTGGCCAGGCCGCCATTGAGCACCACCGGCAGCGCCGGGCGCTCCTGCTTCAGGCGGTAGGCCCAGTCGTACTTCAGTGGCGGAACCTCGCGGTTCTCCTTCGGCGACAGGCCCTTCAGCCAGGCATTGCGGGCGTGCACCACCACCATCGCGGCGCCGGCCTCGACCTGGCGATCGACGAAACTGGCGAATACCTCGTAGTTGTCGTCTTCGTCCACGCCCAAGCGGCATTTCACCGTCACCGGGATGTCCACTGCCTCGACCATGGCCGACACGCATTCGGCCACCAGCACCGGCTCGCGCATCAGGCAGGCACCAAAGCGCCCGGCCTGCACGCGGTCGGACGGGCAGCCGCAGTTGAGGTTGACCTCGTCGTAGCCCCAGTCGGCGGCGATGCGCGCGGCCTGCGCCAGCAGCGCCGGATCGCTGCCACCGAGCTGCAGTGCCAGCGGCTGTTCGCTGACATCGAAACCGAGCAGGCGCTGGCGATCGCCATGGATGACCGCATTGGCGTGCACCATTTCGGTGTACAGCCGCGCACCCGGCGCCAGCAGGCGGTGGAACACCCGGCAATGGCGGTCGGTCCAGTCCATCATGGGCGCGACGGACAGGCGCAGGGAATCAGCGTAACGGGCGGTGGCGGACGTCATCGGGCGGTTGATCGTGGAGACTGGCATTGCCATTGAGATCAATAGTTTACACCGGGCGGATGAATGGCGGCGGGCAGCCGGGATGCAGGCCGGGTTGCCGCTGCCGCCCTTGCGTGGGGATACTCGGTACGCGAGTTCCTGTTGCACCGCATCTGTTGGAAGGGAAGCCACAATGAAACCGACTGCATCCTCGCTGGCGGGCTCTGGCCTCGCCTGCCTCACCCTGCTGGCGGGACTGGCCTTGGGCAGTGGTTGCAGCAGCGTCCGCGACACGCGCCTTGCGGAGATCAAGCCCGGCCCACGATGCGACTTCACCGAAGGCGCCACCTTCGACAACCGGCCGTCCTACCTGTCGGCCGGACAGGAAAATGCGCCCATCGGCGCGCTTTCCAGGCTCTTTGGCGTCTACAACAAGGACATCCACCAGATCACGATCCGCCAGGAGGCGAGCCGGCTGGTGGCCCGCTTCCATGCCGCCGACGGCACCGGCATCGAGGCTGCAGGCAGCGCTTCCAGCAAGAGCTACAGCGCCGAAGGAGAACAGCTGGTCATCAACCGGTGGTCATCGTGCAAACCGGGCGAGGCCGGCGCCGGCTGCATCTGGTCGCGCGTGGAACTGTCCTGCACGGTGGAAAACGATCCGGTGGTGAAGCAGGTGGACGGAGGCGCGGTCCTGCTGGCCCTGATCATCCCGATGGGCCAGCGCAGGACCCAGTTCGGGGTGTACCGGCGGGTCGACCCTGCAGAATGAATCGACAGAAGGCCCCGGGTCGTTGGGCCCGGAGCCTTCGGCCACAGTGCAGCAGGCTTACAGGCCGCGGTTGCGCACCTGCTCCTGCTGCTGTTCCTGCACGCGTTGGTTGAACTGGACATCCAGTTCCTCGGTCTGGCGGGTGCTGGCCTCGACCGACTGCGACACGGCCTGTCGGCTGTCGACGAAGGTGCGCTGCGCAGCCGGGTCGCCGACATTGCCCTGCACGGCGAACAAGCCGCTGCCATCCGGGCGTGCGACCACATGGTCGATCTGGCGCATGCCGGCGACCTTGCTCTCGTAGGCCAGCTGGCCGGCGGCGCGTTCGGTTTCCTGCGCATTGGCGAACAGCGGGCACAGGCCAGCCTGCACGCGCTGCTGCTGCAGCTCCTGTAGTTTCTCCAGGGCCTGGTTGAAGCGCGGATTCTCGGCATGCGAAGGATCGCGCATGCTGGGCGCTGCCGGTGCGGTCGGTTCGGCGCGTGCCGGGGCGGCGGCGGTCTGCGCGCCGGCTTTCACTGCGGCCGGGTCGTCCAGGCGCGCCAGGGTCTGGCGGCCGGCCTTGCCATCCTGCTCCAGGCCGTTGTTGGCCTGGAACTGCTTGACCGCTGCCAGCGTGTCCTTGCCAAAGATGCCATCGGTGCCCAGCGCCTTGCCGTCGGCGGCGGTGTAACCCAACGCGGCCAGCTTGCCCTGCAGCGCCTTGATCTCATCGCCGCGTTCGCCCTTCAACAGCATGCCGTCGGCCATCGGCGCCTGCTGCGTGGCGCGTGCGGCCTGCGCTGCTTCCGGCCCCTGCGCGTGTACCTTGCCGCCGAGGGTGATGCGGTCGTTGAGCATGTCGCCGAGGTAGCGGCGGAACTGCGCCGGCTCCACTTCGATATGCGCATGCACCGGTTTGCTGCCGGCGTTCGACTGCTGGATCAGCGGAGCGCCGTACTCGACGAAGTCACCGTTCTTGTAGGGCGACGTGCCAGCGGCGCCGTGCAGCACCTGGCCTACCAGCTCACGGCGCGGATCGCCGGCCGGGTGGCTGTAGAGGCTGATCGAATTGGTCGCGTCCTTGTTGAACTGCGCGTAGCCGGCCACCGGGTTCGGAATCATCACATCGCGGCTGCCCAGGCGATCGGTGAGAATCAGGTCCTTGCGCACCAGCGGAATGTCATTCTTGTCCTCACGTGTGCGGATGTTCTCCATCTCGCCTTCGACCATGCCCGATTGGCGGTCGGCCTTGCGGGCATCGCCGGTGCGCACGGCTTCGGCATTGGTGTTGGGATGATGGATCTTCAGTTCGCGATAGGCCGTTTCGCCACTGATGCCGTGGGCCAGCGTGCGGTTGCTGGTGACATTGCCGTAGGGCTCGATCACCGTGATGCGGCCGCCACCGGGGGCGGCCGCCACCGGCGCACCATCCGTAGAGGGCGCCTTCGGCTCGTGGCGTTCTGGCGAGGGTACCGATGGCGGTGCCGGTGTCTGTGCGGGTGGGCGAACCCCGGCGTTCAGTGCAGACAGCGTGTCACGCCCCGCCTTGCCATCTTCTTCCAGCCCATGCGCCTTCTGGAACTGACGCACCGCGTGGTAGGTATCGCTGCCGAAATCGCCGTCGGGCTTCAGCACCTTGCCATCCACACCGGTGTAGCCGGCCTGCGCCAGCTTCTGCTGCAGCGCGAGCACTTCATTGCCGCGTTCGCCCTGCACCAGCACACCGTCGGCCATCGGTGCACGCGCCGGGCGCGCGGCGGACTGACGATGCGCCGGCTCGCCGAACGCCTGTTCGTAGGTCTTGCCCTGGTACGGCTGCGGATCGTGGTTGATCCTGTCGTAGCGCGCCAGCGCAACCAGCTCGGACTTTTCATTGAGCGTGCGCTCGCGCAGCGAATCCCACTGCTTGGGCGAGCTCTCGAAATGGCGCTGGACGTTGGCGTGCTTGTAATCCTGCACGGCCCTGACAATCTGCTCGTCACTCAGCTCGGACAGCTTGTAATCATCACCATAGGCTTGTTTCAGGCCATTCTGGAATACACCACGGGTCATGTTGCGATACTGCACCGACGTGCTCCACAGCGCGTCCTGCACGGCAGGGCCGCGACCTTGCAGGTCCACGCCGACCTTCTTCAGGCGATCCATCTGCACGTCGTAATACTGGTGCTGGATGAAATCGTGCTGTTCCTGGGCGAAGCCCTTTTCGTCGCGTGCGGCCAACGCTTTCCAGCGCTCGCTGAAGGCTTCCGTCGCAGGTTTCAGGCCGTGGAACTGGTCCGCATAGCGGGACGACTTCAGGTACTCGTCCACCCCGCCAACGGCGCTGGCGAACTGGTAGCTGCCATAGGACACGCCGCCATGGTCACCCTTGCCCGAGGAAATCCAGCCTGGACCACGGTTGTCGGTTTCAAAACGGGCGGAGGACTGGCCGCGATGCCAGTGTTCCATCGCCTTCCTTGCATCGGTCACTACATCCATGTCGAAGGACTCCTCTCAGTTGGCAATGCGGTGGATTGAGGTCACTTGCTGCGTGCAGCGGCCTGCAGCTGGTCAACGCGGTTGGCCACGCGGTTGATGCGGCACGACTGCGCGTCCAGCCTCTGGCCCTGGCCATCGGTTTTGGGATCCCAGCGGCAATGGCGATTGGTGTCCGACCACCAGGCAGCCTGCGCATCCATCCAGTCATCCTTGGCCTTGCTGTCGGGACTTGCCACGACACCGGCGACGATCTCGGCCAAGCGGTCTTCCTGGTAACTCAACTCCTCGTCGCCACATGCCTGCAGGCGTGCTGTCACCGCTTCGCTGGCGTCCACGCAACGGGTGTACGCAGGACGCAGGTTGGCCTGGGTGTAGGAGGCATCGGGCAGCGGCGCGGGAAAGTCATCGGCATCCGCGTCGGCATCGGCGGCTGTAGTTGCAGGCGTCGCGCTGGCCGGTGTCGATGTGGCTGCCGGTGTGGGCTCATCTGCGCTGGCGGCAGCGGCAACCGTGGCGCTGTCGGCCGAAGGGGCTTGGCAGGCGCCCAGCAACAGGCACATCACCAGCGCAATTCCGCGTCGGATTTCAAAGGCGGATCGATCAATGCGCGCAGGCGCGCTCAAGGCTTGCATTGCTTGCTTCTCCCTGGTGAGTCGCCGGGTGGGTCGGCAAAGAGGAGCCGTCCATCGGCCCCATCACGGTGAGGATGCTACGCCAGCGCAGAATGCCGATGCCTGACTGAATTCAGGTTTCAGCCGACATCAACGGCGCTCGCGCGCCTGCAGTTCCACCGCGCGGTTGGCGTAGCGGTTGATGAGGCACGACTGCGCGTCCAGCGCCTGGCCCACGCTCTCTGTAGCCGGGCTGCAGCGCTTGTCGGTGTCCTCGGCCCAAGTGGCCTGTTCGTCCATCCAGCGGTCCTTGGCCGGACTGTCGGGGCCGTTCATCAGGCGCGCCACTTCGGCCTGCAGCTGCGTCTGGTGGTAGGCCAGCTCGGTATCGCCGCAGGCCTGGATATGGTCGTTCATGCCACGGGCCTGCTGCACACAGCGGATGAATTCCGGGCGAAGCGTTGCCTGGGTGTAGGAGGTATCGGGCGGGCCGCTCTGCGCCATCAATGCGTCGGCACGGTTGGCCACGCGGAACAGGCGGCACTCCTGTGCCTTCAGGTCATCCACACCGGCATTGGTCGGAGCGGAGCAATGACGGTCGGTATCGCTGCGCCAGGTCGCCTGGGTGGCAAGGAACGCCTGCTTCGCAGCAGCGTCGAGCCCGGTCACAGTCTTGCTGGCACCCTCCTGCAGGCGCCCTTCCTGATAGGCCAGTTCATCCTTGCCGCAGGCCTGCAGCTTGCCCGCATCCTCCACGCCATCCACGCACCAGCCATAAGCCGGGCGCAGGCGACCGTCCGTGTAGGACGCATCCGGGTACCGAGAGGAATCACCGGTCACTGCATGGGGGGGCGCTGCCGGCGCTGCCGCGGCGAGCGGAACCGGAGCGGCCGCCGCTTCGGCCGATGCCGGGGTAGAAGGCGCCTGGCACGCGGTGAGCACCAGGCACAGGGCCAGCACCTTCCAGTACCGACGGCCGGAGGCGATCTGTTCATTGCCCCCATGGGCATCCATTACCTGCATTGCTTGCATCTCCCTTGCTTGTGGCCAGCGGGTGCCGGCCGGGAGGATCCGTCCATCGGCCCCGATCACGGTGCAGATCCTACGACAGCGGCGGTTTCAGATGGCTGACTGAATTCAGCTTGCGCGGACGGCACCGCAGAAACCTGACGCGACCAACTTTGGAGCGGTGGTGGCCTGCTGCGACCGGCCACCACCGCTCCGTCACAGCTCGTTGGGCCGATCAGGCTGCACGATCGGCGCGTGCGTTTCGTAATCGGTCTGCTTCCAACCGCCCCCACCCTCTCCCGCAACCCACTGGAACGTCCAGGTTTCCACGAAGCCACCGGGAAGCTCATTGGTGATGGTGATCTTCTCACCGGCAGCACCCGAGGCCGGAAGCGGAACGGGAGGGGCCACTGCGGCAGAGCCCCAGGCATCGGAGGGGGGCCGGCGCTGCTGCACCGTAATCGTGCCCAGCTCCATCGTCCGCCGATCCGCATCCGGGATGCTGTCCAGCCACCGTGCGATCGCCGCCGCCTCAGCGGTTCCTGCGCGGTGGTGGGAAACATGTTCGATAACGATGCGGGGCGAGGTCGCAACCGCACTGGGCGATAGCGCCGTCAAGCCAAGACCCAGTGCGGAGTACAGAAGTACCGGAAACACGCGTATTGCGATCATCTCTCGTCCTTTTCCGATCTGTGCCGAATGCACGAAATCACAGTGCATCCGGTGAAGGCAGGCCTCAATCAGAAAACTTGCAAGCGAAAACAGCAAGCGGCCATCAGTACGCACCGCCCCTGTCCCCCACCTGTTCGATCAGCGTCTGGCTGGCCGCGTTGAGGCCGACAACACTGACTTCGGCGCCATGCGCGGTCAGCTTTTCCTGCGCGCGTTGCAGCGCGGCGACGGCAGTCAGATCCCACAGGTGGGCCTCCCGCAGGTCGATCTGTACCTTCGGCGCCACGTGCTGGTAGTCGAACGCCGCACCCAGCTGTCCGGCGGAGGCGAAGAATACCTGGCCGCGCACGCGGTAGACCTGCATGTCCATGTCCGCAACGTCTTCGCGTTGCACGTCGAGCATGCGGCCCACCTTGCGGGCGAAGAACAGGGCAGACAACAGCACGCCGCTGAGCACACCCTTGGCCAGGTCGTGGGTGGCCACGGTGACCACCACGGTCAGCAGCATCACTGCCGACGAGCTGCGCGGATGCGTGCGCAGGTCGCGCAGCGAGCGCCAGCTGAAGGTGCCGATGCTGACCATGATCATCACCGCCACCAGTGCGGCCATCGGGATCTGCCGCACCAAGTCGCTGCCGTATACCACCAGCACCAGCAGCAGCACGCCGGCCACCAGGCAGGACAGGCGGCCGCGGCCACCAGACGTCACGTTGATGACCGACTGGCCGATCATCGCGCAGCCGGCCATGCCACCGAGGAAACCGGTGACCGTGTTGGCCAGGCCCTGGCCGACGCACTCGCGGTTGCGCTCACTGGGCGTCTCGGTGATGTCCTCGACAACCTGCAGGGTCATCATCGATTCGAGCAGGCCGACCACCGCCAGCGTGGCTGACACCGGCAGCAGGATGCGCAGCGTTTCCCAGGTGAAGGGCACATCGGGGATGAGGAAGTACGGCAGGCTGTCGGGCAGCTGGCCCATGTCGCCCACGCTGCGTACATCGATGCCGAAGCCGATGACCACGGCGGTGAGCACGATGATCGCCACCAGCGGCGAAGGCACTGCGCGGTTGATGCGCGGCAGCAGGTAGATGATCGCCAACGCGGTGGCGCACAGCACATACACGGTGGGGCCGCGGCCGATCAGCTCGGGCATCTGGGCCAGGAAGATCAGGATGGCCAACGCGTTGACGAAGCCGGTGATGACCGAGCGCGAGACGAAGCGCATCAGCGAGCCCAGCTTGAACACGCCGGCCAGCACCTGCAGCAGGCCGGCCAGGATGCTGGCGGCAAACAGGTACTGCAGGCCGTGGTCCTTGACCAGGTCGACCATCACCAGGGCCATCGCGCCGGTGGCGGCAGAGATCATGCCGGGGCGGCCCCCTGCAATCGCGGTGATGACGGCAATGGAGAAAGCAGCATACAGGCCGACCTTGGGGTCGACGCCGGCGATCAACGAGAACGCGATGGCTTCGGGAATCAGTGCCAGGGCGACGACGGTGCCGGACAGCAGATCACCACGGAGGTTGCCGAGCCATTGCTGGCGCAGGGGATAAGACGTTTGCATGGTAAAACTCCGCGCACACGCGGGCTGGGCCACGTGGCGCTGCAGTGAAAGACGCGGGTTCCTGAGCCGGGCGGGCCGGCTGCCGAGGTGCGGCAAGGGTCAGGGTGGCGTGATCACTGCAGGCGGGAATCGGTACGTGGGAGGGACGCAGTCTACGGCACAGGGCTGCCAAGGGACAGCGTCGACAGTCCGCAACGGCAGCGGAGCATGGCTCCGCTCTACAATCGCGCCATGGCCACCGACCGCGCACAGTTCTTCGATCCCGCCACCGAACAAGGCGTGCTGCGCCTGTCCATCGCAGGCTCACTGCTGCTGGCCGCGGCAGCGGTGGTGTTCGGCCTGCTGGCCAATTCCTCGCTGATCATCTTCGACGGCATCTACGGCCTGATCGATGTGGTGATGACCTGGCTGTCACTGCTGGTCGCGCGGCTGATCGCACTGTCCACCAGCACCGACGCGCTGCAGTCGCGGCTCAACCAGCGCTTCACCATGGGTTTCTGGCACCTGGAGCCGATCGTGCTGGGGTTGAGCGGCACGCTGATGATCGGCGCGGCGCTGTATGCGCTGGTCAATGCGGTCGACGCGCTGATGTCCGGCGGTCGCCACATCGCGCTTGGTCCGGCCATCGCCTTCGCCGGGTTGTCGATCGTCGGCGAAGGTGCGCTGGCCTGGTTCGTGCTGCGCGCCAACCGCCGCATCGGTTCGGAGTTCATCGCACTGGACGCGAAGAACTGGGTGATCGCCGCCAGCATGTCGGCCTGCTATCTGCTGGCCTTCCTTGGCGGCGTGCTGGTGCAGGGCACCTCGCTGGCGTGGGTCGGGCCGTACATCGACCCGGCCATCCTCGCCTTCGTCTGCGTGCTGGTGATGATCGCCCCGCTCGGCACCGTGCGCCGGGCGCTGGCCGGCATCCTGCTGGTCACCCCGCCGGAACTGCAGGCGCATGTGGATGCGGTGGCACGCGCGATCGTGGCCAGGCACGGCTTCGTCGAGCACCGCAGCTACGTCGCGCAGGTGGGGCGTGGCGAGCAGATCGAGCTGTTCTTTGTGGTGCCGGAAGACGACCCGCCGCGGCCCCTGGTCGAATGGGACCGGCTGCGCGACGAGATCGGCGAAGCGCTGGGCGAGGCCTCGCCGGACCGCTGGCTGACCATCATGTTCACCACCGACCGCGAGTGGACGATCTAGGCCGGCAGGACGATCGATCAAGTTTTTCGTACGCGTTGCAACCCAACGTACGCGGAAAGCGGGCAAAGTAGGCTCCAACGCAACACCCACCCACTGACCAGGAGCATCCCGATGTCCATCGAAAAGGTTCTGTACACCGCCCAGGCCACCTCTACCGGCGGCCGCGAAGGCCGTTCCGTCTCCTCCGACAACGTGCTGGACATCCAGCTGTCGACCCCGCGCGAGCTGGGCGGCGCCGGCGGCCCGGGCACCAACCCGGAACAACTGTTCGCCGCCGGCTACTCGGCCTGCTTCCTGGGCGCGTTGAAGTTCGTGGCCGGCCAGGCCAAGGTCGCGCTGCCGGCCGACACCACCGTCACCGGCAAGGTCGGCATCGGCCAGATCCCGACCGGTTTCGGCATCGAGGCCGAGCTGACCATCAACGTGCCGGGCGTGCCGCGCGAGCAGGTGGAAGAACTGGTGCAGAAGGCACACATCGTGTGCCCGTACTCCAACGCCACCCGCGGCAACATCGACGTGACGCTGATCGTGGCCTGATGCGGTGATACCGGCCAGCGGCCGGCACTACCCGAGCGAGGGAAAAAAATGGGCGGATGCCGGTCGAAACCGAACATCCGCCCATCCCACCTCGGGTGGGCCCCGGCGCGCAGCCGGGGACGCATTCGCTTTTGTAGAGCCGAGCCCCTGCTCGGCTGATCCGTCCGGCGCGGGAACATCCGGCGGAAAAGCAGCCGAGCACGGGCTCGGCTCTACATATCCAAGCCTTACTTCTCGCTCGTGATGAGCTGCACCACACTGGAAAAATCCAGCTTGCCGCGGCCGGCCTGGTGGTTCATCGAGTACAGGTTGCGGGCCACTTCGCCCAGCGGGATCGAGGCGCCGACACTCATTGCCGCTTCCACCGCCAGGCCCATGTCCTTCAGCATCAGATCGCTGCCGAAACCACCACTGTAGCCGCGCGAGGCCGGCGCATTTTCCAGCACGCCAGGCCACGGGTTGCACACTTCGGTGGCCCAGCTGCGGCCGGTGCTGACCGCCATCATCTGCGACAGCACCTTCGGGTCCAGCCCGTGCGCAACACCCAGCGCGATGGCTTCACCGGTCACCGCCATGATCACGCCCAGCGCCATGTTGTTGCACAGCTTGGCGACCTGGCCGGCACCGCTGGCGCCGACATGGAAGATGTTCTTGCCCATCGCCTGCAGCACCGGGCGAGCGCGTTCCAGCGCGTCCTCTCCGCCACCGACGATGAAGGTCAGGGTGCCGGCCTGGGCGCCAGCGGTACCGCCGGAGACCGGCGCGTCGATCATCTGCAGGCCACGCGCGGCGGCCGCTTCGGAAACCTTGCGGGCACTGGCCGGTGCGATCGTGCTGCAGTCGATGACCAATGCACCGGCCGGGATCGCGGCGAGGATACCGTCATCGCCCAGGTACACGCCTTCGACGTGGCGGCTGGCCGGCAGCATCGAGATCACGACCTCCGCATCGGCCAGGGTATCGCGTGCCGACGACGCCGCGCTGGCACCGGCATCGACGGCGGCCTGCACCGCGGCCGGGACCAGATCGAACACGCGCACGGTGTGGCCGTTCTTGACCAGATTGGCGGCCATCGGGCCACCCATGTTGCCCAACCCGATGAATGCAATGCGGCTCATGCAAGGCTCCTTTCAACAAGGGGAGTGCCCAGGTCGGCCAGCGGATGCGCGGCAGCGGCCCAGGGGGAAGCAAAGAAGGTGTCGGCCCACGCACAGGTGGCCTCGGCCAGGGTGGCCGGGTTCCACTGCGGATTGCGGTCCTTGTCGATCAGCAGCGCGCGGATGCCTTCGGCGAAATCGCCGTGGGCGGCGCAGTGCAGGGCGACGATGTACTCCAGGCGGTAGATCGCGGCCAGATCCTGGCCGGCACTGCGGCGCTGCAGTTCATAGGACAGCCGTGCCGAGCCCGGTGCACCGGCGGCGAGGGTTTTCTGTGCCGCCTGCAACCAGGCATCCTCGGTCTGCAGGCCGGCAATGCGCGCGACAATGGCTTCAAGGTCATCGCCTTCGCACAACGCATCGACCTGCGCCGCGTTGGCCAGCAGCGGACCGGTGGCGGCATCGCTGGCATGCGACTGCAGCAGATGGGTCAGGCGTTCGTGGTTGTGTGGGGGCTCACTGGACCAGGCCACCTGCAGCAGCGCATCGAACACCGCACTGCGGCGCTCTTCGGGCACATGTACATCGGCCAGGCCAGCGTAGATGGCATCGCCCGGGTTGAGCAGCGCCCCGGTCAGGGCCAAGAACAGCCCGCCCTTGCCCGGTACGCGCGGCAGCAGCCAGCTGCCACCGACATCAGGGAACAGGCCGACGGTGATTTCCGGGAACGCGAGCTTGGAGCGCTCGCTGACCACGCGGTGGCTGGCGCCGGACATCAGGCCGATACCTCCGCCCATCACGATGCCGTGGCCCCAGCACAGGATCGGCTTGGTATAGGTGTGGATGAGGTAATCGACGCGGTACTCGACGTCGAAGAACTCGGCGGCGTAGTCGTTCTCGCGGATATCGCTGCGGCCGGCCTCACGGAAGGCGACCATGGCCTTGTACAGGCTGTGCAGGTCGCCGCCAGCGCAGAACGCCTTCTCGCCAGCACCCTGCAGCACCACCATGGCGATGCCGTCGTCGTCGGCCCAGGCGTTCAACTGCTCCAGCAGCAGGTGTGCCATCGGCAGCGAGAAGCCATTGAGCGTGCGCGGCGCGTTGAGCGTGGCGATGCCGATGCGCATGCCGTTACCGGCCACGCGCTCCTCGAACAGCACCGGTGCGTCGTCGGCAGCGGTGTCGGTGCTCATGCGTTCTTCCACTGCGCGGCGCGCTTTTCCAGGAAGGCGGTCACGCCCTCGACCTGGTCGGCGGTGTCGAACAGGTCGACGAAGGCTTCGCGCTCGGCCACCAGCGCCGAGGCGTGGGTGCCGGTGCGGGTGGCCTGTACCAGCGTCTTGCAGGCGGCGATGCTGGTCGGGCTCTGCTTACCGGCCTTTTTCGCCCATTCCAGCGCCAGTGCCTTGGCTTCGCCCTTGCCGACCTTTTCTTCGGCCAGGCCGATGCGCAGCGCGGTCTCAGCGTTGATGCGCTCACCCAGCAGGATCATGCGCTTGGCCCAGCCCTCGCCGACCAGGCGCGGCAGGTTCTGGGTGCCACCGGCGCACGGCAGCAGGCCGACGGTGGCCTCCGGCAGCGCCACCTGGGCGTGGTCTTCGATGATGCGCAGGTCGCAGGCCAGCGCGCATTCCAGGCCTCCGCCCATCGCGTAGCCGTTGATCGCGGCGATCGACACGCCACGGAAACCGGACAGCGCCTCGAACGCTTCGCCGAAACGGCGCGCGGCTTCGCGCGCTGCGGCCTTGTCGCCGGAAGCAAACTGGTTGAGGTCGGCACCGGCGGAGAAGAACTTCTCGCCGTCACCGGTGATCACCAGCGCGTAGATCTCGCGGTCTGCGTTGAGCGCGCCGACCAGGTCGCGCAGCGCCGACAGGCTGTGCACGGTCCAGGTGTGCGCCGGCGGGTTGTTCAGGGTGACCACGGCGGTATGGCCGTCGGCCTCGACCTTCAGGCCCACGTGCTCCTGGGTACGCCAATCCTTCATCGCAGTTCCTCTTCGGTGTTGAGCAGGTGACGGGCAACGATCACCCGCATGATCTCGTTGGTGCCTTCCAGGATCTGGTGCACGCGGCAGTCACGCAGCAGGCGCTCGATCGGGTACTCGCGGATGTAGCCGTAGCCACCGTGGATCTGCAGTGCTTCATTGCAGACGTTGAAACCCGCATCGGTGGCAAAACGCTTGGCCATCGCGCACCAGACATTGGCATCGCTGGCCCCGGCATCGAGCTTGCGTGCGGCGGTGTGCACCATCTGCCGCGCGGCCACCAGCTGGGTGACCATGTCGGCCAGCTTGAACTGCAGCGCCTGGAACTCGGCCAGCGCCTTGCCGAACTGGCGGCGCTCGCCCATGTAGCGGCGCGCGGCATCCAGCGCGCCCTGCGCGGCACCCAGCGAGCAGGCAGCAATGTTGATGCGACCACCATCCAGCCCCTTCATCGCCAGCTTGAAGCCGCCGCCTTCCTCTCCCAGAAGGTGGCTGACCGGCACGCGGACGTTTTCGAAGGTGATGCCACGGGTGGGCTGGCTGTTCCAGCCCATCTTCTCTTCCTTGCGGCCGAAGCTGATGCCCGGCAGGTCCGACGGCACTGCAATGGCGCTGACGCCGCCGGCGCCGGCACCGCCGGTACGTGCCATCACCACCAGCAGTTCGGTGGCACCGGCGCCGGAGATGAAGGCCTTGGAGCCGTTCAGCATATAGAAGTCACCGTCGCGCACGGCGGTGGTCTTCAGCGAGGCCGCATCGGAACCGGCTCCCGGTTCGGTCAGGCAGTACGAGGCCAGCTTGTTGCCCGAGGACAGGTCAGTGCCCCACGCATCGCGCAGTGCTGGCTGGCCCCACGTGGACACCATCCACGAGGCCATGTTGTGGATGCTGATGTAGGCCGCAGTCGACGGATCGATGTTGGCGAGCTCCTCGATGACGACGGCGGCGTCCAGCCGGCTCAGGCCGCTGCCGCCCACTTCCGGGTCCATGTACAGACCGCAGAAGCCCAGTTCACCGGCCTTGGCGATCGCCTCGCGCGGAAAGATGCCCTCCGCATCCCATCGCGCGGCGTGTGGCGCCAGTTCGGCCTGTGCGAAGTCGCGCGCTGCCTCGCGGTACGCCTGCTGCGCTTCTTCCAGTTCCGTCGTCATCGAGTGGCTCATGGCTGCTCCTGCCGTTACTTCAGGCTGATCGTGGTGTTGACGCCGTGGCTCAGCGTCTCGTCATCGAACCAGCGCGCGGTGACCGTCTTGGTCTGGGTGTAGAACAGCACCACCTGCTTGCCGTACGGGCCCAGGTCGCCCAGCTTGGAGGCGCGCGAACCGGTGAACGAGAACAGCGGCACCGGCACCGGGATCGGCACGTTGATGCCAACCTGGCCGACGTCGATGTCTTCCTGGAACTTGCGCGCGGCAGCGCCGGACTGGGTGAACAGTGCGGTGCCGTTGCCGTTCGGGTTGCTGTTGACCATCGCGATGGCCTCTTCCAGCGTTTCCGCTTCGAGGATGACCAGCACCGGCCCGAAGATCTCTTCCTGGTAGATGCGCATGTCGGTGGTGACACCGGCAAAGATGGTCGGGCCGACGAAGTTGCCCTTCTCGAAGCCATCGACCTGCGGGTTGCGGCCATCCAGCACCAGCTTGGCACCCTGCTCCACGCCCGAGGCGATCAGGCCTTCCACACGCTCGCGGGCGCTGCAGGAGATGACCGGGCCGACGTCGGTGCCGGCCACGGTGCCGGCACTGACCTTCAGGGTCTTGGCCTTTTCAACCAGATCCTGCACCCAGTTGCGCGCTTCACCGACCAGCACCAGGGTGGAGGCGGCCATGCAGCGCTGGCCGGCCGCACCGAAGGCGGCGCCGACCATCGCGTTGAGGGTCTGTTCCTTGTTGGCGTCCGGCAGCACCACGGCGTGGTTCTTGGCGCCCATCATGCACTGCACGCGCTTGCCGGCCAGCGAGGCACGGTTGTACACGTGGGTGCCGACGCGGGTGGAACCGACGAACGACACGGCCTTGATGTCCGGGTGGTCGCAGATCGCGTTGACCACTTCCTCGCCGCCGTGGACGACGTTCAGCACGCCCTTCGGAATGCCGGCTTCCAGGGCAAGCTCGACCAGGCGCATGGTGACCATCGGGTCCTGCTCGGACGGCTTGAGGATGAAGGTGTTGCCGGTGGCGATCGCCATCGGGAACATCCACAGCGGAATCATCGCCGGGAAGTTGAACGGGGTGATGCCAGCGCACACGCCCAGCGGCTGCATGATCGTGTAGGTATCCACGCCATTGGCCACGTTGTTGGCCAACTCACCCAGCTGCAGGTTGCCGATCGCGGCCGCATGCTCGACCACTTCCAGGCCGCGGAACACATCGCCTTCGGCGTCGGGCAGGGTCTTGCCCTGTTCGGCGGTGAGGATGTGGGCCAGCTCGCTCATGTTCTCGCGGATCAGCTGCTGGTACTTCAGGAAGATGCGCGCGCGGGTGCCGATCGGGGTCTTGCGCCAGGTCTTGAAGGCTTCCTTGGCGGCGGCGACGGCGGCGTCCACTTCGCCGGTGGTGGCGAAGGGCACCTTGGCCAGCACGTCCTGGGTGGCCGGATTGATCACGTCCTGCCAGTGGGAGGTGGCCGATTCAACGAACTGGCCATCGATCAGCATGCGGATACGGGGCGCTGCAACAGTCATGACGACAATCCCACAGGGTGCGAAAGATGCTTGGCATTATTCACAGCATCCACCTCGATTTCCGGGCTGAATCCGCTTAATCTGGCCAACACCTCCCACGATTCCTGTTAATTCTGTGAATTCCTCAGCTCCCCAGCGGCAACTCGGCCTGCGCCTGCTGCGGCTGCGCGAACAGCGCGGCTACAGCCAGGTTGACCTGGCGCGGGCACTGGGGTTGTCGGCCAGCTACCTGAACCAGATTGAGCGCAACAAGCGTCCACTGACCCCGGCCGTGCAGAAGAAGCTGGGCAAGGTACTCGGGGATGTTTCGGCGCTGTTCGACGAAGATGAGCCCGCCGCGCTGCAGGAAGCGCTGGGCGAGACCCTGCGCGACCTGGGCCTGGCCGAAGTCAGTGCCACCGAACTGCGCGCCCTGGCGGGCAACCTGCCGCAGGTCAGCCGTGCGCTGCTGGACCTGCACCGCCGCCACCTGGCACTGCGCGAGCATGCCGCCGCGCTGGAATTCCAGCTGGGCGAGCCCGGCGCCGGCAGCACCCTGCCGGCCGGCGACCAGGTACGCGAGTTCTTCAACCGCATGCACAACCATATTCCCGAGCTGGACGAACTGGCCGAGCGCCTGTTCGCCGAGTGGGGGCTATCGCCTGGGCATGTGGCGCCGCGCTTGCGCCAGCTGCTGGCCGACCGCCACGGCGTGCTGGTGGAAGTGGCCGCACTGCAGGCCGGGCGCGAGAAGCGCCATTACGATGCCGGCACGCGCCGGTTGTGGCTGCCGGACTACCTGGAGCCAGGCCAGCAGGCGTTCCAGATGGCCGCCGAACTGGCCCTGCACGGCTACCTGCCGCAGATCGACGCGGTGGTGGCGCGTGCGGGCTTCACCGATGACGCGCGCATCGCGCAGGCGCGGGTGGGTCTTTCGAACTACTTCGCCGGCGCGCTGGTCATGCCCTACATGCGCTTCCTGCGTGCGGCCGAGGCCAGCAGCTACGACATCGAACTGCTGGCGCACCAGTTCGGCGTCGGCTTCGAGGCGGTCTGCCACCGGCTGAGCACGCTGGCACGGCGCAGTGCGCCCGGCCTGCCGTTCTTCTTCATCCGCGTGGACCGCGCGGGCAACGTATCCAAGCGCCATTCGGCCACCGACTTCCACTTCTCGCAGGTGGGCGGCTCGTGCCCGCTATGGATCGTCTACGAGGCGTTCAACCAGCCCGGCCGCATCCTTACCCAGACCGCGCGCATGCCCGATGGCCGCCGTCATTTCTGGCTGGCGCGGCAGGTCAGTAGTGGCCCGGTGGGCCACGGCCGGCCGCGCAAGACCTTCGCGGTGGCGCTGGGCTGCGATCTGCAGCATGCCGAGCGGCTGGTGTATTCACTGGGGCTGGATGTGCAGAGCCCGGGCAATTCGGTATCGATCGGGCCGGGTTGCCGGGTGTGCCCGCGCGAGGACTGCATGCAGCGTGCGTTCGCGCAGTTGCCGGGGCGATAGGGTTGGTTCGGCAGGGCTGCGCCCTGCACCTGCCGAAGCCGAAGCCGAAGCCGAAGCAACAGCAACAGCAAAAGCTGGCATTCCGTGTGATTGCGGGGCGGTGTCGGATTGCGGGGACGCCGTAAACCCGTCCCTGAAGTGACCCCCGGGAGTTGGACATCAGATCCAATCCCGAGGGATACATGAACAGATACGACGCGCGTTTCAAGCTGCAGGTCGCCAAAGAGGCCTGCAAGACCTCCACATCGGTCAAAGCCGTTGCTCGTCGCTACGGCCTGGAGTTCTCCACGGTCAGGCGCTGGGT